>SYCV01000217.1 GCA_005786805.1 Planctomycetia bacterium | reverse complement strand
CGATCGTTTTTATCGCGATATCATCCTACTTTTTACGCGCGTCAATAGGTCTTAAGGGCCAGTCTGTCGCGGGGATGTTTTTCTTCTTCGGGCTCGTCGCGGTTTTTTCCCAAAATCTCAGGGCGGTGAACTGGAGTACCATCACTTGGGGATTTTGTTTGCAAATGGTGCTGGCGGTGCTCGTGCTGAAAGTTGAACTTGTGTATAAACTCATCTCCTCGGTCGGCGGGCTTATTAAAAAGTTCATCAGTTTTTCAGATGCGGGAGCCCAGTTTGTTTTTGGCAATCTCGCGGATGCGCGACCCCCGGCAATTGGAGGCACCTGGTCCAAATTGTTTGAGTCGAATTACATGTTTCAATTCGCTTTCGTAGCGCTACCACCCATACTTTTTGTTTCCGCCTTCTTCACATTACTTTATCACTTCGGAATCCTGCAGAAATGCGTTAGCATACTTGCAAAAATCATGGTCAACCTCATGCGAACCAGCGGGGCGGAGACCCTTTCCGTTTCCGCGAATGTTTTCATGGGCCAGACAGAGGCCCCACTCATCGTCAAGCCTTATGTTCCCCGCATGACCAATTCGGAACTATTCGCCCTGATGGTCAGCGGCATGGCGCATATCTCAGGTGGCATGATGGTGGTTTACATCAACTACGGCGCGGACCCGGTCGCGGTGTTGACCACTTGCGTGATGGCATGCCCCTGCAGCTTGTATCTAGCAAAATTGTTCCTTCCTGAAACCTCAATACCGGAAACCTTGGGAACTGTGAACACCCAAACAGAGAAATCCCCGTATGTGAACGCTGTTGATGCAATCGCCTCAGGGACAACCGTAGGCTTGAAACTTGCATTGAATGTCGGTGCGATGTTGATTGTTTTCATAGCATTCGTGGAGATGTTTGATGCAATATTGGGTGGGATCAAGCCAATTTTACTTGGGTTGGGGCTTTCCCAGGATGTTCTCTCATTCTTGCCCGATGATTTATCCCTGAGAAAAGTTTTGGGTTGGTGCTTCGCTCCTGCGGCATTCCTGATGGGAGTGGATATGGAAGACATCCAAAAAGTCGGAAGCCTGCTTGGCTCCAAACTGGCTATCAATGAACATTACGCCTACCTTCAAATGAAAGAGTGGAAGGCATTACCCGATCATATGTCTGAAAGGTCGTACCAGTTGACCGCTTTTGCCTTGACAGGTTTTGCAAATTTTTCCTCGATTGGTATTCAACTTGGCGGCATAGGCGCGATGGCACCGGAACGAAGGGGAGATCTTGCAAAACTTGGTGCCCGAGCATTATTTGTTGGATTTATCGCGACTCTTCTGAATGCTGCCATCGCCGGAATTTTAATTAAATCTTAAAACCAGTTTAACCATTCATATTAGTTTGGCGAAATCTTTGAAAAATGATATTATTTGGTTCTGGTTATCAACGCTTTTTAAGGAACAATAAATGATTCGCACTTGGTCATCACGCTCAGTATTTTTCGGTTTACTAATGTTTGTCACAACTGTCTCCTTTTCCAAAGCCGCGGATGAGACCGGTTGGATCAATCTTTTTAACGGGAAGGATCTGTCAGGATGGATTCAAAAGGGCGGCATGGCGAAATATCGGGTTGAAAACGATGAAATTGTTGGGTCATCTGTTCCCAACACGCCCAACTCATTCCTCTGCACCACCAAGGACTACGGAAACTTTATTCTTGAAGTGGAATTCAAGGTTCATCCGGAATTGAATTCCGGTGTTCAAATCCGAAGCCAGGTGTTCGATGAGGCGAAATCCGCTGATATCAAGGGTAAAAACTACAAGTTTGCCGCGGGCAGGGTACATGGATACCAGGTTGAAATAGACCCATCAGCAAGGGCCTATTCCGCGGGAATTTATGATGAGGGTCGTAGAGGTTGGCTTAAGGATCTAAAGGACAATGAAGCTGCAAGAAAAGCCTTCAAACCTAATGAATGGAACAAATTCCGGATCGAATGCAAAGGTGATTCAATCAAGACATTCATAAACGGTGTTCCCGCCGCAGATATCAAGGATGATGTAACCCCCAAGGGTTTGATCGCGCTTCAAGTCCATGGCGTTGGTAAAAAAACCGAAACCCTGGAGGTGCGTTGGAAAAACATCAAGCTCAAGGACTTGGATGCCCCAGAAAAAAAATAAGCCACATAAATAGCAAACAACAGGTCGCATCCGGAATACTTACCTGGTGCGACTTTTTTTCTTGATAACACCATCAATGTCAGGGAACCGTGATCATGAGACTATTTGTCCCACAATTGCTTGCTTTACTACTCCTTTTTCAATTTTCATTAGCTAATGCTGACGAACCCAGATTCACCGGGAAGGTCTCGGAATGGAATGGGTTCAAAAAATATGAATTCGAAGTTGAAGGAAAACAGGTTTTAGTCGTCACGCCAAAAAAGGAGGCGCCTGGCAGGCCTTGGGTTTGGCATGGGGAATTTTTTGGGCACAAGCCCGCGCCCGATATTGCATTGCTGAACAAGGGCTTTCATATTGTTTACATGCGTGTGCAGGACATGCTAGGTGCACCAACCGCGGTGAAATATTGGGACTCGTTTTACAGGGAACTCACAACCCGGCATGGCTTTTCATCAAAGCCGGCTCTGGTTGGATTAAGCAGGGGCGGATTATATTGTTACAATTGGGCTGCTGCAAATCCAACCAAGGTTTCGTGCATTTACGCGGATGCCCCGGTTTGCGATTTTAAAAGCTGGCCTGGTGGCAAAGGCAAGGGAAAGGGTAGCCAGCGGGATTGGAAACTGGTCATGGATGTCTACGGTTTTAAAAATGAAAAAGAAGCATTGGAATACAAATTAAACCCCATCGACAATCTCAAGCCTCTCGCGGACGCCAAGGTTCCCCTCCTGCATGTTTTCGGTGATGCTGATGATGTGGTCCCTTGGGATGAAAACACCGGGTTGGTGGAAGAACGTTATAAAAAAATGGGTGGAGACATAACACTAATCCGCAAAAAAGGTGTCGGCCATCACCCTCATGGATTGGATGACCCTAGTCCGATAGTGGATTTTATTGTGAAGAATTCCTCGACTAATAGGTGATTGAATAAATTTAACCACCTTTTATCAAGCTTATAAAGGGTAAACTTACCCAGTGACCATGAACCTTGGCATAATCTCAAAATGCTGGCCAAATAGTATTTTTTCATCAAATACTTTTGGCTTTCATATTAATTTTAATTCCAACTTGAGTTAAGATGGGATAGTAATTCAATTTAAAATCCGGGTTGAATGAACCATGAAAGAATTCATCACCAAACAACTTTATCCTGGCATTATTTATTTTTTAGCGGGGTTCCTCCTACTGTGTTTTAACTCTGTTTTTGCTGGAGATGATGCGGAGTTTTTCAGCACTCGGATAAAGCCTGTCCTGGAGCAGAAATGCTATTCCTGCCACAGCCATGAATCAAAGAAAAACAAGGGCGGATTGGTCCTCGATTCACTAGCCGGCATGAAAGAAGGAGGGAATTCCGGGCCATCCATCGTGGTGGGCAACCCGGAAAAAAGCAGGCTGATGGAAGCCATCAGACATGTCAGCACGGATTTAAAAATGCCCCCAAAGGGCAAGCTGTCTGATCAGGAAATAATGGATTTTGCAACTTGGATCAAAAATGGTGCCCTTTGGCCCTCAAACAAAACCAATCCCACAAAACGAACCGCCAAGATAACCCAGGAAGATCGCAATTGGTGGGCCTTCCAACCTCTCACAAAAAAAGCGGCCCCAAAATCTGGTGAATCGTGGGCAAAAAATGACATTGATCGTTTCATAGCGGAGAAACACACTTACCACAAACTCAAAGCTGCGCCGGATTCTGATAAAAGAACGCTGGTCAGGAGACTTTACTTTGATCTTATCGGCTTGCCCCCCACTCCCGCGGAAGTTGAAAGCTTCATAAATGACCAATCACCGGATGCTTATGAATCGCTTGTGGATCATTTATTGAATTCCCAGCATTACGGGGAACGCTCCGCAAGGTTTTGGCTTGACCTTGTCCGTTACGCTGAAAGCGATGGGTATCGACTAGATGAGTACCGCCCACAGTCATGGCTATACAGGGATTATGTGGTGAAAAGCTTCAATGCAGACAAGCCCTACGACCTATTCATCAAGGAACAAATCGCAGGGGATGAACTTTTCCCGGAAAATCCGGATGCCCTTATTGCCACTGGATATCTACGCCATTGGATTTACGAGTACAACCAGCGGGATGTACGAACACAATGGAACATAATACTTGATGATCTTACCGACACAACCAGTGATGTGTTCATGGGGATCGGTTTGCAGTGCGCAAGGTGCCATGATCACAAATTCGACCCGATCCTTCAAAAGGATTACTTTAGATTGCGTGCGTTTTTCAGCGGTGTGTTGCCTGTGGAAAATGTTGAGGTTGGCACCAAGGAAGAGAAAGACGCCTACCAGGCAAAACTGAAAATTTGGGAGGAAAAGACTGGACGAATTCGCAAAGAAATCACGGAGATTGAGAAACCGTATGTCCGGAAGGCTGAAGAAAACGCCATCATCAAATTTCCCTCTGACATTCAGGCGATGATTCGAAAAAAGCCTGGTGAACGCTCAACCATGGAGCACCAACTTTCTGAACTGGCTTACAGGCAGGCGCTTTATGAATTCCAGCGAATCGAGTCGTACATCAAGAAGGATGACAAGGAAAAATACCTTGCTCTCAAGAAAGAACTATCCAACTTTGACAATATCAAGCCCCCTCAACTTCCCAGGCCATTGATTGTCAAAGATGTGGGGCCTGTTCCCGCCGAGACAACAATCCCAAAAAAAGGCCCGGAAAACATCGATCCGGGTTTCCCAACCATCCTTGACGAAAAGCCCGCCTTCATTCCTGCTCCCTCAAATGGGTCCATGAGTTCAGGCAGACGATCGGTTCTTGCAAACTGGATCGCAAACAAGGATAACCCACTCACACCGCGTGTCATGGCGAACCGGATTTGGCAGCAACATTTCGGCAAGGGACTAGCTGCAAATGCTAGCGACTTTGGAAAATTGGGTGAGTCCCCCACCCACCCGGAGTTACTTGACTGGCTTGCATGTTACTTCACCGAAAATAATTTCAGTATCAAGAAACTACACCGATTGATTGTCACATCCGCCACCTACCGCCAAAGTTCAAGCCATCCTGATATGGACTCTTTACGCGCGATCGATCCTGAAAACAAATTCCTGTGGCACTGGACCATAAAAAGACTGGATGCCGAGCAAATCAGGGATGCGATTTATTCAACCACGGGCGAAATAAAACTTCAAGCGGGTGGACCAGGCGCAGCAGGACCTGATGCCAGAAGGTCGATTTACACCAAGGTAATCCGAAACAATCGTGATCCTTTGCTTGATGTTTTTGATGCGCCGTACTGGTTTAGCAGCTCATCAAGCAGACAGACAACCACCACGCCCGTTCAATCCTTGCTACTCATCAATAGTCCGTTGATGCTGGCTAGGTCCAGGGCCTTTTCCGAAAGGCTTATCCGGGATGAACCTGATCCAAGCAAAAGGGTTGATCTGGCATACAGAATTGCCTACGGAAGACCCCCAACGCCCGAGGAATCAAACATTTCCCGCTCGTTCCTGGACCTTCAGGCAAAGAGAATCGATCCAAAAAAAAGCGCGTCTTCTTCCGCAGTGTTTTCATCCGGAAAAATCCCCTTCCGTGATGGGCAGGCTGCCGAAATTGCACTGGCCTCCCCCCTTACCCTTACAGTGCCTTATTCTAATCTTTTTCCAAAATCAAGTTTCACGATTGAGACATTTGCACTACCAAAATCAATTGCTGAAACAGGTGCGGTACGCGTGCTTGTGGCAAATCGAACATCGGACATCAGGAAGCCAGGCTGGTCTCTTGGGATCACAGGAAAACAGTCACGAAGAAAACCCCAAACCCTCGTTCTTCAAGTGATAGGTAAAAAGACAAATGGGGAGGTTGGGGAGGAAGCGATTTTTTCGGATCAACATATCGCGCTAAATAAGCCTTATTACATCGGTTGTGCATTCACGACTGCGACAAAAAGCTCGAGAGGGACCGCTACATTTTTCCTCAAGGACCTTTCCAATGACGATGAACCACTGCTCATTTCCAAGGTTGAGCATTCAATCATCGGGGAATTTTCAAATGAGCTTCCCCTTACAATAGGAGCTCTTCATTCGAACAACAACGGCAATTTTGATGGCCTGATAGACGACATCAGGCTCTCAAACGCACCATTGGAAGTTGACCAACTTTTATTCACTCGCGAGGGACTTGGAAAACAGACTATTGGCTATTGGCAGTTCGAGTCCAAGCCCGATGTTTTAAGGGATGTATCCGAACACAACCTTCACATTCAAATTTCCGGAAAAACAAACGGCAGCAAATCGGATGCGCAGAATAATGCTTGGACCGATTTATGCCAGGTCTTATTGAATTCAAGTGAGTTTCTCTATGTTGAATAAACCCTGATTTTCAAAGGCTTTTGTCCATGCTTAATGACCAAAAATTTTCAAATATGAGAACAACTCCTTTTTCACGGAGAAGTTGGCTTGCCCAGGCGGGCTCTGGGTTTGGCGCACTGGCACTTAACACACTATTTGCTGAAACTTCAATCTCCAAAGAACACCAGATACCCAATCCATTATCTTCAAAAAGCCCCCATCACGCCGCCACGGCCAAATCTGTAATTTTTCTTTTCATGGAAGGGGGACCAAGCCAGATTGACCTTTTTGACCCAAAACCCCTGCTCAACAAACTAGCGGGAAAAAAACTTCCCGAAAGCTTTGGAAATGTGATCACCTCAATGGGTGAAAGTGGTTCGCCACTTCTCGGTTGCCCCAGAGTCTGGAAGCAGCATGGCAACGCGGGCACTTGGGCCTCAGAGCTTATACCGCACACTGCGAATCTTCTAGACGACATCGCTGTCATTCGATCTTGTGTCGCAGATGGGATCAACCATTCCGCCGGTGTCTGCCAGATGAACACAGGCTCGATAATAGGGGGAAGGCCTTCATTGGGTTCATGGGCCACCTACGGACTTGGAACCGAAAATCAAAACTTACCAGCTTTTGTCGTGTTACAAGACAACCAGGGTCAAGTGGTGAACGGCCCGCGAAACTGGAGCGCTGGTTTCATGCCCGCCGTTTATCAAGGTATTCGAATTCAAGGGGGCAATGAATCCATTCCGAATTTGAACACCCCCGAGGGAGTTTCCGAAAACCAACAGCGTGGCAAGCTGGACCTCCTTAAATTGATCAACCAAAAATATGCCGCCAACCATCCGGAACAAACCGAGCTTGATGCCAGGCTTAATAGCTATGAACTTGCGTTCCGTATGCAGGCTAATGCGCCCGAAGCCGTCGATCTTTCCCTCGAATCCACAGCCACCAAAAATTTATATGGCTTCGAACAAAAAGAAACCGCAAGCATGGCAAAGTTATGCCTTCTTTCTAGAAGATTGGTTGAAAGAGGGGTCCGATTTGTCCAGATTTATCACGGGGCAGGCAGCAAATGGGACGCACACAGCAAACTCGAAGAAAACCACAAATCACTGTGCAAAGGAATGGACCAACCCGTTGCTGCACTTCTTATCGATTTAAAAAGGCGTGGACTTCTAGATAGCACCCTTGTGGTCTGGGGAGGCGAATTTGGCAGGACACCCATGAGCGAAAAAGGGGATGGCCGAGACCACAACCCCACTGGATTTACAATGTGGAT
>SYCV01000216.1 GCA_005786805.1 Planctomycetia bacterium | reverse complement strand
TGGATTTGGAAGATTTCGTCACAGCGTTCCTTAAGTTCGAGGGGGTTGGATGGCACAAAAGGGTTCGGGTAGTTTTCCCGGAAAAGTCTGGAGTTTTTTTGATTTGAGTAATCCTCGGTTCCAGCACCTTCAAGCTTGAATTTTATATTCCGAAAAGATTTATTGTTGTCGTGAGAGTTGTCCGCCCAGGTGCCCGTGATTCGTCTATTATTTACAATTCGCTCCAAATCCACATCCGCAAAAAGATGACTGTCTTCCCTGTTAAATCGTGTATTTTCAGCCAAAAGCTGTCCGTTTTCGGCAACGATGCAATGCCCTCCAAAGACTATATCGGTGGTCGATTCGTGAACTCCACTTGATGCGTATGCATAAACAGCCATATTTCTGGCAGATTGCCCTACTACAAGGTTTTTGCGATATGTCGCCTTGCCAACGATGTCGTTACTGGCTGATAGGTTGGTCAGGAGCGTTGCACCCGCCAATGCTTGGAATGAACTGGGAGGAATCGGAACCCACAGGTCTTCGCAGATTTCAACGCCGAGGATTAATTCTGGTAAATCCACCGCTTGAAATAATAAATCAGTTCCTATCGGAATGGTTTGTCCGAAAAGAACGACTTCCTGTGAGCGAAGATTTATCGCGGGGGAGAAATAGCGTCTTTCATAAAATTCTTTGTAAGTTGGCAGATAACTCTTTGGGACAATGCCCAGGATAGACCCTTTGTGAATGACTAATGCACAATTGAATAATTGGGAATCGATCGCAATCGGGGCCCCAAGAAGCACGATGCCATTAAACTTATCCCGTGTGGATGCCACAACAGAATTTACAGCGGCAAAGGATTTTTCGAGGATCAGGTTTTGGTGGAAAAGGTCGGCGCAAGTGTAGCCAGTGATTCCAAGTTCCGGAAATAACGCCAGCCCACATCTTTGCTGCTGTGCCTTCTCCAAAAGATTAATGGTTTGGGAAGCATTAAAATCAGAATCACCAAGGCCAAGCTTGGGAGAAAAAACAGCGATTCTGAAAAAGCCAAAGCTCATTAGGGGCAGCCTCTGGTGGTTCGAAGCGCTCCGCGCAGATAATAAATCCTGAATGTTATCTTATTAGATCAACGAACCCCGCAAAAGCTCATAAGTGGATTAGAATGGCCCAAACGATTAAAATTGGCATTTTAATTGTTATTTTTGGAACAATGATTCAAGTTCAAGGGTATGGAAAGGTCCTTTTGATGAGGGCGTGCCCTGAAAAGCGAGGTGTAAGCGAAGTGTGCTAGGCTCAAAAACCATGGTTTGCAGGGTGTCATCACCAAGGTTGACGGAGTCAAGATATTCCATCACCTGGGCGGGGCTTACTTTGTTTTCATTGGTGCGGAGTTCCTCGAGCAAGGTGAATCTTTGGAACGATCGCCTTACATTGATTGGAAAAAAGGGCTTGATCTCGGAGCAACAAAAATGATTGCAGCAAACCGCCACCCCATCCTTTGATTTTCGTTCGATCACTTTGTCTGGAGTCACCTCGAAGACGGCGGACCTTTTCCGGTCGGCGATCAACAGATTGGTTGTGCTGGTTCTAGGAAGTTTGGTTAATAGTTCATATGCCTGATCCACGGTTGAGCATTCCTCAAGCAGTTGCCTGTAACACATGGCGTAGGGTATGCCATTGTAATTGAACTTTTTCTGCCCTGTCTTTATGTCAATCACTTCGTGAATTGCAAGGCATAAACCATCTTGATTCATGCCTGAAAGGCATCCAATCAGGCCAGGAAATCCAATCGCTGCGAAAGCTTTTTTGTTTTCAGGTTTATAAACAGTCACAAGGGTGTATTGATTGATATAACCAAGGGAGGGGTAATCAAGATTTCGACCGAAAAGCATGCCGCCCGTGGAACTGTTTGCAGGTTCAATTGTCACTCCCGAGCATGCGACTACTTTTTTTAAATCAAAAAGTGTGTTGCCCACAATCAAATCTTCTTTACTTATGCCAGAGGCCGTGGCCATGGCGTTAAGTTCCTTGGTGTAATCTTTGGGGAAAAAATTAGCCATTCTTTGTCCTGCTTTTGCAAAAACAATCCACATGAACTCGACACCAAAGTGACTCAGAACATCTCGAGGGTATTTGGTGGCTTTTGGCGCGTTTTTCACCACATATTTTCCAATCGCATCACCCATTTGTTCGGGTGATCCCTGCACTTCAAGAACTGGAATATTGTTGATGTATCTAAGTTTTCCATTCTGTGTGTTGGGGTTTTCCGGGTACCGGAATGGAGCTTTTTTTTCCTGGGGTTTAACAGCACCTGTTCCAACAAGAAAAAGGGTTGTAAAAATCAGGTAATTGAAAAGATACATTTTAATTCCTCTTTAAAATACGAATCAGCTTCCATTCTTTAATAAAAAATACCATGATACGCAATGTATGTCAGTATGACTTGTGGCCATTCAAGGAGAGATGCTTTGAAATACGCAGTTCTAGGTGCTTTTGGTCAGTTGGGTAGGGATCTTTGCCCGGTATTGGGGGAAGGTGCCATTCCATTGGACCGAACCAAAGTTGATCTGGGAATTCCTGAAACAATTCCTCAATGCCTTGATGAAATCAATCCGGATGTGGTTGTGAACTGCGCCGCCTATAACTATGTGGATAAAGCAGAAACTGAACCTTCCGACGCGATGATGATAAATGCCTGGGGTTTGAAAAAGTTGTCGCAGTGGTGCAAAACTAAAGGCAAATATCTGGTTCACTTCAGCACGGATTATGTGTTTGGCATGGATAGGCTGAGAAAATCACCCTATAGGGAAAATGATCTGCCTGGGCCGGTAAGTAACTATGGGATCAGCAAATTGGCGGGTGAGTTTGTGGTAGGTGCAAATTGCCCGAATCATTTGATAATTCGTACCTGTGGTTTATACGGGGTATGGGGAAGTGGTGGTAAAGGTGGCAATTTTGTTGAAACGATGCTTCGAGTAGCCGGCCAGGGAAAACCGTTAAAGGTGGTTTCTGATCAATTTTGCACTCCAACATATACCAAGGACCTGGCTTTGGTTTCCGCATTTTTGATTAAAAAAAATGCGCAGGGTCTTATACACCTGACAAATCAGGGTTCCTGCTCCTGGTACGAGTTTGCAAGGGCCATATTTGAGCTTGGCCAGGTTGAAGCATCAGTTTCGCCCATATCAAGTGTGGAATATAACGCTCCCGCACTCCGCCCGGGGTACAGCGTGATGGAGACATGGCGTGCTGAGGAATTGGGATTTTCCCCGCTTAGAAGTTGGCGGAATGCCCTGAGTGATTATTTGGTGGAAAGAAAAATTAAAAATCGCAATGGTTGAACAATTCCAAAAAAAAGGTGCTTGGTTGTTGGCATCATTGGACTTTAGGTTATACTTGTAGTCATCAAATATTATGGCCTATAGGAAAGTTTTTGACCCGAACATGGATTCAATTGACAACAAACCTGAGGGTGAAAAAGAAGTGTCCGAGATCAGCGGGGCAATCAAACCAACTCACCAAAAAAGGTCCAACTCTGATCGAAGAAAAGAATTTATTCCCGTTGTGGTTGAAAGGCGTACGGGGTTGGACCGTCGAATTGAATCTGAGAAACGCAGAATGGTGGACCCTGTAACCTTTGAAAAGGAATACAATGGGGATGAGGTTGCGTTTATGAACGCCATGGATCAATATAAGCGTTCAAATCGAAGGCCTTTCCCAACTTGGAGCGAAGTCTTGGAAGTACTTGTTTCCTTGGGCTATCGCAAAGTAGCCGATCCAGCGCCTTTACCAGGTCTGCCAGTTAAAATAGAGCCAAAGGATCAACTCTAAACCGATGACACGGTTTATTCCTGGTCGATTTCCAATCCCACTGCCCGCATCAATTCAAGCGCATTGGAGTGCCTAACGACGCCAGGTTTCATCGTGTAGTCAAAGTTTAAATTACCTTCTTCGAATTTGTCCGCGAAGTGGGTGTTTTTGGCATCAGAGATGGATTGGTCTGCAATCGCGGCAAGTGAAAGATCGTGAGTGGTGACAATACCTATTGCAGACCTTCGGAGTAGCCCCTTAAGCACCCCTGAAGCCCCCAGTTTTCGATCATGGGAATTGGTGCCGCTGAAAATCTCGTCAAGGAGGAAAAAAACCGGAATCGAGCCATCCGCCAGGTCCACAACCTGTCTTATGCGTTGTATTTCAGCGTAGAAACGCGACTTTCCTTCCGCAAGGGAATCCTGGATTTTCAACACGGCAGCGAGTGCCATGGGGGAAATTTTCATGCTTCTGGCTTTGACGGTTGCACCCGCAAAGGCCAGTACGACATTGATTCCAACTGTTCGAAGGTATGTGCTCTTACCTGACATGTTTGATCCGCTCACAATCATGAGCCTGGTTTTGGAATCCATCTCAAGGTCATTTCGGATGCAGGCGTCCTTCTGCATCAATGGGTGTCCGAGTGAGCTGGCATGAAGGAATGTTTTTTCCTCGGAAAGTTCAGGGAAAATATCCTCAGGATTTTCATAGGCGAAATTCGCGAGGGAGTTGAGGGCCTCAAACTGGCCGATTATTTTTAGCCAATCATGGATATGGGTGCCATTTGTCATACGCCATTTTTCCAAGCCATACCCCACGATAATTTTCCAGTTAAGCAGAAAGCCAATCGGGGAAAACATCAGGTTTTTCAGTGCATTGGATAGATCGATCCAAATCGCAAGGTTTGAAATCAAGATGGAGGGCGGATTTTTGGATGATGTCTGCTGGATGCGTGATTTCATTTCCCTGAGTTTGGCACTTTTGAAGGTTGTGTTCTCGAGAAAAGTCATCGCCCGTGATACCACCCCGAAAGACCCCGTGTGAAGGTCTACGCCGTGATAGATTTTTTCCATCCCGCGGGACATGAAGGACGCCAGAAGTAAATTTGCAAATATTGCAATCGCAACATGAACGAGCCCAAGGTTTAGGACGACGCAGGCATGGATGGAAAAAAGGGCGTAAGCAGCAAGAATAATCGCGATAAAAAGTGGAATTTTAGACAACAGGTGGGGTGGTTGGTCCGCCCAGGAAACCAAGGAGGAAATATCAGCAGGAGTTTTGCTCGCCCCGGCTTTGGCATTCATTTCCTGGCGTAAGTCCAGTAGTGGGGCAAGCTCATGGATCGATTCTTGCCTTTGTTTAATTTCAGATGCGTCTGCCGGACCTTGCAACCACTCCGCAAGTGTTTTTTGTCCCACAAGGGTGTTAGCAATGCTGATTAGTTCAAAAAGGGAGCCTGCGCCAAAAATATCAAGATCATCGGCATAGGGATGATTAGTGGTCCGAAATCGGAGGCCCTGGCTTCCTTTGCCCTGCCATTTGAATTTCAACCTTGCCAAGCCCGACTGGTAGAATTCAAGATTTCGTGATACATCCTGCCAGGCCTTGGTCACTCTTTCATGTAACACAAGCAAAATAATAAAAGGAATGATCATTATTGATAGAAACCAAGGTGAAAAATCACCTCTGCCCAGGCTTGACCAGCACATTAATCCAAAGAGTATGAACCAAAGTATTCTGGATTGACCCAAAAGACTTTCCCATCTTGCCAGTGAATTGTTTTTCACCAGTAATGATTTTTCCCTTTCCTCGTAAATAAGCAAGGGAGTTTGTTCGGAATATTTGTTTGCGATTTGGTCCATGATTTATCAATTAGCTCAAATTATTAATAATCATCTTTTTACAAGTTTAGGGTGTCGAATTCCTTAAAATAAATGCGAAAACTTTAAAACCGAGGCAAGAAAAAATAAATGTTCAATTGTAAGGCGGTCAATTGATTAAATGGCTGGTTATAATGCTTTGTTTGATTGACTCATTTAATTTGAACAGTTAGCCTAGGAAATGAGTTTGATGGCAAACTGGAGAGCAAAATGATACGAATTGACGCGAAAAAAGGACCTCAATTTTGTGATGGATTCAGCAGAAGGGATTTTATTCATGCTGGTTCGCTTCCCTTGCTTGGTTTGACTTATCCCGGATTTTTAGCTGCAAAAGCAGGTGCTTCCACGGAAGATAATGATGTGAATTGCATTATGCTTTTTTTGGTAGGGGGGCCAAGTCACATAGATACCTGGGATCCAAAACCTAATGCCCCCGAAGAAATCCGCGGCCCTTTTAAGACCATCCAGACAAAAGCCCCGGGAATTCGAATTACTGAGATTTTTCCAAAATTAGCCAATCACATGGATAAAGTCTCACTTGTCAGGTCGGTTTATCACACTGCGAGTGCCGTCCATGACACGGGGCATCAGATGATGCAAACTGGAAGGCTGTTTTCCGGAGGAATCGAGCATCCGCATGCCGGATGCGTGGTCAGCTATCTCAAGGGGCAGAGAGGCGAGGTTCCAAGTCATGTCCTTATTCCCAAGCCGATCGGCCGGACGGGCGGAAATCTTCCTCATGGCCACACGGCTGGTTATCTTGGAAAGCAGTACGACCCATTTATTCTTGATGCCGATCCCTCTGCGAAGGATTTTAAAGTCCCGGATTTGCTTCCTCCTGACTACATCACATCCATTCGCGCTGATCGAAGGCGTAAACTCAGGGATTCTGTCGATGCTAATGTCGCAGCTTTTGAAAAAGATTCAAAATCCAAGCAATTTGATGATAATTTCAACCTTGCCTACAAGTTGATGACCAGTCCCAAAGCCCGGGAGGCTTTTGCTTTGAATCAGGAAACGGATGCCATGCGTGACCGTTATGGCAGAACCCGTTTTGGGCAATCATGCCTGCTTGCAAGAAGGTTGATAGAACGCGGTGTTCGATTTGTGACTGTAAATATGTTTGAAACCGTGTTTGACGAAATCACTTGGGATATCCATGGTTCCAGGCCATTCACTGATATCACCGAAATGTCCAGGTTGGTGGCACCTAATTTCGACCAGGCTTTCAGTGCTCTTATGGATGACCTTTCAGAGCGGGGATTGTTAAAAAACACAGTGGTAACCGCTCTTGGTGAATTTGGGCGAACCCCGAAAATTAATCCTGCAGGAGGTCGTGATCATCATCCCGGGGTTTGGACAATCTTGATGGGTGGTGGACCAATCAAAGGGGGAAGGGTGGTTGGGGAGTCTGATGAACTTGGATACGCGCCAAAGACCAGGCCGATTCTTCCAGGCGAGGTTGCAGCGACGATTTTCAAGGTGTTCAACCTTGACCCTCATCATGAACTTCCCGGACCTCAGGGGAGGCCTATGCCCCTTGTTGACTTTAACTTGAACCCGATTCGCGAATTGTTTTAAGAGTAACCAACTTCTGCCGGATTACATCACTATGCGTAATAATCTTTTTGTTGGCCATTCTTTTGTTCAAGCATTCATGCTTTTGTTTTTTTTCTGCGCCCCAGTGCATGCAGGGCAGGTGAAAGTTTTTCCTGATGCGATTGAGTTGCAGGGGCGCGGTGAGTTGCATTCCGTATTTGTGGCGCTTATGCAGGAAGATGCGGTCATTGGTGACCTGTCCGGTTCCGCCAGTTTTGTATCTTCCGATGAAAAAATATTCACTGTTGATCCATCCGGGAAAGTAAAGGCGATTTCAGATGGTGAAGCGATTTTGAATGTGAAAACCAAGCTGGGTGATTCAACAGCAAGGGTAACGGTCAAGAACACACAGGCTGCCAAGAGAATAAGTTTTGAAAACGAGATTATTCCCGCATTCACCCGCGCAGGTTGTAATTCAGGGGCTTGCCATGGTGCCCTTGCGGGGAAAGGGGGGTTGAAGTTATCCCTCAGAGGTTATGATCCTGCCGCTGATCTTTTCGTGCTCACAAGGCAAGCCAATGCCCGAAGGGTGGATTGGGCAAAACCAGAATCGAGCCTACTGCTTGAAAAGGTAAGTTTGAAGTTGCCTCATGGGGGAGGGAAAAAAATCCCAGTTGATCATCCTGATTTCAACCTTATTCGTGACTGGATTTCCCAGGGCGCGTTACCATCAACAAAAGTTGAACCCCGAATCGCATCCCTTGAAATAATACCGGGAAAATTAAGATTAAAACCGGGGGATAAGCTCAGGGTGATCGCTAGGGCTAAATATACTGATGGTGGAATTCGAGATGTGTCTCACTGGGCGAGGTTTTCCTCCAGTGAGGAGCAGGTGGCCACGGTTGACCAGGATGGTTTTGTAAATGTCCTGGGAAATGGCGAGGCAAGCGTGATCGCCTTATTCGGCAATCATTCCGGATTAGGGGCGATTGTGTCACCCTACAGCAACAAACTACCTTCCGATTATTTTGCCAAAAGCTTGAGATCAAATTTTATCGATGAGTTTATCCTTGGGAAATTGCAGGAATTACAACTACCCACATCTGGACAAGCATCTGACCAAGAATTCATCCGCAGGTTGTTTTTGGATATGGCTGGCATCCTTCCAACTGAGAAAGAACTGGATGATTTCTTGAAAGATACCCGGGCAAATAAACGGGAACATTTGGTTGATTCTTTGATTAAAAGACCTGAAACCACGGATTATTGGGCTTATAAATGGTCTGACATGCTCTTGATTTCCACAAGGAACCTTAACCAGCAGTCTGTCTGGGCGTTTTATCAGTTTGTTCGGAAAGCGATCGCGGACAATATCCCGTGGGATAAGTTCGTGCATTCCATATTAACTGTGAAGGGAAGTAACCTTAGCCAAGGTGCAGCCAACTATTTTGTGCTTCACAAGGATGTCACTGATTTGATGGAAACCACCGCGGTCACTTTCATGGGAATGTCTCTTACCTGCGCCCGTTGCCATAATCACCCGATGGAAAAATGGACTCAGGACCAATATTGGGGCATGGCAAGTTTGTTTGCCCGGGTTGGAATTAAGAACGGTGAGTCGTTGAATGAGATTTTTGTTGAGACATATCCCGTGGGTGATGTTCTTCATCCAAGGAAAGGTATCCCAATGCCAGCGACGCCATTGGATGCCCAATCCATGAGTGCAAATAGTCCCGAAGATCCCAGGGATGTGTTTTCCAAATGGTTGACTGCCAGGGAGAATCCTTTCTTTGCCCGTGCCATAGTGAACAGGATTTGGCGAAATTTCATGGGGCGTGGTTTGATAGAGGCGGAAGATGACTTAAGAGCCACAAACCCGGCGTCAAACCCCGCCTTGCTGGATGCCCTTTGTGAGGATTTCATCAAGGATGGATATGACACTAAAAAGCTGATGCGAAAAATAGTCTTGTCAGCGGCTTATCAGAGATCCTCGGTGCCTAATTCCATGAATGAATCGGATGACAGGTTTTATTCGAGGTTTTTGCCTCGAAGATTGAAGGCGGAAATATTGCTTGATGCCTGCTCTGAAGTCACCGGGGTTCCCACGCCATTTAACCAGATATTAAGCCGGGCAGGTGATGCCAAGACTGCTTACGCCGGTTATCCAAATGGCTTGCGGGCCCTTCAGCTTCCCGACGCATCAGTCGCATCGCGATTTCTTGATGCTTTTGGCAGGCCCGAAAGAGCACAGGCTTGTTCATGTGAAAGACAGCAGGATTCAAGCGTGGGGCAGGCGCTTCATGTGTTCAATGGAAACACATTGAACGAAAAACTCAGGTCGAGGGATTTTGTTGGTGTCAAGTGGGTCGGGGAGAATCTTGCAAACACAAAAATTGTGGAGAGGGTTTTTCTAAGGGCTTTGTCCCGAAAACCAAATGATGGGGAGCTTGCCAGATTCTTGAAGATAATGGGGGAAGCAGATTCAAAAGATCCCAAAGCGCGACAAGAAGCAATCGAGGATCTTGTCTGGGCGGTTTTGACCTCAAAGGAATTTGTGTTCAATCATTAGGATAAAAGGACCGGACCATGTTCACATGGAACAGCTTTGCATTACTTCTTAGCATTTTGGTTTTACACCAGCCCATGCCTGAAAAACCGAATCCAGTCAGGGATGTGGTTTATTCAAAGGATGGCAAAGTTGTTTTCACTGCCAGGGAAAACACCGTGTTTGGCATCCGGGTCATTGATTCCGCGGTGGTGTCAAAATTCAACACGGATAGTCGGGTTGTCTCTGGGATTGCGCTTTCAAGTGATGGAAAAGCCATTGCGATCGGACATGGAAAAGCCGGAGTATCCGGTGAAATAACAGTTCTTAATCTTGGCGATGACTTGGGTTTTTCAAAACCTATTTTCAAAGTGAAAGGTCATGCCGATTTGATTCATTCCATCCGCTTCAGTCCTGATGGCAGGTTGATTGCTTCATGCGGTTACGATCGGTTGGTTAAAATATGGTCCGTGCAACAGGGTGGGGCCTTGGTCCAGGAACTAAAGGACCATAGTGATGCAGTTTATGCGGTTGCGTTTAATAAAGATGGAACAATGCTTGCATCGGCTGGGGCTGACAGGGCCATTAAAGTCTGGGATACCCGGACATGGAAAAAATTACACACCCTCAATGATTCCACTGATTGGGTTTACACTCTTTCCTGGAGTCCTGTAAAAAATCAACTTCTTGGTGCGGGGGTAGATCAAGCCTTGAGGGTTTGGACCGTGGAGAGGGAAAATGCAAAGCTATTTGCCTCAGCTTTCGCCCATACATCCGGGGTAAACGAGGCGGTATGGACTTCCGATGGATCAAGGATAATTTCAATAGGTGAAGACAAGGTTTGGAAGATTTGGAATGCTGAAAAACTATCGGAGATTAAATCTTTCAAATCCTTGCCTGATACTCCGTTGCACATTTCGATTTCGCGTGATGGTTTGAATGCCGCGATTGCGCGGGTGGATAACAAACTAGAACTATTTGATTTGAAATCGGGAGATGTTGTAAAAACCCTGATGCCGTTAGTTGAGCCAAAAGCCGCGTTAAAATCGGTGGAACCGTCGTTTTTAACCCTGGGTGCAAAAACCAGTATAACTTTTCGTGTCGATAATTTTGATCCACCATTTGTAGCCTTTTCAAGCACAAGCGGAGTTAAGCTCTCCCAGCCTGGTTCATCTGGTGATGGCGCGTTGAAGCTTGATGTGCAGGTGGAGCCTACCGCCGCACCTGGGTTTTCAAAGATTACATGTAAAAATATGCAGGGCAGGGAGATTGAATTTAACCTTGAGGTTGATCGTTATTCGCGGAAGTTCGAAATAGAGCCAAATGATTCAAGGTTGACAGGTCAGTCCTTGGAGTTACCTGTAAGTATCAAATCATCCTTGCAGAGACCAGGTGACTGTGACTGGTTTTATATTGACGCCCGATCAGGCCAGGAAATCGTGATTCAACTTCAGGCGGAAAAGGATGAGAAAAATTTTTCACCTATGATGCAGTTGGTCGCGCCTGATGGCACGGTTGTCGGGGAATCCTCAAAGGGTTGGCTTGGGCATGTTTGTCGACAAAAAGGCCGTTATGCGATCGAGGTTCGTGATCGGGATTACCGTGGGGGCGAAATTGTCGGATCCTACAGATTGCATGTGGGTACTTTTCCGATAGTCACATCGATTTTTCCCCTGGGTGCCCAAATTGGAAAGGAAAGTACCTGGACAATCCAAGGAGTAGGACTTGGGGGTAAAAATGTTTTGAAAGCAAGTTTGCCAAACTCCAGTAAAGCCGGGGATAAAGTCACATTCGAGGAGATTTTCCCAAGTCTTAATGCGGTTCCGGGAAAAGCGATAGTTGTCTCGGATGTACCCGAGAAAAATTATCAGCCAAATGAAATGCTTGAAGTTCCCGGAGTTGGAAATGGGTGGTTTGAAAATCAAAAAGATGTTCATTCCTGGAGATTTTCTGCAAAAAAAAACCAGAAGCTAATCATTGAAACGATGGGAAGTCGACTTGGTTCGAATGTGGATACTTTTCTTGAAATTTTGGATAGCCAGGGAAATCCCATACCAAGGGCGGTTCTAAGGGGCCTTTCCAAGACTTATACGATTTTTCGGGATCATGATTCCGCAACACCTGGAATTCGACTTGAGACTTGGAATGAGTTGGCGGTGAATGATTTTGTTTTAATTGGGACTGAATTGATGAAAATCCGGGCGCTTCCCAGAAACCCTGATGATGATTGCAGGTTTTTTCAAATTGATAACAAACGAATTGCTTATGAGGGAACGACTCCCGTTTTTCATTATTTGGGGCAGCCTATTTACAAGGTATCTTTGAATCCACCCGGAGCAAATTTCCCACCCAATGGCCTCCCACTAGTTACTCTATTTCATCAGAATGATGATGGTGGCCCAAGGTATGGAAAAGACTCGCTGGTTGAATTTGATCCCCCAACCGATGGTGTTTACATTGCAAGGTTAAGGGAAATGCAGGGAAAATTTGGTCCTGAATCCAGTTATCGATTGTTAGTCAGGCATCCCAAGCCGGATTACAATCTTAAGTTGACCCCATCAACTTTTTCCCCAGTCCCTGGATCGGGGATTCCTGTTAATGTTGAGATAGATCGTCTTGATGGTTTTGATGCCGCTGTTGATGTGAAAATAAGTGGTCTTCCTCCTGGATTTTTAGCTCCATCATTGGTTGTTCCCAAAGGGGAAAATTCCGCAAGTTTCAGCATGTTTGCCCAAAAAGACGCGAAAAATCCTCCTTCAACCCAGGGTAAATGGGCCGTGAAATCTTCCGCAATCATTGGCGGGGTTAAAAGTGAGAAAGAGTTGCAGTTCGATCCTCCCAAGTTAGGTGCAAAAGGTGACTTGATAACCACCACGGCCTCTGAGGCGTTGGAAGTCAAAGCCGGGTCGGAGGTTAAAATATTGGTCAAGATAGAGCGTGGTAATGGGTTTACAGGAAGGGTGCCTCTTGATGTGCGAGGGCTTCCCCATGGATCCAGAGTCTTGGACATCGGATTGAATGGTATTCTTGTGACACCAAAGGAAACGGAGCGGCTTGTCACGATCCAGGTTGATTCATGGATTGAACCAGGTAGCTATCCTTTTGTTGTGTTATCAAAGCAGGAAGGCAAGAATGTCGAGTTTGCGGCTAAAACGGTCATCATGAATGTTGTGAAGTAGAAACCTTGGGTTGTTTTGGTATCAGGGGCATTTTAAGTTTAGCCAGTGGGCCCATGGTGGTAGTGGTAAGTCGCAATAAGGGATAGCGTTCTATTAATTGTTGGATTTGTCTTAGATTTACTTTTTCAAATGTTTGCATCTCCTCATCCACGGATTTATATCTTCTTAAATAAACCCAGCTCATGCCTACTTCCTGAAGCCTGTTCATGGTTTTTTCCCCAGCCCTTACAATTCGGGATAAAACCTTGCTTTTGGCTTGTTCGAGTTCCTGTTCTGTTATGCCTTTCGCGATTAGTTCGTGAATTTGTTTGATAACGATATCCAAATTCTTGGCGGTTTTTTGGGGATCACATGAGAACGAGGTGTAAAAAGCCCCGGCACCATCATATTCATGAAATGAACAATCCGCGGATTCTGCCAGGCCATTATCAACCAGGGACCAATAAAGTCTGCTTCCAGACTGGTCCCCCAGAATCATGGCGAATAAATTTGCGGCATAGCGAAGTGGGGAAGCTGCAGGTGGGCCAGGGCAGATCATCACCACATTTTGTTGAGTTGTTGTTTTCTTCTCGAGTAATTTGAACTCACCCGAGCCGGATGTCTGGCGGATATGGTCACGCCTTGCAATGCCATGTTTCCAATTTGTTGTTAATTTCTCCGCGTTTTTTAAAAACTTATTCCATTCGAAATTGCCTGAGGCAACCAGCGTGATGTTTGAGGGAATGTATCTTCGTTGGAAATAATCAACCATTTGATCCCGTTTGAGATCCATGATGCTTTGGTTGGAACCAAGCACGCTATTGCCCAGAGGATGGTCTGCAAAAAATAATTTTCTCGCGTGGTCAAACACCATCCATCCTGGGTTGTCTTCGTACATTCCAATTTCTTCGATGATCACTTTTTTTTCCATCTCGAAGTCAGCGCTTCGAAGGGAGGGGCGCAGGATGTCTGCCAGTATCTCCGTGGCTGCCAGATGATATTCAGGAAGCGTGGATGCGTAATAAACGGTGTTTTCTTCGCTGGTGAAAGCGTTGTAATTCGCGCCAATTTTATCGAAATCCTTGTTAACCTGGGCTGCGTCGCGTTTTTTTGAACCTTTGAACATCATGTGTTCCAAAAAATGGCTGACGCCGGATTCTTCGATCGTCTCGTCCCGGGATCCTGTTCGCACAAAGAATCCCACCGCCGCAGAGCGGGCCTCGGGAATCACCTCCCCGATTATTGTCAAACCGTTTGGGCATTGTTGCTGATGAAATATCACTTTTGAGGTCCTTTTTGATTATTGGATTATTTGCCGTGTTTTAGTTGCCTTGAACCCAGGGTCACAATCGTGAACTCCTTTGGGTTGAATTGTTTCACATGGTTAAGGATTGATTTTGTCGTTATGGAGTCAATCGATTTCTGGACTTCCTCGAGGGGCCTGATCCTTCCCAGGTAGTACCAGTCCACAGCGATGGACCCGGCACGGGCGGAACTGGATTCCTCCTGTATCAGGATTGATGATTTCAATCCTATTTTCAGCCTCTTAACCTCATCTTCCTTGATGCCTTTGGTGAGGTTTGTGATTTGTTTGAGAATCACATCCAGTGTTTCCTGTGCCATTTCAGTCGTGGTTCCAGCGTAGCAGATGATCGCAGCTAATTCCTTGAAGTTTTGATGGGTGGCCCATACTGAATAACATAGCCCGCGTTTTTCCCTAACCTCGGTGAATAAACGGGAACTCATTCCACCACTTAGCACATTCACAGCCCCAATCGCGGAATAAAAATCCTTGTGGTCGTATGTGACCGATGGGTAGGCAATACCGATTTGAACCTGTTGGGTTTCCTTGGCAATATGGCTGATACCGCCTTTCCCTGGTGCCAGTTTTAAAATGGGATCAGGTGTTTCCTTCCATTTGCCGAATAACCTTTCCACTTGGGTTTTCAATGATGGCCAATCGATGTTGCCCGCAACAGAAATGATTGTGCCATTAGGCCTGAAATGTTTTTTCCAAAACTTGGTGATTGCGTCATGGGTGATATTTTTCAATCCGTCAAGGGTTCCACGCCTGTCGTTTCCGAGCGGGGATGGGAAGTGGTTTTTTTTAAGTGCGATCAAAACCTTCTGTTTTGGGTCATCCTCAATCGCCATTATTTCCTGGGCAGCCAGCATTTTGACGGATTCGACATCCGCCTTGGGTAATTGGGGCCTGAGAATAATATCCGCGAAAAAATCAATGGTTTTTTCCAGGTTTCGCGAAATTGTCGCGCCCCATAGCCGAATATGATTGGTTCCGGCAGAGCAACTTCGGTCAAGTCCGATCCCATCCATTGCAAGGGAAAGTTCCTTGCTGCTGTTTTTACCCGCCCCGCGCAGGATCATTTCTGATAATACCGAGGAAATTCCGGGCATATTTGTCGGGTCATAAATGTAACCGGCAGGCACGATTATATTTGCGGTTGCGGAACGCACATGGGGCATATGTTCAGCAAGCAAGGTAAGCCCGTTTTCAAAAGTATGATTGAAGGTTTTTTTTTCCAATGTCGCCTCGCCTGTAAATGGTGCAATTTTTAGGAATGCATCATGAAGGAGTAAAAAAGGATAGGTTCTCTTTGTAAATCAACTTGGTTTTTCGGAATCCCAAGCCACGGTAAAGTTGAATGGCCGCGATATTTTGCGCGGTGACTTCAAGAGTGATTTTATTGATGTTGTATCTTTCGAGTGAGGAGATGAGCTTTAGCAAAAGTGCTTTAGCCAGCCCTTTTCTCCTTTCCTGCGGGATGACTCCAACATTTTGGATTGCCAGGGTTTTTCCTTTTTGCAAAATTGATTGCACAGATCCACAGGGGCCGTCAGGCCCAAGAATAAGCCAGGTTCCCTCAGGCACGAAATCCGCCCTCAGGCAGATTTCACGCATCAGCATGCTGCATCCCCCCTGGGTATGGAAGCTGCTGAATATTTTACAATCCATTTCTTTATGAAAGCTTTTGAAAATGGCATCGGCATGCATTTCCTGGACTTTCCAAGTCCATTCCTGCCACGAATAACCCGCGGGAAGTTCAGGGACAAATACCTTGTCCTTCGGGTTGAACTCAAGTTCCATGCGATATCGTTTGAGATAGCTTTTGAACGCGGCGCCGGATTGAAAATTGTCCTGCCCCAATCCCTTATGCCCGGGGTTCCAATCAGATTCAGGAAGAATGAAAGAATCAGGCATTAATCGCACAATTCCGGAAAGGAAATTATCCATGTCATTTATTTTAAGGAATTTCGCAACTAATGCCATCCATCTTTATTTAATCCAGAATCGCAAGCAGACCGGTGTTGGTATATCTTGGAAAATTTCAGAGAAAGAAAGTGCCCCATCATCGGCTATTTTATAAACAGCTATGGAATCACTGGCTTGGTTACCCACAAGCAACCATTTTCCTGATGGGTGTATGGTGAAATTTCTGGGAGTGCTGATTTTTTCAGCACCATGCCCGGTGCTCTCCAGTGTTTCTTTCTCAAGGTCGAACTTAAACACCGCAATACTGTTGTGTCCGCGATTGGATGCGTAAACTGCACGACCATTTGGGTGGACCAATATTTCAGCGGTGGAGTTGTTTCCTTTGAAATCCTTGGGAAGTGTTGAAACAGTGGCGATGTTTTTAAAATCATTTTTTTCCGGGGACCATCGGAAAGCTGTCACGGTGGAATCAGACTCATTGACAACAAAAAGATGTTTGCCTGCAGGGTGGAAAGCCATGTGCCTTGGGCCTGCACCAGTCGCGGTTTCAAGAAATGGAACTTTGTGCGGGATTAACTTACCCGTTTTTGTATTTATCTCGTGTATGAATATTTTGTCGAATCCCAAATCCGCGACAACCGCATATTTCCCGTCAGGTGAAATCTGTACGGAGTGGGCATGGGGAGTTTCAAGTTTCCCTTTTATGATTCTCGTGCCCTTGTGCTGGATGAAATCAGAGGCCTTTGATAATTTGCCAGCTTGATCAACGGGGAGAATGCAGGTGCTGCCGCCCCCGTAATTTACAGCTATAAGATGGTCCTGATTTTTGGTGAGGGAGAGGTGGCAGGGGCCGGTGCCAACGCTTGATTCCTGGTTTATGAGTTCCAGCTTGGAGTCGGGGTTTACGGCAAAGGATGAAACGCCTCCGGCTTTGTCGCCCTTGAAATTTGCAACTTCATTCACGCAGTACAGCTTATTCCCTGCGATATCCAAGGCTAAAAAAGAGGGATTTTCGGTTTTTGCAACTACCGAAAGATTTGAGAGTTTTCCGTTTTTAGGGTCGAACTGCATCGAATATATGCCTGCGCTTTTGGGCCCTGTGTAGGTCCCGATGAACATTGTCTGTAGTCCGGTGTCTTGTTTGTTCTCACCTGAAAACAATTGATGGGATGTTGCCAAAACCAAGCTTGCCACCATAAGGAATTTCAAACAACGCATGATTAATGCCTCTTTGGGTTAAATGGGTATGAATTGATTATTTGTTGGAAATTGAACCGGGTCAACTATATTGGCGATTAAATGGCAAAGTCTTTGTCTAATATGGTCAAAGTTTCAAGACTTTTTTAAACCATTTCTTCTTGACCTACGAGGCAAAATTAGAATACTTGAGGTTTGGATTTTTTCTCT
Source organism: Planctomycetia bacterium (assembly GCA_005786805.1). Taxonomy (GTDB): domain Bacteria; phylum Planctomycetota; class Planctomycetia; order Gemmatales; family Gemmataceae; genus UBA969. The sequence goes on along the minus strand of SYCV01000216.1, from coordinate 8,209 downwards.
TTTAAATTTGAAGGCTTAGCTATGTCAAATTCGTCCGGCAATATCACAAGTGTTCTCAAGGAAACCAGGGCGTTTGCACCACCAGCGGAATTTTCCGCCAATGCTCATGTCAAAAGCATGGCTGAGTATGAGAAGCTTTGGCAGGAAGCGGCGAACGACCCGGAGAAATTCTGGGGGAAGCAAGCTGATACTCTTCAATGGATGCAGAAATGGGACAAGGTGCTTGAGTGGAATCCGCCCCATGCGAAGTGGTTTGTCAACGGGAAAATCAATATCAGTTCCAATTGCGTTGACAGGCATCTTCATGGCCCAAGGCATAACAAGGCCGCCATCATTTGGGAAGGTGAACCGGGGGAATCTCGGGTCATCACCTACCAGATGCTGCACCGTGAAGTATGCAAATTTGCAAATGTTTTGAAAAATATCGGGACCAAGGCTGGAGACCGAGTGACCATTTATATGCCCATGATCCCCGAGGCCGCCATAGCCATGCTTGCGTGTGCCAGGATTGGGGCGGTTCACAGCGTAATTTTTGGTGGTTACAGTGCCGATGCCGTCGCAGACAGGAATAATGATGCCGGTGCCAAGGTTTTGGTCACTGCTGATGGTGGCTGGCGAAGGGGCAAAGTAATTCCTCTCAAGGAAAATGTCGACAAGTCGCTTGAAAAGTCACCAACCATCGAGAAAGTCGTGGTCTTTAATCGTTGCAACTTGAATGTTGAAATGAAGTCGGGCCGGGATGTATGGTGGCATGAGGAAATCGCGAAAGCTTCCGCGGATTGTCCCGCGGTTCCCTTTGACAGTGAGCATCCTCTTTTTATTCTTTACACCAGCGGATCAACGGGTAAGCCAAAAGGTATTTTGCACACATCCGCAGGTTATCTCCTCGGTACTTCATCCACGCACAAGTGGGTTTTTGACCTCAAGGAGGATGATGTTTATTGGTGCACAGCGGATGTGGGTTGGATCACCGGTCATAGTTACATCGTGTACGGACCGTTGTGCAATGGCGCGACCGTGGTGATGTTTGAGGGGGCTCCAAATCATCCAAAGGAAGATCGCTTTTGGGAAATCATCGAGAAGTATCGTGTGAGCATTTTCTACACCGCCCCAACCGCCATCCGGGCCTTTATTAAATGGGGGGATCATTGGCCCGATTCCCATGACCTAAGCAGTTTGCGGTTGCTGGGGTCGGTTGGCGAACCCATCAATACCGAGGCTTGGATGTGGTACCACGAAAAAATTGGGAAATCCAGGTGCCCAATTGTTGATACCTGGTGGCAGACTGAAACAGGCGCGATGATGATCGCCCCAATGCCCGGGGCGATACCGGCAAAGCCTGGCTCAGCGACGAAACCATTGCCCGGGATCATTGCCGAGGTGGTTGATCAACACGGTAAAAAAGTGGCTGCAAACCAAGGCGGTTTCCTGGTCATCAAGAAACCCTGGCCCTCCATGCTTCGCACCATTTTTAATGATGACAAGCGCTACAAGGAGCAGTATTGGTCCCATATACCGAACACCTATTTCACCGCGGATGGTGCAAGGGCGGATGAAGACGGATATATATGGGTCATGGGGCGTGTTGATGATGTGCTAAATGTTGCAGGGCATCGATTAAGCACGATGGAAATTGAATCCGCCCTTGGGACCCATGCGAAAGTCGCGGAATCCGCAGTGGTTGGTAAACCTGATGATATCAAGGGGGAGGGCATCTGCTGCTTTGTGACCGTGAAGGCGGGAATTACCGTCACCGAGGAATTAAAAAAGGAATTGCGTGATCATGTGGCCAAGGAAATAGGCGCATTGGCGCGGCCTGACGAAATTCGATTCACCGACAGTCTGCCCAAAACCCGCTCGGGTAAAATCATGCGCCGTTTGCTTCGGGATATCGCGAGTGGCAAACAAACCACGGGGGATACATCAACCTTGGAGGATTACTCTGTCCTTTCAAAGCTTCGCCAGGATGATGAATAAAATCTGATCTGGCAAGACATTCATGGTGTTCATTGAAGGGGAGGGCGCAATAGCCCTCCTCTTTTTTATTGGACCGTTTTGCGAAATTGCTGGGCTTTGGCCAGCATGGCTTTCAGGGATTCAAAGTCCCCGTTCTCCAAGGCGCTTTCCATCCTGTTCAACCCGTCCTGAAACCCTCTTAAGGCATTGATCAAGGGCCCTTTGTTTGCCTTGAATATTTCCGTCCACAAGATGGGATCACTTCCCGCAACCCGGGTGGTGTCGCGGAATCCACCCGCAGTGAACTGTATATGCCTCGGCTCCAAAAGCCCCGCAAGGGCATAAGCAATCAGGTGGGGAAGATGGCTGGTGAAAGCGAAAATTCCGTCATGTTCCTCCGGTGAAAGTTTTTCAATCCTTGAACCGATCGACTGCCAGAAACCGGATACCTTATCAAGCGCCCATGCCGGAGTGTTTTCCATCGGGCAAAGTATGGTCAATTTGCCCTTGAATAATTCAGCATTCGCGGCAGTGGGCCCGTTTTTTTCAGAACCTGCGATCGGGTGCGCGGGAACATATATCGGCCCGGTGTTTTTAAAATTTGTTTTCAGGGATTTGCAAATCTCAGCCTTGGTGCTTCCTGTATCCGTGAACAAAGCGGTGCTTTTCGCGCTTTTCGCTGCCCTGATAATCTCTTCCGCTATCACTTGCACCGGGGTTGAAAAAACAACCAGGTCAGCTTCTTTTATGGCATTTTCCAGCTTATATTCGATCGAGTCACAAATCCCAAGGGCCCTGCTTGCCTCAAGTGATTCAGGGTTGGTGTCATAACCAATGATTCTTCCCACCTGCGCGGACTTTTTGCAGGCGAGGCCGATTGAACCACCTATCATTCCCGTTCCAACCAAGGCGAGTGTTTCAAACATTTTAATTTTGATCCTGTCGGGGGTTTTGGTTCTTCTGCTTGCCGGCTTTTAACGCCTGCGCCATTTCCTTGCTTATTCTTTCCCTGAGAGCTGCATCCATCAGGCTGGAGTGATCTTTGCCATCGATAATCACAACAGTCGCATCACTTCCCAGTTTCTTGAGTGAATCCCCCAGAAGCCGGGTGGCGCCCTCCAGGTAAAATGTGTCTTTTTCACCCATGTAAACATGGATCTTCCCCTTGAGCTTGCCAAAAAGGGCATCTTTGTTGTTCTCGACAAGAAGGCGGATATCATACTTTTTCCAACTTTGGGCTGTGGCCTGGTTGATGACACCCGTTTTGCGGTCCCAGAGTTTTTGAGGATTTCCATTGGTGTCCTTTTCACTGAATACCGCTTCAAAAGAGCCAAGCTGACCGCCTCTTCCCATCACGGATTCCATGTCGGAAAAGGGTTTGTAGAAAAGAAATGGTGTATCTCCCCTTCGTCCGATGGGGCGGTCTTTTCCTTTTTCGTCCTTGAACATGTTTTGACTGGGATCGTACAAATTGATCTTTTGAAAATCGCGGAAGTCAACTGGATCGGGGGCTGTTGACCATACTCCGCCAAATACCGCAGGATATTTGACCTGCAACCATAGGCTGCTCCAGCCCCCCGAGGAATGCCCGGTGACCAGCCTGGCCCATGTTTCGGGAATCAACTGGAATTCCTTTTCGAGAAAAGGTATGAATTCCTCGGTCAGGGCTTTACCCCATGGACCATTGTTCGCGGAGTCAGCAAAAACATGATGACCATGCGGGCAATCCGGGTCCAGTGTGATGTGAACCACATCTTCTCCCTCGACGGAGGTTTTTCCCCTTCCGGGTGAGGCTAGTGCCGTGAAATGGTTGCCTCCGAATCCTGGAATTTCATAGATCGCAGGGTATTTACGATCCTTGTTTGCCTTGTAACTTTTGGGGAGGGCGACACCCGCCCGTATCATGACTTTTCTTCCGTGAAATTTACCCAGTAACTTGCTCTCCAATTCCGCCAGTTTCACATCCTCCGATTCAGGGAATCGGGCCTCATGAAAGACCTGGTCCAATACGAGCTTGACAGGAGGTTGTTGCATGTCACCAACGACAATTTTCACAGATTTGGAAAAGTAATTTCCCTCAGAAGAAAAAATCTTCCTGCTTGCTTTGTTGATATCCAAAACCGCACTGGCCCAGTAGGTTCCAGGTGGTATGTTCCCGATCTTTTCGATGGGAAAACCCTGCCATTTGTCATCAACTAGAATAGGTTCACCGGGTTTGAACCCGTTCACATCAATGCCAAAGAAGGGGTCTGGATCCACCCATCTTGGTTCGGGAGTGATTGTTTTTGATTCTGCTTTTGAAAGCACCAGGAATATTCTGCCGGAAATGGATGTCTTTGCAGTCCCCGGATCAAGGACCACGCTAAAACTGGGAATTGTTTTGGTGCCCTGTGCTGAAACACCAAAGCCTTTTTCGATCAGAATAATTGCAATCCCCAGCATGATTGTTTTCAGCATCAAGTTTCTGATTTTATTCATGGTTTTCCCTCTTCCCCGGTTGCCTTTGTTTTAAGTTTCTTGTCCCATTGTTCCTCGGCGGAGCTTCTTCGCATGTACAACGGTTGCAGGCTCATCGGATCATCTGAATCATTACGCATGAGCTTATCCCATGCAAGTTCCAGGAAAGACTTGTTGTTGATAAAAGGTGATTCACTGATCACAACGCCCGGGATTTCAGATAACAAAGCGGAAACCTTTGGGATTCCCGGGCCCGCCATTGTAAAACCATGGTCTCTTTGGTTGATCCAATCTGAAATGCCAACGATTGCAAGTTCTCCGCAAGTCATCGGCTTGCCATTCTTGGATTGAAAACACTGCGAATAAATTTTGTCCTGCTGGGCATCCGCGATAACCTCGACTTTTTCATGGCCGGTCTCTATGCAATCTTGCGCGATGATTTCAAAGGTGGGAATGCCCAATAGTCTTGCTCCTGTGACCATGGCGAGGGTTCTCGCGCTCATCAAGGCGATTCTTAAGCCTGTATAACTACCCGGGCCGGTCCCTGTTGCAATTGCATCAAGGTCCCCGGCCACCCAATCGCATTCCTTCAACATCCCAAGGATCGCCGGAGCCAGATCGCTCACATGTTTTTTTGCAATCTCCAAAATCCGATGGCAGCGGACGACCTTACCATCTCCCAATGCGACTATTCCATGGGATCCAGAGGTTTCAAGCAGCAGAATTTTTGCTTCTTCCGCGCTTTTGGGAACAGGTTTTAATCCAGGCAATATTTCCATTTAGAAAGTATAGCGTTTTATTGCTAATATTGACCTTCTGGTTCCTGGGTTTTAGGATTCAGGAATCGTAAGACAGTTTTTTTTCAAGGAACAGATCGCATGGCCCAGCTTTTGATTCATACTGATGGCGCCTCCAGGGGGAACCCGGGGCAGGCGGCATTTTCATTTTTGGTTCGTAAGGCGGGCAGCATCATCAAGGAAGATGCGGGGAAACTCGGCATCATGACTAACAACCAGGCGGAATATACCGCCCTTGTCAACGCATTGGAGTTCGCTTTGAACACCCACCCGGATGATGAGGTTGTGATTCACAGCGACAGCGAACTCATGGTGAGACAGGTGAATGGCGAATACAAGGTGAAAAGTGAGGAGCTCAAGCCATTGTTCCAGCAGGCCCGGGATTTGATTTCGAAAATGAGGGGCAGCGTGCGTATTGTCCATGTCCGAAGAGAGCAGAACAAGGACGCTGATCAACTTTGCAATGACGCCCTTGATGGTTTAATATGATGTGGCTGGCACCGGGGCGATGGTGTCAGTTTGAAGCATTTTTTATCAGCTTGAAGACAAGTAAAAACAGTTCGTAGAAAACCAAGAGGAAGAAAGCTCCCAGCCAGATAAGAACCATCAACTTCTTGGAAGTTGGCTTGATGTTCGTAGGTTCATTGTTTTCCTGGTTCATCTCTCATTTAAGCCTTTTGTTAAAAGAATCTGCGCTTGATATCCAGATAAAATACAAATGCCATAAGAGAGAGCACGATGGCAAGACCAAGATAGGTCGCAGCTGCCATCACAAAGTCTGAGGCGGGTTTTCCCCTCAATTTCTCGTAAATCAGGAAAACCATGTGCCCGCCATCCAGCATGGGGATCGGCAGGAAGTTGACCACGGCCAGATTCAGGCTGATCATTCCCAAAAACAATATCAGGGCAAATGGATCCTCCGCGGCTGAGAAAGTCTGGGATGCGATTTCAATCGGACCTCCCAGGCTGTCTGTTGATATTCTTCCACTCATCAGGCTTGCAAGGTTTTGATACATCGAGCGGATCGACTTTATGGTGTCGTTGGTACCGAATTGCACCGCGTCGGTAATGGATTCAGCCTTCTGCATCACATAGTCGCTCACAAGGCGCAGGCCCAGTTCGGGGGATGGCCAGGACTTGTCCGGCACCGCGACGATGGGCGCCAGTTCCACCAGGTTTGCCTCGCCTGTCCTCCGGACTTTTAGCTGGATCTTGTGCAGGTCTTTTTCCTGAAGCATGGCAAACGCGAACGCCCATTGGTCAAACACCTGCTGGTTGCCCCTCCAGCTTTTTAGCTCGGTCCATTTGTCCCATACCTCGGTGTTGGTCTTGCGATCAATCCTTGCGAATCTTGCCTGCTCGATGACATCGAAAATCCGCGCGCCAGCTTCCTGTGCCGGGGAGTTTTCCTTGATGCTCAATACGGTGTTTTCGACCCTGAAAGCTATTCCCAGTTGGGGAATGGAAAGAGGAGACGCCGGCTTGACCGGTTCCTCGAGGTTTCCATCAAAGCCACGATCCCAATCCACGGAAGGAAGAGGGATCATGACCAATGCCTCATGGGTGGTGTTGTTACGCCTTCCAACAATCAGGGTTATTTTGCAGTTCCCAGACGCCCCGGCCTCCTTGGAAAGGGAATCGGGAAGTTGGATGGGGTTGAATGAGTCGAGGCTGAATTTTTTAGCCTCCTTTCCTTCAGGAGTGATTTCGATGCTTGCGATCCTATCGCCCACCTGAACCCCGGCTTTCTCGCCCGGGGATCCCTTTCGAACGGCTGCCACCTCGCCCATTTTCATGTTCATTCCCGTATCCATGTGATACGCGGGGGGAACGAACATCATCAGTGACTTATCCTTTTCACCGCTGCGCTTGATTTCTATCACGACGGGCTTGCCCGCAAGCTGGTGGATGCGGCCGATGAATTCAAAGAAATCCCCCTCCGGTCGGGGTTCAAATGACTTGACTTCGCTTAACTTTTCAACGACCAGCGGGTTATAGTTTTTCTGGCCCGTCTTTGTTGTCCCCACGATGGCATCGCCTGGCAAGAAGCCTTCGGTTCCGAGCTCGGTTTCAATGGGATTCTCAGATTCCTTTGAATAATAAAGAATCTTGCATGGTTTTCCCTCGTGCTCCAACAGGACCTTCGAAAATTCCAGCGCATCAAACGATCCAAGTTTAAGATCGTGATCAATGGAAATGAAACCTTCACCCTTGGGATTGCTGATTCCCATGATGATGTTGCCTTTTTCCAAGGGAAGCATCCGCGCCATGGAGGCCGGGCTGTTCTTGGTGAAGGGGGTTATCCATTGAAGATTGGGCTTCACCTTGTTGGTGTCTTTCTGGGGCAGGGGGGCGAGTACGGCTCTTGGCGGGGGCGCCACACCTATCATCGGAACCATGTCGTTTTTATCACGCCTAGGTTCAAGCTCAACCTCCTGGATGGGGCTGCCATTCTTGTTTTTAAAAACGAATGGGATCCTGGTATTATGCCCTGAAAGGGCAACAGCGATCCTGAGGTCGTCGAATGTCGGATTTTTAACTTCCCCAAGTTGAGTGATGGAGGCACCGGTCTTGATTCCAGCCTGCCATGCGGGAGATCCTGAATCGACCCGCCAAACCACGGCGGGTGGACGGGGCACCCCATGGAACCGGTAAACCACGATGAAGCAAATTCCACCGAGGATCACATTCATGATCACACCAGCGGAAATGATCATCATGCGCTGGCCCACGGTTTTATTTTTGTAGGATCTTGGGTAATCCTCGCCCTCTTCTGCCTCGCTGCCTTCACCAACCATGGAAACATAACCGCCCAACGGCAATGCGCCGATCATGTATTGCGTTTCCCCACGCTTGAAGCTGCATCCGGGAAGTGCGGGACCGAATCCTATGCTGAATGTTTTGACATGCACATCACAAAGTTTCGCGGCGACAAAGTGACCCAGTTCGTGGATGAAAATGACAAAGCCTAGCCCCAATGCGACCAGGCCCGCCTTGAT
>SYCV01000215.1 GCA_005786805.1 Planctomycetia bacterium | reverse complement strand
TTTCCATCGTTTTGGCCGTGAAAGATGTAGTCACATCGGGCTTAGGAAGATAGTCAAGCATCTCCCAAGTTTTTTTCATAGCTTGAAAATTTGCACGTTCCTCGGCACTTGACGCGAGCCTCGCCTCAAACGCCCTGGCCTCCTCCTCGCTTAATTCGCCATCCAAATAAGACGAATAAAGCTCTTCTTTTTCATTGGAATCATCAGATAATTCATCTTTCGCCATGAATCAACTACCCTTCCTCAAATATCTTCCATTTCGCCCGGGGACGCACCATCCATGTAAATATATTTTTTCAAAACTTCCCGAAGATTAACTCTTGCCCTGCTAAGAAGGGATTTGACCGCCTTCGGAGTCAACCCCATGACCAACGCGATATCAGTGTAGTTCATATCTTCATATTTATTCAACACCACCGCCATCCTTTGGCGTTCATTCAGGCCATCCAAAGCCTTGGAAATAACATCCGACAGCTCAACATTATGCAAATGAATTTCCGGCTGGCTTTGTTTTTCAGGTAGGCGTTGATCCACCCCGACCTGCTGCTGCTGGCCTGATTCTGTCACAAGGAAAGGAACTTGAGGACGGCGTTTTTTAGATCGTATGCTGTTTAATGCCAGATTGTTGGCAATGGTAAACAACCATGTGCTGAATCTTGCCTTGGGATGATAACTCTTGCGGGATTTATACACCCTTAGAAAGGTCTCCTGAGCAAGATCCTCCGCTTCTTCCCTGCTTCCAACCATTGGCTTCATAATGGTCACCAGCCTTTGCTGGAATGACAGCACCAATTGCTCAAACGCCCCCTCTTCATCCGCACGCACTCGCAGCATCAACCTGATGTCTGGGTCGCGCAAAGCATATTGGGCGCTGGATTGGCCAATGGCTGTCAAAAGGTTCTCCCTTGTGGGACCTTAGGTATGGAAGGAAATCGTCATCATCAAATTATAACACTTCGATGATGAAAGATTAAAACCTAAACGCCACTTTAATCATTCTTTAATTTTTGCTCTCGGGCTCTGCGCAATTGACCACAGGCGGCGTCAATATCCGCGCCTTTTCGCTTGCGAATAGTCACAGTCTGCCCTGCTGCTTTGAGGATTTTAACAAATTCCTGCACCGACTCCTGCTCAGGCCTCTGGAAAGGTAATCCCTGAACACGATTGAAAGGAATCAGATTTACATGTGCTTTTCTTCGCCTGAGCAAGTCAGCTAGTTCCCGAGCGTGATCGTTTTGATCATTAATACCGCCCAAAAGGATATACTCGAATGTAACTTGGCGACCTGTCACATCCTGAAAATAATCCGCAGCCTCCAAAACATCATTAATCCCTATCTTGGCATTGGTTGGCACTATCCTCGATCGAATCTCATCATTGGGGGCGTGAAGGGAAACCGCAAGATGATACTGCTTTCCCGCGTCACCCAACTGTTTTATTTTGGCTGGGAGGCCCACTGTCGAGATGGTGATATGCCTTGCACTGAGGCCCAAGCCCTTGGGTGAACAAGCTGTCTCAAGCGCTTCCAAGAGATTATCAAGGTTAGCCATGGGCTCACCCATTCCCATGACAACAACATGGCTAAGCCTTTCATTCTCAGACAACAAATTGCGGGCAAGGATCATCTGTTCGAGGATTTCATATCCTTTCAAATTTCTCACAACGCCATCAATCCCACTGGCACAAAAAACACAACCCATCGCACATCCAACCTGGGTGCTGATGCATACCGTTCTTCTACTTTCCTCTTTCATAAGCACACATTCAATTCGGTTCCCATCCTCCAATTTTAAAATTAGTTTCCTGGTGTCATCCTCTGCGATTTTGTGAACTTCAATTGTCTCGGAGTACAATGCAAAAGCGTTGGCAAGATCGTCCCTCAATGATTTTGGCAAATCACTCATTTCGGAAAAAGCCATGCATCTTTTCAGGAGCACCCATTGCCTGATTTGTGCCAACCTGTGCTGGGGTTGTTTTTTTTCAACGATCCACTCTTTAAGTTTTTCATGGGGAAGGGAAAGCAACGCCGACTTTGAGTGGGAACCTATCAATTCAAGTGAAATATTATTTGTAGACATGTGTTTATTCTAATTATCTGGAAGAGGCTTGCAATGAAAGTAAACAATCTGTTGTTGTAATTCGTCAAATATTATTTGAAACCACACTATTCAATCTCTGTAAGCCTATACTTTTAAAAGGTTTACGATAATAAATAACGGCTTACACCCACATTTCACAATTAGTTTTCTATAATAACAACTAGTGTAAAACAGGATTTTGTTCTACCCACCTTTATAAATTGGGGCCTTAACATGGCGGAACCCGAATACCGTCCCGGATTGGCTGATGTGCCGGTTGCGGAATCTGCAATAAGTTTCATCGATGGCAAGCGTGCTCGACTTGAATACCGGGGTATTGCTGTTGAAACCCTCGCTAAAGAAAGCTCATTTGAAGAAACATCATGGCTTCTTTTAAAAGGCGAACTACCCTCCCAAAAACAGCTTGCGACATTTGATAGTCAACTTCGAATGCATCGAAGGTTGAAATATAAAATCATTGATCTTATAAAATGCCTGCCTGAATCCGGCCACCCGATGGATGCACTTCAAGCAGGTGTTGCAGCCCTGGGAATGTTTTATCCCACAAAAGATCGCTCCGACCCTGAAAAAAATTGGGAAGCTGTCATCAGGCTTATTGCCAAACTTCCTACGATAGTCGCAGCCTTTCATCGTCTTAGACGAGGCGATGAGGCCGTGCCACCTAGGGATGATTTGGGCCATGCAGCGAATTTTTATTACATGCTCACCGAAAAAGAGCCTTCCCCCTCAATAACCAAGGTCATTGATGCATGCCTCATTGTTCATGCCGAACATACCATGAACGCTTCCACCTTCAGCAGCAGGGTGACTGGATCAACACTTGCAAACCCATACACGGTTGTTAATTCAGCGATTGGCACCCTGGCAGGTCCGCTTCACGGTGGCGCTAACGAGGAAGTCTTGGATATGCTTGAGGAAATCGGATCCTCCGAAAAAGCGAAATCATGGCTTGAAGATGCGGTTTTGCATAAGAAAAAAATCATGGGATTCGGTCATCGTGTGTACAAGGTTAAAGATCCCCGTGCAACTGTTCTCCAGGAATTGGCGGAGCACATGTTCACGGAGACGAGCAAGCCGGAAATCTACAAACTTGCTTTGGAGATAGAGAAGATTGCAACTGGTATCCTTGGGCCCAAGGGCATCTATCCCAATGTGGATTTTTACTCCGGGATAGTTTACCAAAGCATGGGTATTCCAAGGGATTTGTTCACCCCCATCTTCGCGATAGCCCGGGTTGCTGGTTGGACTTCACACTGGCTGGAACAAATTAAAAACAACAGGATCTTCCGCCCTGAGCAGATATTCGTTGGCAAAAATGACCAACCCTACATCCCGCTTGGAAAAAGGCCCTGATAATCACACCTCATCATTAAGTACTTTTTTGTTTAGGAGGCCTGACTTCCCATGCTTGATGCAGCTTTTATTCGTGCCAATCTTGAGGCGGTCAAATCCAATTGCAAAAATCGCAACCTTGTAGCAGATGTTGACAAGGTTGTTTCAATTGATGATGAACGAAAGAAACTGCTCAACAGCATTCAGGGCTTGCAGCAAAGACAAAACGAACTATCAAAACTGATTCCAAAGGAAAAAGATCCCTCCCTTAAACAACAGCTTGTCACCGAGGGAAAATCACTTCGGGAACAAGTTAACACCATGGAAGCCCAGGTCCGTGAAACCGAAACCAACCTGAGGGCAATCCTTAACATAATCCCCAACATGACTCATCCGGACGCCCCTGTTGGCTCACTGGCTGATGACAACCGTGAAATCAAGCACTGGGGCACCCCCAAAAAGTTTGATTTCACTCCCAAGGATCATGTGGCGTTATGTGATTCTCTTCAACTTGCAGACTTTGAAGCCGGCGCCTCCGTCGCTGGCCAAAAATTTTATTATCTCAAGAATGAGGGTGCGTTACTCGAGCTTGCCCTCATCCAATATGCGATGAACACTTTGGTACAGGAAGGTTTTACACCTGTTTTAACTCCAGATCTGGCCCGAGTTGAAGTGCTTGAGGGTATTGGCTTCATTCCCCGTGACCCAGACCCCGAAAAACGCCAAGTTTACAGCATCGCGGACTCAGACCTTTGCCTCGTTGCCACCGCTGAGATCACCTTGGGCGGCATGCACCGTGACCAAGTACTTGATGAGGCATCATTTCCGCTGAAATACGCCGGCTTATCGCATTGCTTTCGCACTGAGGCGGGAGCACCCGGCAAAGATACCCGGGGATTGTACCGGGTCCATCAATTCACCAAAGTTGAGATGTTCGCGTTTTGCACCCCGGAGCAGGCGGAAGGAATGCACCTCGAAATTCTAAGGATCGAGGAGAAAATATTCCAGGGATTGGGCCTTTGCTACCGGGTAATCGACACATGCACCGGAGATCTGGGCGGGCCCGCCTACAGAAAATACGACCTTGAAGCCTGGATGCCAGGAAGAGGAAAAGACGGGGACTACGGTGAAGTCACCAGTACATCCAACTGCACTGATTATCAATCCCGAAGGCTTAATATTCGCAGTAAAACTCAAGGACAAAAAGGGACCCGGTTCGCTTACACCCTCAATGGCACCGCAGTCGCGGTCACCAGGGCCATCGTTGCAATACTAGAAAATAACCAACAGGCCGATGGATCTGTTATCATTCCAGAAGTGCTAAGACCCATGATAGGCAAAGATCGGATTGTTCCCCGGTAAGGTTTGCCGATTTTTCTTCTGGAAAGAGGTATGATGGATAACAGCCTGCCTCCCTGCGAAAAAGTAAAAACATTTCCTTGCTCCCCGGGCGTTTACATCATGAAGGACGCCAAGGGAGTGGTCATTTACATAGGCAAAGCTAAAAATCTCCGAAATCGAGCTTCACATTATTTCACCAAGGCAGCTAGCGAGGATCCACGCACCCATAAACTCGTTCCCCTTATAGAGGAAATAGAATACCTCCAGGCTGAAACCGAGGTGGACGCCTTGCTTCTTGAAGCCAGGCTAATCAAGGATATCCAACCACGATTCAACGCCGCGTTAAAAGATGGCCGGACCTTTCCGTATTTGCAAATAAGAGTGCGGGAAGAATTCCCCAGGGTTGAGTTCACCCGATCACCACGCAGACATGGAGTGAGGCTATACGGTCCGTTCACCAACCCAAAGGCACTAAAACATGCGATTTTAGTACTTCAGCGAGTATTCAAATTCAGGACATGCGGGTTGGATATAAAGTCTGAGGAAAACCGCTGGCGATGGTTTAGGCCTTGCCTGCTTCACAGCATAAGACAATGCACCGCCCCTTGCAACTTAAGAGTCACAAGGGAAGAATACCGCGCCCAGATAAAATGCTTGATCCATGTCCTTGAAGGCCGCAAGAAGAAACTTATCAGGAAGATGAGGAAAGACATGGAAGCTGCAAGCAAGGAATTATTATTCGAAAAAGCCGCGCGCATCCGTGACGAAATCCTATCTCTGGAAAAACTTGATAACCGGGGTGATGACAAGAAAGATGTGCAACCAGGCGCGTTCCCCATAGATCCAAAGAAAGGGCTCAGCAGCCTCAGGAAAATACTCAAACTTTCCACCGCCCCCAGGACAGTGGAAGGAATCGACATCGCACACCTTGGGGGGACAGAAACCGTCGCGTCACTGGTACGATTTCTTGATGGATTGCCATTCAAGCCGGGGTACCGAAAGTTTCGGATAAAATCCGTCCAGGGTATCGATGATTTTGCATCCATTCGCGAGGTGGTTTTCAGACGATTCAAGAGCCAGCGCGACTCCGAGGAGATATTTCCTGATGTGATCCTGATAGATGGAGGCAAGGGCCAGCTTAACGCCGCGATCGATGCATTCAAGCTGTTGGGTATCGATCCCCCCTGCCTTATTTCCCTCGCCAAAAGGGAGGAGGAAATCTTCCGTCCGGGAGATTCAGAGCCGATTCGCTTGGGAAGGCATTCGCCGGCACTTCGACTGCTTCAGTATGTAAGGGATGAGGCCCATCGATTTGCCCAGCATTACCACCATGTGCTGAGGCATAAAAAGTTGGAAAATGAAATAGAATCGGCATTTGAAACAGAAATGGAGTCCAAGGACAATGCGAATCCTCCTGACAAATGATGATGGAATCTACGCGCCCGGCCTGAGGGCTCTGCGCAAGGAATTGCAAAAAATAGGGACTGTTTCAGTTGTGGCCCCGGCTTCGGAACAAAGCGCAACAGGGCATTCCGTGACCCTTAACAACCCGATTGTGGTCCAGGAAATCAATGATGACAATATGAATCGAATTGGCTGGGCGGTTGAGGGCAGGCCTGCCGATTGCGTCAAACTTGCAGTAAGAGAGCTGCTTGGATTCCAACCCGATATTATTGTGAGTGGTCTCAATGCCGGTTCAAACGCTGGAATCAATGTGATATATTCCGGCACGGTAGCAGCCGCTGTTGAAGGCGCTTTTTTTGGAATCACAAGTATTGCCTGCTCATTGGAATACACAAAGGCAAGACCGCTGGACTTCAACATGGGTGCGGAACTGGCTAGAAAAGTCGTGGAGCAGATACTTGATAAAAAACCAGCTCCGGGTTCCCTTTACAATGTCAACATCCCTAGTCTTGAAAATGGCCCCGTGCTTGGAGTCAAGGTGGCGCCCCAAAATGTTTCAACCTATGAGGAACGATTTGACAAAAGAATCGACCCAAGGGGAAGAACTTATTTTTGGATAGGCGCCGACTTCACCTGCCCTGAACCCACCCCGGAAACCGACACTGCAATTCTCAAGGAACGATATATCACGATAACACCCTTGCAATATAACCTCACAGAGCATACCCGCCTCGAGGAAATGTACTCTTGGAATTGGAAAATTTGATCATATGTTTTCAGTATCAATTTTTTGATCATTCTTAAAAGGAGCAAAAATGAACGGGATAGAAATCGCAGCCTCAACACTGGAATCAACAGGACAAATGCTCTCTATGTTTCTTTCCGACCTGTCTGATCAGGACCTTTTGGTGTGCCCTGTTGAAGGAGCCAACCATATCGCTTGGCAGGTGGGCCATCTGATATCAGCCGAAAGAATGACCGTGGGTAATCTTCCAGGTGTCACATATCCCCAGTTATCTCCCGAGTTCGAGGCTACTCACAGCAGGGATTCATCAACAAAGCAAAGCACAAAGGGATTTTTAACCAAGGCGGAATACCTGGGAATGATGGAAACATCACGCCAGGCCACGCTGACTGCACTACGCAAACTAAAGGACGCCGACCTCGACAAGGCGACCACTGGAAGGCTTGCTGCAAAGGCTCCGACACTGGGCAAGCTTTTACTTCTTTGCTCGAACCACACCCTGATGCATATGGGGCAATTCAGCGTCATAAGAAGAAAGCTGGGAAAACCAGTTTTATTTTAGACCCATGTATTACTCATTCCTTGCAGATGCGCTGGTTATTCTCCACCTAGCCTTTGTGGCATTTGTGGTGCTTGGCCAGCTTGCCATCTTGGTTGGTGTTGTTTTCAAAAAAAAATGGGCTAGGGCCTTTATTTTCCGGACCATTCACCTTGTCTGCATTGGAATCGTCGCAACAGAGGGGATGCTGGATATAGAATGCCCATTAACCGTATGGGAAAGGAATCTTCGCATGGAGGCGGGGCAGGATGTTTCAGAAGCTCCATTTATTCCCCAACTTGCAAATCGTATTCTTTTTTATCCCGATATCCCCCATGTATACTTTGAAAGAATACATATTGGTTTTGGCTGCCTGGTGTTGGCAACGTTCTTGATATGGCCGCCCATCCTCAAAAAAAATCCGAAAGAATCCTTGAATTAACGGGAGCGAATCCTTTGTTCTTTTAAATTCATGATGTTATAATGCGATCTATCAGCAAGACTTCATGAATTATCCACTAGGAGCCTGTAGCAATGCGATTGATTTGCCTCACACTTCTTTTAACAGTTTTCCAAGTGTTTTGTGTTGCGGACTCCTCAAATTGGTCCAGGTTCCGTGGCCCCAATGGGACTGGAATATCAGACTCAAAAAACATTCCCCTGAAGTTTTCAAATACTGAGAATGTCCTTTGGAAGCTACCTCTTTCAGAAGTCGGTAATTCGGCACCTGTCGTATGGGGAAACCACCTTTTTTTACATTCGTCTCTTCCAGATGGCAGCAAAAGATCACTGCAATGTATTGACTCACTTAATGGAAAAGTTCTTTGGGAAAAATCTTTCTCCGCAAATGTCGCCAAGACCCATATAAGAAACTCACTCGCTTCCTGCACTCCGGCAACTGATGGAGAAAGGGTTTACAACATCATTTGGGATGGCAAAAATATTGCTCTTTACGCCCACGACTTCAAGGGAAACGAAGTATGGAAAAAAGACTTGGGCGCGTTCAATAGCCAGCATGGCCCCGGACACAGCCCGATCGTTCACAATAACAAGGTGATTTTCAATAACGACCAGGATGGCTCCGCTCAACTTCTGGCTTTTGACTCCAAAACTGGAAACATAGTTTGGGAAATTCCCAGAAAGGCATTTCGCGCTTGTTACTCGACTCCCCTTCTTAACACAATTGAAGGAGGAAAACAGGAACTTCTTGTAGCCACCTCGGCCGGTATCACAAGTTATGACGCCGACAAAGGTCTTGAAAACTGGAATTACACCTGGACCTTCTCCAAGAATCCCCTGCGTACGGTGGCATCTCCCGTTGTCACTTCCGGAGTGGTGTTGGCTTGCAGTGGAGATGGCGCTGGTGACAGGCATTTGATTGCGGTCAAACTAGGGGGTAAAGGCGATGTGACTTCCTCAAACCTACTGTGGGAAAATCGCAAGATTTTCCCCTATGTCCCATCCATGATAACCAGGCAGGAATATGTTTTCAGTATCACCGACAAGGGAATGGCAATGTGCCATATGGCTATCGATGGAAAAGAAGTATGGAACGAAAGACTTGACAGTCCCGTGACCGCATCCCCGCTTATGATTGACGGCAATATCTTTGCCTTTGGGGAAAATGGTGATGTCTACATTTTTCAAGCAACGGGAAGTTTCAAAATGGTCTCGAAGAACTCCCTGGGAGAACCTGTATTCTCCACCCCTGCAGTCGCCAATGACAGATTATATATTCGAGGCAAGAATCATCTTTACTGTATCGGCAAACCACTGAAATAATTTTTCGAAAGGACCAATCTCATGAATACCAACTTCAAGAATCTTGCGTTTTTACTGTTTGCAACTTTAACAATCGAAACCCTGTGTGGGTCCTCCCTCACAATGGCACAAGAGGCAAAACCCGTGAACACATCAAAATCTGAGCGTGTATTTGAAATGCGAACCTACTACGCCGAACCAGGAAAAATGGATGCCCTTCATGCCCGGTTTCGTGACCACACATGCAAGCTTTTTGAAAAACATGGTATCACCATCATTGGTTTCTGGAAACCCACTGATAAGGCAAAGGCGGAAGACATGATGGTTTACATTCTTGCTTACCCAAGCAGGGAAGCCGCGGACGCTTCATGGAAAGCTTTCAGGGCGGACCCCGCTTGGAATACCGCCAGGGACGCATCTGAAAAAAATGGGAAACTTGTCAAAAAAGTTGAATCTGTCTTTCTTAACCCAACCGACTACTCCCCAATCAAGTAATTGGAAGAAAGCACTCTTTCGATGAACTTAATGCGCCACGCGTGGATTGTGATATTTTTTGCATTTGCAACATGCATGGGTAGCAAGGCTTCTGAAAATGCCAGGTCTGTGGAGATTCCTTTTCGGGTAACCAAGTCAAGCCATTTGGTTGTCAGGGCGAAAATCAACAACAAGGGACCTTTCAACTTCATCGTTGACACCGGGGCTCCTGTATGTTTTTTCACACTTGAAGCAGGAAAAACCATAGGCCTCACTGCCGACGAAAATGGCTGGTGCATCCTCGACAAGTTTACACTTGAAGGGGGATTAATTTCAGAAAAGCATCGCGTCAAACTTGAAACTCCGTTTCAACTAGTTGGCATGAATGGAATGGCACTTGGTGGCATGGAGTTGCATGGTTTGATCGGATACGACCTACTAGCCAGGCATAAGATTGAAATTGATGTCTCGAACGAGACCATGGTTTGGACGCCCCTTGATTTCACCCCCAAGTTTCCTTTGGGAGTTTCTGGGAAAAGCACCCCGGGTAGCCTTGATGCGTTGGGTGCATTCATGAAAACTATCGGGACATTCACAGGAAAAAAACAGGATTTACCACCTGAACTTAGGGGGTCTCTTGGAATCATAATCAAGTCAGGCATCGGGGAGTTGGTGGTTCTAGAAACGCTCAAAGATAGTCCGGGAAATATTGCCGGAATTCTTCCCGGCGACTTGATATTGAAGCTTAATGATGTTCAGACAAATTCCCTGGAGCAACTATTACAAGTTTATAGATCGATCCCAGCGGGTAAAAAAGTGAAAATCGAGATTCTCCGCAAAAGACAAATCCTAACTCTGGAACTCTCACCAGGCAAAGGATTATGATCATGAGAGCACATCTTGCCCTGATTTTAAAAACATTCCTAACCTGCTTGATCTTTTGCGGAAAAATCCAAGCTGAAAAACCGATAAGTGTTCCCTTGGAGGTTTTGAAATCTGGACATATTGTGGTATCTGTGAAGGTTAATGAGAAAGGTCCATACAGGTTGATTTTCGATACCGGAGCCCCAGTCACCATAATTAGCAGTAAGATCGCCACTGAGGCGAAGGTTGTTAAACCATCAGTTGGATTTTCACTTTTTGGGGCAGGCGGCCAAGCCAACATCCAGTCCATCGAGATGGGAAACCTTAAAACTCTCGGTAATTCAGCGATCGTCATGGACCATCCCACGATTAAAATCATGTCAAAATTTTTTGGCCCTATTGATGGCATAATAGGATTTTC
The DNA here is from genome assembly GCA_005786805.1 of Planctomycetia bacterium. Classification (GTDB taxonomy): domain Bacteria; phylum Planctomycetota; class Planctomycetia; order Gemmatales; family Gemmataceae; genus UBA969. The sequence continues at coordinate 31,825 of SYCV01000215.1, read as the reverse complement.
AACTTACTCCAGGTACAGGATCTCCATCAACTACAAGGACTCATCAATCGCTTTCTTTCCAAGCACCTACATACCGCAGGATACAATCAAGGCGATGATCGAAAGGCTTACTTCAAACTCGAAAGAACGCGAGACGATCTGCCCCAGCGGTGTTTGGGGTTTCGAGGCGGGTAAGTCATCAACAGACCTTGCCGATGGTTTGGATGTGATTTCTGTGGTTCCGGGCAGCGCGGCCGCTAATGCTGGGATCAAAAAAGGCCAAAGAGTTCTTTCCCTTAACAACATTTGGACAGACTCAGTTGAAGATCTTTTTTATGCCGCTAAAAAGTCCAAGCTGGGTGAAAAGGCAAAATTCGTGATTCTTGAGAACGATAAAGCCAAAACAATAGTTGTCACTCCAGCAAGCGGCATCTAGTGACTCATGACATTAATTATCTTTTTACAAATGTGAAACCCATGAATAAAATCGTGATTCAAACATGGTTGATTTTCCAACTTTTATTGACCGGCCTGATTATTATTGATTCACCTGCAATGGCCCAATCAGGCAAAAAATTAAAAAAAATCATGGTTGATCAGGGGCAATTTGACCCAAACCTCAAAGGCATCCAGGTCCTAGAAGGATTCAGAGCAGAAACTGTCGCCTCGAATCCAGTCGTTGTCAACCCTTCATTAATTTCATTTTCTGATGATGGCAAAATATTTGTTCTTCAACGAAGCCCAAATTTTACCGGGGAGTGGAAAGAATCCAAATGGCCACTTGGAAAAGACAACCAAGGCGTATCATTAAAAAAACCGTTCCCTGACAAAATAATCACCCTACGCATCGATGTTAAATCCGGTTCATGGAAACAAGACAAAACTGTCTTGGAACCTAATTCCCCTTCTTCATTTGTCGTTCATCCACCTTATCTTTACCTTACTGAATCTGGGACCATTACACGCTTCAAAATCAAGGATGATGGTTCAATTGATATCAAAGCTGAAAATATCCTTAAAGGTTGTGCTGGATTTTATGAATATCAATTGGGAGGTCTTTGTTTCGGGCCGGACGGATGGCTATATTTTCATTTCCCCCCCGGAAATTCCATTCTGGAAGGGTCTGATGGGGCCAAGATTGAAATTATCAGAACCGGAGGAATCGCCCGCTGCAAACCTGATGGGAAAAAACTTGAAGTTTATGCAACCGGCATTCGTCAGGCTGAAGGAAATATCTCTTTTGATGCGCAGGGTAACTGTTTCTTTGCGGACAAACAAATCTCTTCCGGCAAAAAGTCTGCTGGTATGCGGTTGTTACATATTACCGAGGGTTTTGATTTCGGCTGGCATATTAAAAACCAGTCTCTCTCTTTCGAACCAGATTCAAATAAAATCCTCAACGAAGGGGACGATGCACCGTTCTCCGTCATCAACCTGCCCAAGGTGCATCCAATTTCATCCCATGCCTATACCGATGTAAAATTACCTGAAAAATACAAAAGACTTTTGCTGGTCATCGATGAGGAGTCCCGCGATATACTTGGATTGGTTCCAGCTAAAGATAAAAGCACATTTCTTTCCAGTGAATATTTCCCCTTTATAACATCAACTGATCCAGCATTTTTCCCTTCACAAATTACCCAGGGACCCGATGGGGCTATTTATGTGGTTGACCAGGGAAACAAAAACGCGATTGAGGGGTCTGGAAAAGGTGGTCGTATTTTTAAAATCCGCTGGCAAGGTGACTCAGATGAACCCGCCATCCCCCTGAGGGAAATTAATTTGGAACCCCTAAAAGAACATAGTGTTGAGAATCTTATCTCAAAGCTTGATTCAGACGATGATTATTCCAAAATATCAGGAAGAAACGGCTTGATACTCAAGGGGCATGATGCCCTTCCATCTTTATTGAAATTCATAAAGGATGAAGACAAGGACTCCACTTCAAGATTAAGAGCCTTGGAGGCACTTTCACAATTTTGGAACAAGGACATCCAGCAAGTCTTTGAAAACATCCTTGAAACAGGCGATCCGGAATTACAATTGATTGCGGCACAATATATCGGTCGTTTTGCAACACCTGGAAGCGAATCCGCATTTAATGTTTTACTAAAACACCTGGGTTCAGATTCTCCTGAATTAAGGAATGCTATTATCTTGGCTTTGGGAAAAACAAATGCGCCTGGGGCCGCGGAAAGCCTTGTGAATTCAATTTTATTTTATGAGGGATCAGATTTTCGAACTTTTGATGTGTTCGCAAGGGCCCTTGAATTCACCGGAAAAACCGGAATGGATCGGATACTGGCGGTGGGAGACACAGGAGTAAAAAAAGACATTAAGAAAATCTTGGAAATTCACGGACTGATGCGTTCCACCATCGCCTTGGAAGGCACACTTGCCTGGCTTGAAAACCAAAACATTGGCCTGCCAGAAGCCGTCGATCTTGTAAAAAGTATCAAGAATAAAACTTCAATATCGGAAACAATTCTATCCCAACTGGCCAATTTTTGCTCGAAACAGGAGGGAATGGATGTATTGGTAAAAACAACCTTGCTGGAATCATTAAGTGCTTTCCCGGATTTGTCGTTTGAGAAGCTGGAAAAATTTCTCGAAGCCTGCATGGATGATGTTGATCTTAGGTTAAAGCTGACTTCCATAGGCTTGATAAAGGGAAACAGTTTAAAAATTTTCACCAGAAAAATAGTAGAAAAACTGGGCAGCCAGGAAATCCAGGATGATGAGAAACTATCACTTCTGGAAACTGTTACAGCCTTAAAAGCCATGGATTCATTTCAAATCATTACCAACATTCTAAGCGGCTCAAGATCTCAAAAAGAAAGCTTGAGAGTGCGACAGGCCGCTTTGCAATCTTTGTTTGCACTAGACCCGGATAAGTCGGCAAAACATATCCAAGGGCTTCTTGATTCTGTGTTATTCCATGACAAATTAAAAAGCGAGGCATTGCAATTATTGAGTGGGACACCAACCGGGGCAAAGGTCCTTTACGATTACTTTGAATCTGGAAAATCCGACCCAGCCTTACTGCCATTGATATCAGAAAGTCTTAAAACTCATGGATTGAAATCTCCGGAAGGAAAAGATTTGAATTCCTTAGTCCTAAGGAAAGCCCTACTCACCGAAAAAAATAGTCCTTTGACGCAACTTTTTGAAAAACATGTGAAAGAGATTGGCAGTCCATCAAGAGGCCGAAGTATTTTTTCAAACATCAAAAAAACATCCTGCATCAGATGTCATCAGTTTGATGGTAATGGAACTCCCATTGGACCGGATTTACATTTGAAAAAGGATGCGGAAGCATCAAAAATTGCCCGCCAGCTGCTTAGCCCTTCAATTGAGACAAAAGACTCAAACACTTATGAAATCAAAACTAAAAACAAAGTATCTTATTCTGGGCACAAGTTATTTTCGGATAATGACCGTGTCATTCTTGCTGACAAGGATGGCGAAATCTCAACTTTCAAAATAACGGACATCGAGTCGATGGTTTCGGTGAAGACATCGATCATGCCTGATTCCTATTCCAGCTATTTTAGTTACAACGACCTTTGCGATTTGATTTCCTTTCTTAAACAACACGATGGCATCAATCAAAACTTTTCAGGGGCATGCATGGTGGGCAAGATAGATTCAAACAAGTCCGGTGATAATAAAAGCTTTTTAATATCCGCACAGCCTGATGGTTTTTTTAATTTGCAAAAACTCGGTTTTTCCACATCTGATGGAGTGTCGTTCCAATGCCAGATTTTTTCGAACAAGAAAACCAAATTTCAAATCAACATTCTAAGCCGAGATGTATTTGAATTAAAATTGAACAATCATCCTGCTACCACCCAACCTGCTCGATTTTCAGAAACATCCCTTTCTTTCGATTTGGAATTAAACCAAGGATCAAATGATCTGACGATTGATTTCCCAAAGGGCCAAAAATTGGAGGGATTTCATCTTCGCTTCACTGGGGATGAAATAAAATGGTCATCAATAAAAAACAACCCGCTTTCCAAGAATTAGAAAGCGGGATCTAATATTTTAAATTTTTATCCGTTACTGCAAACCACCATCAACACGCTCATTGGTCAGGTGGGAAGGATGATCAGTAAACCAAATCCGTGACCACTCCTGCTCTATCTGTCTTAAATCCTCAGACTGGTTAACCAACGCTTTTATTCGCATGCTGGGATCAGAAGAATATGCGTTTATAAGGCAGCCTGTGTTAGAGAGGATCACCAACCCGATCACCAAGAATAAAAATATACGACTCATGATTAAACCCTTTCAAAGCATCTAAGATCCAGAAATCAGATCTAAGGCTTAAGTCATCTTGGCTATAAAAACCAGGAATTCAACAAACCTAAGGGTATTATCGGATGTAATGAATTTAAGCTTGAGAAGAAAACAATTAAATATAATGGGTTTAACGAAAAAACAAACTAGGGTAATTGAAAAAACTTAAAAAGTGAAAATTTGTTGACTAATTGTTAATTAAAAGCAACTAGACAAATTAATCAAGATGATTGTGGTTTTTCACCATCATCAGTGTTACCTAAAATCACGCCTTCGCCCCCGATATCGACAGGCAAAGCTGAGAGTTTTTTAACTCTTTCTTCCATTTCTTTACCAGGCTTAAAAGTAACAACATATTTGGGGGGAACATCAACCCGCTGGCCAGTTCTTGGGTTTCTAGCTTTTCTTGCTTTACGCTGTTTAACTTCAAAAACTCCAAAATTACGCAATTCTATACGCCCAATCTCCAAGAGAGTGTCAACAATGGCATCAAATGTCTGTTGCACAATTTCTTTGGTTTTTAATTGTGTCAAACCGATTTTGTCAGAAATCTGCTTAACGATTTCTTTTTTAGTCACGGTTACCACTCCTGATTTGTACGGAAGGGATAATATGTTCTCCGCCGCCAAGTGACTTAAAGTTAAATCCACATGAGGATTATGTCAAGCCAAAAGGACATAATCCTGGTTTTTAAACTTTTCTTTTCAAAATGAATCAGAAAAATGCTCTTCCCAAAAACCCTAAAAAAAAGTTACTTCTAATCTATTATCTTTGCCATTCATTAAAGGATTATTCATGGAAAAGTTAGTAGTCACCGGAGGTTGCGGATTTATAGGCAGTAATTTCATTCGTATGGTTCTGGAAAAGGAACCCAATATTCAAGTTGTTAACTTTGATCTCCTTACTTACGCGGGTAATTTGGCAAACTTAAAGGACCTGGAAAATAACCCTCGACTAAAATTTTTCAAAGGTGACATCGCTAATAAGCAGGATGTGGATTCCGTATTAAAGGATGGAGTAACCTCGGTCATTCATTTTGCTGCCGAAAGTCATGTGGACCGAAGTATTTTAGATTCCGGACCATTCATTCGAAGTAACATTGTTGGAACCCAGGTTTTATTGGATTCGGCAAGGGCACACAAAATCACCAGATTTGTCCATGTTTCAACGGATGAGGTATATGGAAGCTTGGGTGATACGGGGTATTTCACAGAAGATACACCTCTTGCTCCCAATAGTCCTTACTCCGCCAGCAAGGCTTCTTCCGACCTCATTGTGCGAAGTTATGTGCACACTTTTGGTTTTCCAGCAATGACAACACGATGCTCCAACAACTACGGACCGTATCAATTCCCTGAAAAACTCATCCCACTTTTCATCAGTAATCTGCAGCGAAATGAACAGGTTCCAGTCTATGGGGATGGTTTGAATGTCCGAGACTGGATTCATGTCAATGATCATTGTGCTGGCATACACGCAGTATGGCGGAAAGGCAAAGTTGGAGAAGTTTACAACCTTGGCGGAAAAAGTGAACGCACAAATCTCGAACTTACTCATGCGCTTCTCGACAATCTCAAAAAGCCTCACTCCCTAATACGATATGTCCAAGACAGGCCAGGACATGACAAGCGCTACGCCATCGATTGCTCCAAGGCTGAAAGGGAACTTGGCTGGAAACCCACCGTTGTATTTGAGGAAGGCCTGAAGAAAACTGTTGAATGGTACCTTGCAAACTCTGACTGGGTTAATTCCATTCGAACAGGTGATTATCTTTCATATTATCAAAAGCAATATGGGCACCGCTAACCAAAAGAACTATCCCGGAAGGATTCTGATCACAGGAATCACAGGGTTTGCCGGTTCATACCTGGCCGAGCTTCTGCACGGATCCGACAACGAGATTCATGGCGTCAGCAGGTCTGGAAAATGGCCTTATGACATTACCGAGAAACTCAAGAAAATTCCCCTCCACACCTGCACCCTTCAGGACCCCGAACACCTTTCAACAATTTTAAAAAAAATCAATCCCACGCATGTTTATCACCTAGCAGGATTTGCCCAAACTAATAAGTCTTTTGTGAATCCCGGCAATACATGGCAGGGCAATTTGGGCGCCACGCAGACTCTTTATGAAGCCATAAAAAAGTCAGGCTGTTCTCCCAGGGTTCTGTTTGCTGGTTCTGGCCTGGTGTATGGTTCCGCCCGGTATGACTTGGAAATCAAAACTGAAACATCCGAATTAATGCCTGAAAGTCCGTATGCATCCAGCAAGGCCGCAGCGGATCTTCTCAGCTATCAAGTTTGGAAAACTGATGGAATTGAAATCATCAGGGCCCGTCCTTTTAATCATATTGGTCCCCGGCAATCCACAGATTTTGCAATTGCCAGTTTTTCAAAACAGATCGCTGAGATTGAACTTCTTGGCAAACCACCCATTATCAAAACTGGTCCACTTTCAGCTTTCCGAGACCTTACGGATGTGAGAGACACCGTCCGGGCTTATCAAAAACTAATGGAACATGGAAAACCCGGAGAAGCCTATAATATTGGCTCGGGAAAAAACACTAGGATTTCTGATGCTTTAAAAACCCTCATATCTATTTCAAAGTTCCCAAAATTAGAATTCGAGGAAGAATCGAAAGGGAACTCAAAAAACAATGATCAACAATTGATTGTCGGTATTCAAAAATTGAAATCATCTTTTGAATGGAAACCAGCCTATTCAATTCATGAAACTTTAACAGAAACCTTGAATTATTGGCGCCTTAATATTTCAGGACAATTACAAAACCCCAAGGAAGCAAAATGAAAATAGCAGTTGTAGGAACAGGGTATGTTGGATTGGTCACTGGAACTTGTTTCGCAGACAGTGGCAACGAGGTGATTTGCATCGACAAGGACGAGGCGAAAATCGCTGTCCTTGAGAAGGGGAAAATCCCCATTTATGAACCGGGCTTGCTGGAAATGGTGCAGCGCAACTCCCGCGATGGTAGGCTTGTTTTCACAACTGATTTACAAAGGGGAATCCAAGCCAGCGATCTGGTGTTTATTGCTGTTGGCACTCCTCAAAGCGAATCTGGTGCCGCGGATTTATCCATAGTCTTTGCAGTGGCGAAATCAATCGCACTCGCAGCCGACAAAACTAAAATTTTAGTCATCAAAAGCACTGTTCCGGTCGGCACCAATAAAAAAGTTCAGGAAATAGTGAACACCAACAGCAAATTCCCAATTCATGTATGCAGCAACCCTGAATTTCTCAAGGAAGGTGCTGCTATAGAGGATTGCACCAAACCCGACAGGGTTGTCGTAGGGATCCGATCTCCTGAATTGTCAGAAGTATTCAAGGAATTGTATGCGCCTTTTTTAAGAACAGAGAGGCCTTTGCTTGTGATGTCACCTGAAAGTGCGGAAATGACCAAGTACGCGGCAAACGCCATGCTTGCAACAAAAATCAGTTTTATAAATGAAATGTCGAATATCTGCGAAAAAATGGGAGGCGACATCAATGATGTCCGAAGGGGAATCGGCCATGATATCAGGATAGGGTTTCAATTCCTTTTTCCTGGCGCGGGATATGGCGGCAGTTGCTTCCCCAAGGACATTCGAGCCTTGATACACATGGCAAATGAGATCGGGATCGCCCCTACCATGCTGAAAGCCATCGATACCGTCAATGAACTTCAGAAAGAAGTTCTTTTTTCAAAAATCAATGATCACTTCAAAGGAAAATTGAAAGGGCTGGTTTTCGCAATATGGGGTCTGGCATTCAAGCCACGGACTGACGATATTCGGGAAGCTCCCGCCCTGGTTCTGATTGATTCCCTTTTGAACGCGGGTGCAAGGGTTCAGGTTCATGATCCCGAGGCAATGCCAAATGTGAAGGCCTTGTACGGAGACAAGATAATTTATTGCAACAAGCCATACGATGCACTTCAAGGAGCAAATGCCCTTGCAATTGTCACGGAATGGCAGGAATTCAGAAATCCAAACTTCCAGTTCATGGCAGGTATCCTCAAGGAGAATGTGATTTTTGATGGTAGAAACCTGTACGAGCCAAAAATCCTTTCAAGCCTTGGTTTTTCATATTATTCCATAGGTAGAAAGACATCATTCCCATCATCTTGATTAATAAAATTAAGTTTTAAATTCGCCAACACGGGCCTATCATAAATATCATGATAAACAAAATGGCCCCTGGCCCCTGGGATCTTGAAGCCGAAGCCATCGTTGTAAAAATAAGATGGTTTGGGGTTCTTATTGGTTATTTTCTTGTCAACGCCACAGATTTAAGCGGTGATCGCAGAAGCCTTTTGAATTTAATCCTTGCCATCGGTGTGGCATACACTCTCCTCGATACCTATTTTAGTTGGAAGAAAACAGTATTTCTTGGGAAATATCCATTGTTTATAGCAGCCATGGAATCCCTTTTCATCGGCCTTCTATGTTATTTTGAAGAGGGGCTATCCAGCACTTTCCGGTACTACTATTTCCTCTCAATCCTGTGTTGCGCATTGAGAAACTCCTGGTTGGTGACGACATTTTGTTTTTCCCTCCATTGCATAAGCCTTGGTGTCTTGTTTTTTCTGCTCAATGACAACTCCCAAAATAAAATTTTCATCTTCCTGACCATGATTGTGATGGGATGGCTCGCATGGGCTTCAACCGCATTAACTTCACTCCTGAGAAAAACCAGTTCCTCCCTCGGGTTGTTGAATGATGAGTTATTGAAAAACCAATCAGAACTTGAAGCCAGAATCGCGGAAAGATCCAAGCAATTGCAGGAGGCCCAAGCCCAGGTATTGCAGCAGGAAAAAATGGCAGCCTTTGGACTTTTGGCTGCTGGCATTGCGCATGAGGTTGGCAATCCTCTCACTTCGATTTCCTCGATGGTCCAAATTCTTCAAAAAAAAGAGATCGATGACTACACAAAGGAAAAACTTGGCCTTATGAGCGGCCAACTAACCCGGATTCGTGATACTCTTCGTGAAGTCATGGATTTTTCCAGGCCTGCAAACATGGAAAGGAAAATAATCAAGCCTCTACCCATCATCGAGGAAGCGATGAATATTGCAAAATATTACAAGCGCACAAGAGGCAAAGTAATCTTACTACCCATCACACACAACCAGATCGCGATCCATGGCATCCATGACCAGTTGGTGCAAGTGGTTTTAAATTTGATACTGAATGCGATTGATGCTGCGGGAACAGGCGGCATCATTGAAGTTGGATTGACACTAGATGGAAATAACATCAGCTTTGAAGTCAGTGACAACGGACCAGGAGTTGCCCAAGAGGATGTTAAAAAACTTTTTCAGCCATTTTTCACCACAAAAAAGCACGGCACCGGACTTGGCCTTTTTGTTTCCCGAAAAATCATGGAAGAGCACTCGGGAACTCTTTGTTTTTTTCAAAAGCCCGAGGGCGGTTCCCTTTTCAGGGCAACCCTTCCCTCACTGGATCCAAGAATCTCCGTGGAGATGACAAAGGTTACAAATGATTGAATCCAAAAAATATCCAATAACAACCAAGGGCCCCCTTCCTGGAATTCTTGTGATTGATGATGAGCCCTTGATTCGTGAAACCCTCGCGGAATTTCTTTCCCAGGAAGGTTTCAAGGTCATTTGTGCCAGTAGCGGGGAGGAAGGATTGAAACTGGCAGGAAGCAATCGGTTTGAAATATGCCTATGTGATTTGCAACTTCCCGGAATGGATGGGATTTGTTTCCTTCAGGAACTGCAAAGAATAAGCCCTGAAGTTTTTGTCGTCATGATCACCGCTTACGCGACGGTTGAAAACGCGGTCGAGGCGTTTAAAAAAGGAGCGCAAGATTACCTCATCAAACCCGTGATCCTTGCCGAACTATCTGAAAAAATAAAACGATTACTTGAACAAAAGCGATTGGCACTTGAAAATCAGTGGCTCAGAAAAGAACTGAATCGGATCACCCCTGAAACCAAAATAATTGGAAAAAGTCTGGTTATGAGGCAAACCATTGAGTTAGCCTGCAAAGTCGCGCCCACCAGGTCAACGGTTTTGCTCACAGGGGAAAGTGGAACAGGCAAGGAATTGCTGGCCCGTGTGATTCATGAACAGGCTAATTCCCCAACATTGAACTCGAAGGAATCACAAGGCAGATTTTTGGCGGTCAATTGTGCCGCTATCCCAAACGATCTTCTCGAAAATCAACTTTTTGGCCATAAAAAAGGAGCATTCACCGGGGCGGACAGGGATCAGGTCGGGGTGTTCATGCATGCCGGAAAAGGCACGGTGTTCCTTGATGAGATCGCGGAATTGCCCCTTGCAACCCAAGCCAAACTTTTGCGCGCGATTGAATTGAAAGAAATCCTGCCCGTTGGCGCGAATGAACCCGTCACGGTCGAAGCCAGAATTTTGGCTGCCACTAACAAGGACTTGAAAGTGGAGGTTGATGCAGGGCGGTTTCGTGAGGATTTGTTCTACCGTTTGAATATTGTATCTATCACGCTGCCCCCGCTTCGGAAAAGATTGGAGGATATACCGGAACTGGTTGAATTTCTCCTGGACAAGCACGCCAAATCAATGGGAAAAAGATTCACCGGGGTCAGTCACGAAACAATGCAGATACTGCTTGCAAACCCATGGAAAGGTAATGTTCGTGAGCTTGAAAACATTTTGCAAAGAGCGGTGATTCTTTCTGATGGTCCGCTGGTGGCACCCTCGGACTTACCCCCGGGATTCACTCCAACCACTGGGGAATTTATTTTGGCTGACGGCCTTGATGAAGCTGTCAAAAGGTTTGAAAAACAACATATAGAGATCGTTCTAAGCCAATTCCCTGACAAGCGGGAAGCAGCGAAAAAACTTAAAATCGCATTAAGCTCGCTTTACAGGAGAATGACGGAATTAGGAATCACAACCTGAATTTCCATACCACTGCTGTGAAATCCAATAAAGTATCGACTTCATTTCAAATGGCTTGATGCTGGGGTATAGGGAAACGATTTTAGCTGCAGTTCCTGCCAGATGAGCGGTGGCCCAAGATGTTGCAGGATCTGAACCCGGGGGTGCAAGGTCAGCCAGGCCATGCCCTAAAAATTCCAATCCGGCCATTGGAAAATATTTGAATTTGAGCATGCCATCCATCATTTGCTTGTTTACCGAAAAAAGTGAGGACTCAAACAATGCGGGAAAGCTTCTAGCCAACGGATGCTCATTATGACCAGCGGCAAATACCAGCACATCATTCCTATAGGCATCCTCAAGGGCGTTTAAAAAATGCAATCTTCGCCAAGGTTGTTGGATCCGCTCCTCGGGAAGCCCAAGGGATATATTTATCACCTTGCATTTCCATTCATGGACGGCCACATGTATCGCGTGGAGGAGAATATCAAGCTCGGTAAAGGATCGAAACCCGAAAACATTTGCGGAATAAATCTTGGCTTTAGGGGCGTGGGACAAAACGATATCCGCAACCACTGTTCCATGCGGTAAAAATGGGACCACTGATTCAGAATAGTCTATGTTACCACCCGCGCAAAAGCTTGCGCTGATGATCGGTTTAAAACTTGAATTTTCAGCTTCAAATTTATTTTGGAGTTTGGAGACATGCACTCCGGTGTCAATCAAGGCGATGCCAACATCCCTGCCATCCGCCAGAGGATTCCGCAACAAGCCATCTAAAATCCCAAGTGTGGTCAAATTTTGCACCACTTTGAAAAATTCAAGGGGTGGACCCTGGCCGCTCACTTGGAGGCCTCCCCAAAGGATGAGGCAAGCATCTTTTCCACGGTTTTTAGAAGCTCGGTGCTGGAATTCAAGGCGGTATTTCCGAACCGATTTTGAAGGATTCTGACCTGGCTCAAAAATTCAATTTCCTCGCTGGAAATTCCCGTTCCTTCAATTGCATTATTTATTGTTTCTCCAAGACTTTTGGCACTCAGATTATCGTTGTTCAAGGGATCAGCAAGCTTCAGGGCCTTCTCCATGATCATTATCAATTGGTTTTTTGCCTTATCCCTTGCATTAGCAATGGAGATAAGTTCTGCATAAATACCACATAAATCAGCAAATTTTATTGAACCTGAATCCACTGGATCAACCAGTTCAAGTATTCCAACCAGTTCCTCCTGGTGTTTCAGCGGCAAAAACAGCGCGCACCGAGCATTTGCTTCAAATGGTTGCAACACAAACAAGTCCCGGTTGGAAAACTTGGAAATATCAACCTTCATTGCGATTCCTGATGATTGATTGCATGCCGATGATGCGACACTGCTGCCAAAATCAACCCTGGACGAATTGAATGTTATCCCATCATAAGTTGCCAAAAGGCATCCCGCACTGGGATCAAACCCAGCAAATCCAATCTGATAAAGTGCGGCAATCTTCATGGATTGCATTTCAAATGCAACCTTGAGAATTTTATGACTTGTGGACTCCAACGAATTTTCATTTTTAAAAGCAGTATTCGAATCAATCATTTCCAGGGACTTGGAAACCATCACCTTGAAAGCCTCTAGTTTTTTCTGGAAAGCACGCTGCGATTTGATTGGGCGAATTTTTTTCAATTGATTCAGCACCGATCCAAGGAACTTGTCCCTGGTCAGATCCTGGCTTTTATCGAGATAGTCCCTGACCCCTATTCTCATCGCATGCAGTGGCGTCGCCTGGTTGGCATAACCCGTTACAAGTATTGCAACGATATCAGGATGAAAAATGAATAGGTCCTCAAGCAAATCAAGCCCATTCAAACCCGCGCCGAGATTCCAATCAAGGATTGCAAGATCCAACTGGTTCTCGGATGCGATTTTCAATGCCGATTCAGCGTCTTTGGCCTTATGCACATTGATGCCAAAACCGGAAGATTCAAGCCATTCAGCAAAAGTCTGCAAAACGCCGGGTTCATCCTCAACCAAAAGTACATTATCAGGATTATTCATGATGCCATCATTTACCTGAAAACCATGGAAATAAAAACCTCAGAGCCACCCACAAGACATCTTTTAAATTGTAATCGATTTGAACAAAATCTCATGTAGTTATGGTTAATTTTTTCAAGTTTGGCTTGACTGCAATGAATATCCGTTTAAAACTATGGAACATTAACTTCCAAGGATGGAATTTCAGTCATGGCAGACAATTGCAAATCCCCTTCACTATTACAGGCTGCATCCATTCCGCTTTATAATGGAAAGATATGTTTGGTCACTTCCAAAAGTGGCAAACGCTGGGTGATTCCCAAGGGATCAATTTCAAAAGGAAAAACCGCTTCTGAAACAGCATTATTGGAAGCATGGGAAGAAGCGGGTTTAACCGGAAAATTACACAATGACCCTGTTGGTTCTTATTCTTATTCTAAATCCGGACTTACACATCTCGTCACCGTCTTTTTAATGGAAGTTTCCATTGTCAATGACATTTACCCGGAACATCGACAAAGACTTAGAAAATGGGTATCCATCCAGGAAGCTACCACACTTTTATTGGAAAAAGACCTTTTAGACATCCTTCAATCGTTACCTTTGGAGTTTGTAATACAGATGAAAAACAAATCCAACGCAGAAACGCCCAAGGGGGCGGTATTTTCCCGATAAGCATCTATAATGTTTATTGCGGGGAATTACCCTTAAACATTACCAGCACATACTTTGATGCAAAAAAGTACCAATAAAAATTCCAAGCGATTTGAGTTACCTCTATCGGCAGAATATGATTCACCGCTTTGCCCGACTTCTTTTGCTGAAATGAAAGCAAGGGGTTGGTCTGAGGTGGATGTGGTTTTCGTGACCGGCGATGCTTATATTGATCATCCCAGCTTTGCCATGGCTATTCTTGCCCGTAGTTTGGAAAATGCGGGATTCAAAGTCGCGATGCTAAGCCAGCCCGACTGGAAATCTGCAGAACCTTGGAGGCAATTTGGCAGACCAAGATTATTCTTCGCAATCAGTGCTGGAAATCTTGATTCCCTTATCAATCACTACACTGCCAACAAAAAAGTTCGAAATGATGACGCATATTCCCCCGGTGGTAAAATTGGCCTGCGTCCTGACAGGGCCACTCTTCCATATTGCCATCGCGCACGAGAGGCGTTTCCTGGTGTGCCGATCATCGCTGGCGGGGTTGAAGCGTCCTTGCGAAGATTGGCCCATGACGATTATTGGAGCGACACTGTCAGAAAATCAATCCTATTGGATTGCAAGGCTGATATTGTCGCATATGGCATGGGCGAGAAAACCATTGTCGAGATTGCAAAAAGGTTGGCTGCTGGTGAATCCGTTCAACAATTACGCGACATGCGCGGAATAGCCTTCGCCCTGGGGGCGAAAGACACTCCTCCCGTAGGGCAGGAAAATTTGATAGCTGAAAAGTTCCCGATCAAAGACGAGAACGGCATCAAAAGGATCACCGGATTCGAGGTTCTACCAAACTTCGAAAAAGTAAAGACAGACAAGCTTGCTTTTGTGCAAGCAACCAAGGTCATACACCTCAACACCAACCCGTTCAACGCCAAGACACTAATCCAATACCATGACAACCAGGCAATTGTAGCTACACCTCCCGCCTTCCCGATTTCAACGCCTGAGATGGATGCGATTTATGGATTTCCATACACCCGAAAAGCACACCCCGTATACAAGGAAAAAATTCCTGCCCATGAAATGATCAAGGATTCGGTGACCATAATGCGCGGATGTTTTGGCGGATGCACTTTTTGCTCCATTACCGCGCACCAAGGCAGGATCATACAATCCCGATCGGAAGAATCCGTGCTTTTGGAACTTGGAAAAATGGGACGGGATGAATCATTTAATGGTGTTGTCAGTGACATTGGTGGCCCGACCGCGAACATGTATAAAATGCGATGCACCCGCCCGGAGGTTGAGGCCAAATGCAAAAGGCTTTCATGCGTGCATCCAACCATTTGTAAATTACTTGGAACCGACCATGGCCCAATCATCAAGTTAATGCAAAAATCCAGGGAAATACCCGGAATAAGAAAAGTTCTTGTCGCCAGTGGCATACGAATGGACCTGGCACAACTATCGCCTGAATACCTGGAGGAATTAGCAGCGCACCATGTAGGCGGTCATTTAAAAGTCGCCCCAGAGGCAGCAGATGAAAATGTACTTAAATTGATGAAAAAACCGACTCATGATAATTTCAAGTCTTTTTCGGATGAGTTCAAAATCGCCTCAAAAAAAGCTGGGAAACCCAAGCAATATCTTGTCCCGTATTATATAGCAAGCCACCCTGGCTCTGATTTGCATTCCATGATTGCCCTGGCACTTTTCCTTAAACGCAACGGTTACAAACCAGACCAGGTTCAGGATTTTATTCCCGCACCTTTTGATATCGCCACCTGCATGTATTACACGGGCATAGACCCTATGACCGGTGAGGAAGTTTTCATTGCCAAGAACATTCGTGACCGAAAAATGCAAAGGGCACTATTACAGTTTTTCAAGCCTGAGAATTATTTTGAAGTGAGAAAAGCTCTTGAAGCGGCAGGCAGAATGGATTTGATTGGAAACTCATGCGATGCTCTTATACCTGCAACTCCGCCCAAGGAGGCATTTGAGTCACGCAGAGCCAAGGCAAATGAAACCTTGGATGACGAACATTATCACGCTCCTTCCAATCATCCTTCAAAAAACCAGAACAAAGGTTACCGCCCGGGAAGATCATCAGCCCGAAAACGAAGGTAAATCTTGATAATGAACATTCACAAAAACATCAAGCATCCGGTATCTTCGGAAAATGAGGGGGCAACGCTTGCCGGTATTATAAGAGTTATCGCGCCTGAATTAAGCTGGTCTCGAATTAAAAAACTCATCACTCAGGCCCATGTCAAAATTGGAAACGAATTATGCCTCGACCCTGCCCGTAGAGTCCACGCTGGTGAAGAGGTAGAGTTGCTTAAAAAACCTGAGAGCAAGGCATTAATCAAGCAGGAAATAAAAATAAGATATTTGGATGAACACCTGGTTGTCGTTGAAAAACCACCAGGGATTAATTCGGTCAGACATCCAGCCGAAAAAACATGGAAAGAGTCACGAAAAACCCTAAGCCCCACACTTGAAGACCTGGTGGTGAAGCAAATCGCGTCCCTACCACCAAAAGATGCCAAAGGAAAGCCACAAAGATTAAGGGTGGTCCAAAGATTGGACAAGGAAACAAGCGGACTCCTGGTGTTTGCCAGAACTCCTGATGCTGAAAAGGGCCTTGGAAGACAGTTTTTCAATCATTCAGTTGAGAGGAAATACCTCGCATTGATTCCCGGATCAATCGCCGCTCAAACAATTGAATCTTTTTTAATCCGGGACCGTGGTGATGGCCGGCGTGGTAGTGCTCCTTTTTCGCAACATGGTAAAAAAGCGGTCACTCATGTGCATGTGGTTGAAAATCTAAAGGGTTTCACGCTTGTTGGATGCCAGCTTGAAACGGGCAGAACCCACCAGATTCGAATTCATCTCGCTGAAAAGGGATCACCCGTTTGCGGTGAGAAAGTGTACAGGACAACGGCAAATGGGACTATTCTTCCAGACGGCAGTGGCTTCCCTCGATTGGCATTACATGCTGCTGAACTTGGTTTTATCCATCCAATTTCAGGCAAACCGCTGCACTGGAACATGGCTTTGCCGGATGATTTCAGCAATCTACTTCAACGATTGAGAAAACCTTGGCAAGGTATTCCAAATGATTGAAATAAAATGGCATGATATTGACCCCGATACAGGGGAAAAAAGATACATAAGTGCTGAAAGATTTGCAGGAGTTTGGGCGTTCAAGTTCAAGCATAAAAAGCGTGGTGACTGGACAAAAGGACTTATCCCCGACAGAATAATGTGGCTTCATGTACTTGATAGCCTCAAGCGAAGGTACCAAAGGCGTGAAGGCGTGGATGAGAGAGATATCAAGGTTGTTGAGAATATTCTTTTAAACTATCCTCCAGAGGAAAGCTCTTGAGCTAATTCCCCGGAGTCTTGATCTCCGTGCCGGGTATCTTTTTATAAATCAACAAGCTGGCGGGCTTTTTAGATTGTACAAATTCAGCTAGCTGGGGAACCGCAGCCTTTTCTTGTTTTTCCATATCACTCAAACCCAATCCAATCTTTTGGACAACCTCGGTTAGATAAGGATTTTTCACCTCTCTATTTAACTCATCCACTGAATCTGAGATTCGCGCGGCGTAATATTTCCAAGGAAACAATTTCTCCATCTCGGAATCATTTCTTGAACCAAACCTTTGAAAAAAATCGACCAGGAACGAACTGAATTGGTACAGGGCTGCTTCCATGTTGTATTCACTTGTATCATTTTCAGGAACACGAAGATTTAGCAAACCAATTGCAGCTTCAACCCTTTCATCCAGTCTTGGCTCAGGTTTGATATCTGAACCATTCGCAAATTTCGCAAGAATGAGGGCGGTCTTTCCCTTTTCACCCGCAATAGGGGCGCGGGCCTGGGCTAGGGCTTTAATGGCTTCACGCCTCAAGACCCGATACCCTTCAACTACTTCAGGCGCGGTGCCTGAAGGATAAACTCTTGGATTTTCAATAATCGAAGCCAAAGCTTCAGCAACCTTTGCCTCTACCGCTGGATTCAAATTCACCCTGTTACTAGCCTTCTTTACCAATGCCATGGGGCGAATTACCTTATAGGTGTCCCGAATTCCTTTCATTGCGTAAAGTTTCATTCCATCATCCGCTGACTTTTGCAAGACATTCACAAAAGACTCCATGAACTGGTCAGGCAAAGCCTTTTGACCAGCGATATCGCAGGAACTTATTTCGGAAGGGCACATGGCCTGCATTCGAACAGCATTAATGCGTGCACTGACGGATGTGTTTGGAAAAATTTCCTTGGTTCGCTCAAGTACCTTTTCGAGAAAGCTGGAATTAAATGGATTATCAGATTTGGTTTTAAGTTGCTTTAAAACACTTTCAAATTCCTTGAAAATGCCATCCATTTTTCCGGGTTCACCCTGAATTTCAGGTCTGGTTACCCTGTAAACATAATACTTGGCATTAACATCAACAGCTTGGACATGCTTTGGATTTTTAACATCGAAAGGAACTTCGCCACGAAGCGCCTTGTTGAATATTTCCGAGCTTGCAGTTCTTTCTTTTAAAATGTCTTCGAGTGGAAGAGGTTGTGCCAGAGCTATCATTGGAATAATCAAGATCGAGAAACCAAGAGCTTTAATAAAATTTATTGATGAAAACATTAGATATTTCCTAAGCGGCAACAACTTAAGTCCAAAGCCTAACATCTGCAAATAATAACACTTTAAAGCAAAAAATGTTGGAATTATTTCCGAATATGTTCCGATTCAGTGAATTTCCTAACCAAATGAAAGTCTTGAAATTCCTTGGGTGTCAAATATTCAAGGGAGGCATCCTGCGCAGTAATTCTATACCACCGCTGTGCGGGTTGCGAACATGCCAGTTTATTCCAAACCAGGTACAAATACCAACACGGGCGGACCTGGTCACCACGAGTCAATCGTGCTTGGGTAAGCTCACCTGCGGCACGAAACAACAAAGCCTCAAGATTCTGGTCGTTTGGTACCTCCTGCTGATTTTTTTTTGTTTTTTCAAGCGATAACAAGTACAAACCTATTCCTCGATTCAAATGCTCTTCATAGGCATCACCCAATTGTTCTGATATAGCCATCAATCGGCTGTGGGCATGTATCATATGGCGATTAGCCTGCTCACCAAACTGCTGGGTGTCCCTGATGAATAAATTAAATTGATCCCTGGCATCCTCAAGCTGGTTCATCCTAAGGAGCAGATCGGCGTAATTTTGCCTGACTATCACATTACCCGGCTCAAGTTCCAAGCAATATTTAAGATGAATTGCAGCAATGGAATCGGTGCCCTGGGCAAGGCAGGCTGCAGCCATGGACAGATGCGTTTTTGCAGAATCGGGATTAATTGCAAGCGATTGCCTAAAAGACCTGATGGCGTTTGCAGGGTCCCCGGCATCCAGGAATTTCTGACCTTGTTTCCAGTGTGAATCCGCGGGAGATTCCGAACTGGAATCAGCCGCATGAGAAACGCTTACCATTGTGGAAATTAGTATGATCAAAAAGAAATAGGCAAAAAAAAGACTTCGCATCATCTCCCCAAATCATTAAGGAATAAATTCCTAATAATCCTTATCGGCCTGTAAAGGCCGGGAGATAAGCAAGAGAAAAGATTGAATTTATGTAAGGAGAAAGCCGACATGGCTGAAAAGGGGCAATATCACTTGCCCCTCTTACCCATACTAAGAATTGACCCCCATGCTAATGCCAAGTTTTTCCAAGGCTTCGCTTTCAATTTGGCGGACCCTTTCCCTGGTCAGCCCCAAACTCTCACCAATTTCTTTAAGGGTTTTGGGTTCCTCATCATCGAGGCCGAATCGCATTTTAAGTACTGTGGCCTCCCGGGGATCCATTTTCGCCAAAAGGTCCTTCACATGAACCAAATCATCAGCATCCACCATTTCATTATCAGGGGATTTTGTGTTGGAATCCATGATCATCTCTTCCAACGACCAACCACTATCGGATTGTTCGGGTTGGGGAGCAGAATGATAAACCTTGATCGCTTTCTTGATAATATTCAACTTTTTCTTGGGTAAATCCAAGCTGGCCGCGATCTCCTCATGAGATGGAGGCCTGCCTAGCTTATCATGCAAAATAGCATTTGCCCTGCGCCATTTTGCCAAAAGTTCAACCATATATGCTGGAACCCTGATGGTCTTTGCGGTATTCACAAGGGCTCGTTTTATCGATTGCTTGATCCAATAACTCGCATAAGTGCTAAAGCGGGTATTCATCGTTGGGTCAAAGCCTTCAACAGCCCTTAAAAGGCCAAGATTCCCTTCTTCAATAAGATCCTGAAGAGCGAGTCCTTTACCCGTGTAACTTCGTGAAATGTTGACCACAAGCCTCAAATTGGCGCGAACCATGCGATCCCTGGCTTCGGCATCACCTTTTTCAATTCGATAAGCAAGCTGCTTTTCCTCATCCGCATTTAAAAGAGCAGTTTCATTTATTTCTTTTAAATAAGTCTCCAATGGAGATTGAACTGTTTCACTTCGCAGGCGACTTGTTCGAGTCATGGTGTTTTCCGGTGGTTCCTAGGTCGCTAAAGTTCAATTGTTCATACTTACATTTTAACAAGTAACCGCAAGATTAAGCATAAAGATGAAAAAATCACCATCATGATAAATCAAGCAATACTTGCCATGAGTTATTTATCGACTTGACGAACTCATCTCTGAAAAGGTGTTAACGGTGTAAAAGGGTATAAATTGCCAAAATGATATCAATAAGGAACTAACCCTTCAAAGCTACCAAACACACAAGACAGGAATAATTAAATGATAAGGGATTACCGGTACAACCGGAACAAAAAAAAGAACCGCCCCGGAAATAAATCCCCGGGGCGGTTAATATATAAGGAATAATCCTTACTCTTTTTCAGCATCCTTCTCAGGCATGTTGATTAGATTACCAGCGCCTGCGGATCCAGTGCCCCCCCGAAGTTCCCGTTGAGGCCTGTTTGCCGCGGATTCATCCTCGGCATTTTCCTCAGGTTCCACAAAAGGCTCATTGAGCTTTCTACGGGATAGCCCGATCTTTCGATCTGCAGCATCCACACGGAGAACGCGGACTTCGATATCATCTCCAACCTTAACAATTTCTTCAGGACTTTCGATCTTGTCATCAGAAAGCTCGGAAATGTGCAATAAACCTTCGAGGCCAGGTTCAAGTTCAACAAACACACCAAAATTGGTGAGCTTGGTGACTTTGCCTTTTCGAAGTTCACCAGCCTTGTATCGACCTGGTATATCGCCTTCCCAAGGATCGTTGTTCATTTGCTTGAGGCCAAGAGCGATTCGTTTTCTCTCCTGGTCCACATTAAGGACGACACATGTCACATTGTCACCCTTGTTGACAACCTCACTTGGATGGGTAACCTTTCGCACCCAACTCATGTCGGTAACATGAAGCAAGCCATCGATTCCTTCCTCGATTTCGATGAATGCGCCATAGTTGGTAAGGTTGCGAACCGCGCCGGACACAATGGTGCCGGGTGGATATCTTTCAGCGACTTTGTCCCATGGGTTGTTCTGGACTTGTTTCATACCCAGGGAAATTTCCTGCTTATCCTTATTGATGTTCAAGACCTGAACTTCAATCTGGTCACCAATTGAAACCATCTCATTTGGATGATTGATTCTCTTGGTCCAACTCATTTCACTGATATGAACAAGCCCTTCTATGCCGGATTCAAGTTTGACAAACGCCCCGTAGCTCATGACATTGACAACTTCACCGTTATGTCGGCTGCCAATGGGGTATTTATCCGCAACGCTGGCCCATGGGCTTTGTGATTTCTGCTTGAGACCCAATGCGATTTTTTCGCGGTCTTTATCAACAGAGATGACATAAACTTCGAGTTGCTGGTCAATATGAACGATTTCATGGGGGTTACTGACCCTGCCCCAAGTCATATCGGTAATGTGCAAAAGCCCATCGATACCACCGAGGTCGACGAATGCGCCGAAATCAGCAATATTCTTGACAATACCTTTTCGAACTTGGTTTGGCTCGATCTCAGACAGCAATTTTTTCTTGAGATCTTCCCTTTGATCTTCAAGAAGTTTTCGCCTGCTTACCACGATATTCCTGCGAGCTTCATCAATCTTTAGAATTTTACATTCGATATTACGATTGATGTAATCACCAATATCCGGCGGCCTTCGGATATCCACCTGGGAAGCGGGAAGAAAAACATTCACGCCAATGTTGACAAGCAGACCACCCTTGATTTTCTTTGTGACCAAACCAATGATGACATCCCCTTCCTTATGCTTGGAGATAATCATTTCCCATTCTTTTTGGCGCTTGGCTTTGCGATAGCTGAGAAGAATATTTCCAGTTTCATCCTCTACAGATTCAAGAAGAACCTGGATTTCTTCACCCGCTTTTGGCAAGGCAACTTCCCCGGTTGCCTCGTCGAACCATTCATTCAAGGGAATCACACCCTCACTTTTGTAACCAATGTCGATTACAACATCATCCCCTTCAATACGGGCAATCCGGCCCTTGATAACTTTGTTTGATTCAAATTCCTGTTGATCATCAAGCAGCCAATTTTCAACATCCCCCCCCGTCTCGGGCCTGCTAAAGGCGGCTGCCAATTCGTTGTCTAACTCAGAATCGGACAAGTCATACTGTCGTAAAAGATTTCGATTTACCATGGATAAAACCAAACTCCAAAGCAGTTCCTTCTATGAACCGTTTTTAACCAAACAAACATCAGCGATAATATGAAGGAAGCAGCGATAAAAAATCCTGACATGGCGGGTGAAAAACATTTTTCACCGTCATCGCCTGCCACAGGATTATTATAGAAAATGATTGAAATAGAACCAGAGAGGAAGTTTTATTCCTCTCCGGAACCACAATTTAGACATTATTCTGGAAAAAGAGGGGTGCTAAGATAACGCTCACCAAGGTCAGGCAGAACAACAACGATTAATTTGCCTGCATTTTCAGGCCTATGGGCAACCTGAACCGCAGCAAAGGCAGCTGCTCCGCAACTAATACCACACAAAAAACCCTCTTCTTTGGCCAATCTTCTGGTCATACCAAATGAATCATCATCATTGACTTGGATTACCTCATCAATGATGTTCAAATTGAGAACACCGGGAACAAACCCCGCACCTATCCCCTGTATTTTATGTCTGCCTGGCTTGATTTCTTCACCCTTCATTTTTTGAGTGATCACAGGGCTGGAAGATGGCTCAACTGCGATAGCCTTGAATGAGGGCTTTCGCGCCTTTAAAACCTCACTTATACCAGTGATTGTTCCGCCTGTTCCAACACCAGAAACCAAAATATCGACTTTTCCTGCAGTATCCCGCCAAATTTCTTCAGCAGTTGTTTTTCGATGAATTTCAGGGTTTGCAGGGTTCATAAATTGCTGTGGCATGAAAGAATTAGGCGTGTTTGCGATCATTTCCTCAGCTTTTGCAACCGCGCCGCTCATCCCTTTCTCACCAGGGGTAAGCACGATTTCCGCACCAAAAGCCTTCAATAAACGCCTTCGCTCAAGGCTCATGGTTTCAGGCATGGTAACAATCAGCTTGTATCCCCGGGCAGCACAAGTGAACGCCAATCCAATCCCCGTGTTTCCACTTGTGGGCTCGATTATCACCGTACCAGCCTTTATTTTGCCCTCTTTTTCAGCTGTGTTTATCATGTTCACAGCGATTCTGTCTTTCACCGACCAAAGTGGATTAAAATTTTCCAACTTGGCTGCGACCATGGCTTTCGCATCTCCAACAACCCTTCGGAGTTTTATCAGCGGGGTGTCACCGACGCACTGGGTGATGTCATCATAAATTTTCCCACGCAATTGTTTTGATTCCATGAAACAACTCCTGAACTTGATTATCTTGCAATCCTACAGACTGTATCAAGCCTCTATCTTTACACTGAAAAGGTGTTCCTAGCAAGAGATTCCGACGGTTTTGAATCCAAGATAATTTCATTATGGGCCAAAAGTTTTGATTCAGTTCATGCCGCCTTCAAATTGGAAAAGAATTGGAATGGAAACTTTCAAATTGCATGGATTTCCAACAAAAAACACAAGGACTTGGACAACAGTATTTTTTCATCAGATTATTAGGTTGTCATTTTTTTCAACCCGGATAATCTTCCCTGATGGATAATAAAGTTTTAGTCTTTGATTTTGGAAATGTGATAGGCACTTTCAGTCATCTGAAAGCTGCCACCCAGGTTGCCAATTACTGCAACAAAAGCATCGAAACCATTCGAAATGTTTTATTTGAGGAACAAACAGAAAATGAACTCGAAAAGGGCAACTTAACTCCCGAACAATATAGAAAAATTATCCGTGATTCTCTCTTGATTGACTGCCAGGACCATGAATTCGACCATGCATTCAGCGATATGTTTGCCCCCAACCAACCAGTCTGCGACATCATTCCACGATTATCCAAATCATACAGATTGGTTTTGTTGAGCAACACCAATTGGTTTCATGCACAAAGATTCACAAAGCAATTCGAAAATGTGCTAGGTCATTTTGACTCCTTGATTTTGTCCCATGAGGTGCGATGCAGGAAACCCAGCAGACAGATCTACGATATTCTTAATGAAAAAACTAAAACCAAGCCCTCTGAATGTTTGTTTATTGACGACCTTCATGTGAATATTCAAACCGCCAAGAATTGCGGTTGGGATGGAATTGTCTATCAACAAGACCTAAATCTGGAAAAAGAACTGGCAAACCGTGGCATTTCTTTTTAAATACCATTACTAGCTATCATAAAAACATATGGAGAATAAAATGAATCCAATTGAAAAAGCTGACCCAGAAATTTGGAAGGCAATCCTTCACGAAAAACAAAGGCAACAAGAAGGCTTGGAGATGATTGCCTCCGAGAACTACACAAGCCCTGCAATCATGGCGGCACAAGGATCTGTTCTTACCAACAAATATGCTGAAGGATACCCTGGCAAGCGATACTATGGCGGTTGTGAGTTCGTGGATGAGGCTGAGTCACTTGCAATCAGCAGGGCTTGCAAACTTTTTGGCGCGGAACATGCCAATGTCCAACCTCATGCTGGCGCCAGCGCCAACATGGCTGTTTACTTTTCCTGCCTCCAACCAGGCGACACGATCCTTGGCATGAATCTGGCACACGGTGGGCATCTCACCCATGGTATGCACCTTAATTTTTCAGGAAAACTTTACAAGATTATCCCTTATGGCGTAAGGCAGGATGATGGGCGAATCGATTACGATGAAGTAGCCCGCTTGGCAAAGGAGCATAAACCAAAAATGGTTCTTGCTGGTGCCAGTGCTTATTCCAGGATAATAGATTTTGCAAAGTTTGCTGAAATTGCCAACGATAACAAATCCATTTTCATGGTGGACATGGCTCACATCGCGGGATTGGTGGCGGGAGACCAACACCCATCTCCTGTACCTTGGGCTGATTTTGTAACCACCACCACTCACAAAACCTTGCGTGGACCACGAAGTGGCTTGGCAATGTGCAAGAAGATTTGGGCGGATAAGCTCAACCAAGCTGTTTTTCCTGGGATGCAAGGCGGCCCGCTGATGCATGTCGTTGCAGCCAAAGCCATCATTTTTAATGAGGCGATGCAACCAGCATTTAAAGTGTACGCTTCGCAAATTGTCGCGAATGCTCGAGCGGTAGCACATGAAATCTTGTCCCGGGGTCATCGAATAATCTCTGGCGGCACCGACAATCATATGATGCTTGTAGATGTCAATCACAAAGGATTAAGCGGCAAGATCGCTGAAAAATCACTGGACGCTGCTGGTATAACCATCAATCGGAACGGTATACCTTACGACACAAGAAAACCCCTGGATCCATCTGGCATCCGCATTGGCACCCCTGCCTTGACTACCAGAGGAATGAAAGAATTGGAGATGAAAAAAATCGCACATTGGATCTGCGATATCCTGGCAAATCCTGACGACACGAACCTTCAGGCCAAAATTCGTGGCGAAATAAAGGAACTATGCAAGAGTTTTCCAGCCCCGTCGGAACTAGCTTGATAGTTGACTCAAAAAGTTTTAATGTTTGGGCTGGGGGTGATTTATAAGGCTCGATGCCAGCTGCTATGTGTTTTAGCTGCGCCCTTCGTTTTTATTTATTTTCTCAGAGGTTTCATGGCATTAGAGACATCCCTTCATTCCTGGCATAGCACTCATGGCGCACGCATGGTTGATTTTGGCGGCTGGGATATGCCTGTTCAATACACAACCATTGTTGATGAACATGTTTCTGTTAGGAATGATTCTGGTATTTTTGACATCGGCCACATGGGCAGGCTTAGAATTCATGGTCCCGATTCAACAAATTTTCTGCAGTTAACGTGCTCCAATAATTCCGCCAACCTTAGAGCAGGCCAAGTCCGCTATAATTTGGTCTGTAATGAAAAGGGTAATATTCTTGATGACATACTGGTTTATCAGCACGCAGATGATTTTATTTTAGTTGTTAATGCCTCAAATCGTTTGAAAATAG
The DNA here is from genome assembly GCA_005786805.1 of Planctomycetia bacterium. Lineage (GTDB taxonomy): Bacteria > Planctomycetota > Planctomycetia > Gemmatales > Gemmataceae > UBA969. The sequence continues at coordinate 5,467 of SYCV01000215.1, read as the reverse complement.
TATCCTGGCTCGAAAGCAATATTAAGTCTCTCAATGTCAAAATCGAGGATCAAACCCTTTCCACCAGCATGATTGCGGTACAGGGGCCAAAATCAATCAACCTTGCCAAACAGTTGATCTCCAACGACATTTCCAAGTTAGGTTACTATTTTAGCTTTGATTCAAAAACCATGGATATTCCTAGTTTGGTTAGTAGGACTGGGTATACCGGAGAAGACGGGATTGAAATTATTCTACCAAGGGGCGAGGAGATTAAAGTCTGGGAAAAACTTGTATCCTTGGGATGCAAACCTTGTGGCCTTGGTGCCAGAGACACCCTGCGACTTGAAGCGGGCATGCCACTATATGGTCACGAAATTGATGAGAGCACCAATCCTTTGGAAGCTGGACTGGGTTGGGCCGTTAAGTTCGACAAAGGTGAATTCATTGGCAAGGAAGCTTTATTAAAAGAAAAAAACACCCAATCAGCAAGAATCCGTGTCGGGGTTGAATTATCCGGGAAACGAATACCACGCGAATTATATCCCATCACCAAAAATGGAACAGTAGTAGGCAAAGTTACCAGTGGAACTTTTTCGCCCACTTTTAACAAGTCGATTGCAATGGCCTATGTTCCTGCTACTCTATCTGCCATTGGCACTGAATTGGATGTTGATATTCGTGGCAAATCTGAACCTTGCAAAGTGGTTCCCTTGCCTTTTTACAAGCGTAAAACAACTTGATGGCTGCGTTTGCCATCACGGAATTTGGAAAGTTACTCGGTGGTTGCTTATTTATATTAGATAGAAGCAAAATGCTTCAGGGAGTATTTACCATGGATCCACTTAAACTCCGTTATACAAAAACTCACGAATGGGCTGCTATTGAAGGCAACATTTGCACTGTTGGCCTCACAAAATTCGCTGTTGATCTTCTTACAGATGTTATTTACATCGATATGCCTGATGTGGGTGACCCTGCTTTAAAAGGTGATAGTTTCGGTGAAATCGAGTCAGTAAAAGCGGTTAGTGACATATATGCCCCTGTTGATGGTGAGATTGTCGAAGTCAATGACAAATTAGTCCAAGATCCCGCGGCAATTTCAAAAGACCCCTTTGGAAAGGGATGGCTTGTGAAAATCAAAATGTCCGGAAAACCAAATCTGGATCATCTGATGAATCACGCCGCTTATGAAAAGCAAATTGCATCTGAATCCCACTAGGGGTTTAGGAAGCCCTGTACGCAATTTTTTAAGCAGCACATACTGAAGGAGCTAAATGTGGCTTATCTTTTAAACACACCTGATGATAAAAAAGAAATGCTTAAAAGCATAGGTGTGTCAAGCATTGATGATCTTTTCTCGACCATTCCTGAATCAGTCAGGCTTAAAAGGCCACTTAATGTTCCTGAGGCCCTCACAGAAATTGAGTTGACAAGGCATGTTGAGCGCCTTGCGAACGCAAATATTTCCGCCGATGGAGCAGTATGCTACCTCGGGGGAGGCAGTTATGACCACTTCATACCCGCTGTTGTAGACACCGTTTCCTCCAGAAGTGAATTTTATACCGCCTACACCCCTTATCAGGCAGAGGCCAGTCAGGGAAGCCTTCAGGCGTTTTATGAATTTCAAACCATGATTTCCCAACTTACCGCCATGGACATTTCAAACTCCAGCCTTTATGAGGCAGGTTCCGGCTTGGCGGAAGCGATTCTCATGGCAATGTCCGTGACTGGTCGAATGGGTAAGGTTCTGGTCGCAGAATCTGTTCATCCTGAATACAGGCTTTCGTTCACCACATATCTTGCTAACCTTGAACCATCGGTGGAAACGGTTGCATGCCCATCAGGAAAGATGTGCCTTGAGGACCTTGCAGGCAAACTTGACGAAACAGTCAGTTGTGTAATTGTCCAACATCCAAACTTTTTTGGAAATCTTGAAGAGGTTGAGGAAATTTCCAAACTTGTCCACTCAAAAGGCGCTCTCTTCATCGTCACCTATGATCCTATCAGCCTTGGTGTTTTAAAAAAACCTGGCGAATACGATGCGGATATCGCAGTCGCTGAGGGGCAATGCCTGGGCAATCCGATGATTTATGGCGGGCCTTATCTTGGCTTGCTTTCCTGCAAGGAAGCTTTTGTTCGAAAAATCCCAGGCAGGTTGGTCGGGCAAACCGTCGACCGTAACGGCAAACGCTGCTGGGTACTCACCTTGCAAACCCGCGAACAACATATCCGGCGAGAAAAAGCAACCAGCAACATATGCACTAACCAAGGGCTTTTTGCACTGAGAGCATCAGTATATCTTGCTGCCCTCGGCCCCAAGGGCCTCACTGAAACCGCTGAGCTTTGCTTCCGAAAAGCCAACTTCCTAATGGATCTTCTTTGTAAAATTCCTGGGGTAAAACCAAAGTTCAACCAGCAATTTTTCAAGGAATTCACAATCGAACTGCCATGTGCTGCTCAACCGGTAATTAACGCGCTTGTGAAGGATCGAATTCTTGCGGGTTTATGCCAGGGCCGATGGTTTAAAGAAATGGCAAATGTGATGACCATCGCCGTCACTGAGAAGCGCACACGCTCCGAGCTTGAAAATTATGCCGCTTTATTTGGCGCTGCTGTCAAAGCTGTTCAAGGAAAACAATAGCTGACGACTAATTTTAGAAATTTTAAAATCATAAATGGTGCATTGAGGTAATTATGGATAAGTCCCAGTCTACCGGTTTACTTTTTGAAATCAGCCATTCTGGCAGAAGGTGCCATCTTCTTCCAGAATGTGATGTTCCAACAAAAACTTCATCAGAACTCCTCGACAAAAAATATGTTAGCAATGCCCCGACATTGTTACCTGAGATGGCTGAAATCGACATCGTGAGGCACTATGTCAACCTTTCGACCAAAAACATGGCTATAGACTGCAACTTTTATCCACTTGGCAGTTGCACCATGAAATACAACCCGAAGCGACACGAAAGACTTGGGTCAATTGGTGGCCTATCCAATGTCCATCCTCTTCAAGACGATCAAACATGCCAGGGTATGCTCGAAATACTTTGGGAAATGCAAAACTATTTAGCTGAGATTGCTGGGCTTGATGGAGTTTCATTGCAACCCGCGGCTGGGGCACAAGGCGAATTAACCGCATTGCTTGTGGCAGCGGCCTACTTTCGCGACAAAAAAGAAAAACGAACCAAGGTTCTCATACCTGATAGCGCCCATGGAACCAACCCCGCCAGCGCAGCAATAGCTGGCTTCGACACAATCACAATCAAAAGTAATTCCCGCGGCAGAGTCGATATGGAAGATCTTATCTCCAAGATTGATTCTCAAACCGCAGTTTTTATGATCACCAACCCAAACACTATTGGTTTATTTGACGAGCAGATTGCCCAGATAACAGAGTTAATCCACAAGGCAGGTGGACTTGTTTATCTTGATGGTGCCAACATGAATGCCATTTTAGGCATCACCCGGCCTGGCGATTTTGGCGCAGACATGATGCATTACAATGTGCACAAGACTTTCACCGGCCCTCACGGAGCTGGTGGACCTGGTTCCGGCCCGATTGCCGTTAGAAAACAATTGGTGCCTTTTTTACCCGCTCCTTTAATCGCCAAAACCAGCCAAGGATTCAAACTTGACTACGACCGGCCAAAATCGATTGGAAGAGTAAGAAGCTTCTTTGGAAATGTAGGCATTTTACTGAGGGGTTATTTTTATATTCGCACGCTTGGGCCTGATGGCCTTAAAAAAGTAAGTGAAAACGCTGTTTTAAACGCAAATTATCTCCTCAGTCTTTTGAAGGATTCGTTTGATGTCCCGCATGGCGACCGTTGCATGCACGAATTTGTCGCAAGCGCGCGGACTCTTCGAAAAGATAAAAAAATCAGCGCAATGGACATAGGAAAGCGTTTACTTGATTATGGGTATCACGCTCCAACGGTATATTTCCCCCTTGTTGTACCTGAGGCCATGATGATGGAACCTACGGAGACCGAGAGCAAGGAAACCCTTGAACATTTCGCTAAAACCATGATCAAAATCCGTGATGAGGATTCGGATTTCCTTCATACCGCCCCACACACTCTGGATATAAGCAGGCCTGATGAGGTAAAAGCTGCCAAGGAACCAATACTTCGCTGGAAGAAGTAATGTCTTCAGGTATTTTCAGTTGAATGAGTGCAGGCTTTTTCCATTGAGTTGCGATTCCGGGCCAAATGCAATGGCCACGGATGAACTACTGCTCGAGCTTGCTGAAAAGGAAATTTGTTCCCTTCGTTTTTACACCTGGACTGAGCCAACTGTAAGTCTAGGATACTTTCAATCCTCCTCACTTATAACTAATTCCGAAACACTCAAAGTTCTCCCATGGGTCCGAAGGACTACTGGTGGAGAGGCCTTGGTTCATCACCATGAACTAACTTATGCCCTAGGTATGCCCCTGAAAATCGCTGGCCATAAATCAACCGTTTGGCAGGAAAAAATTCATCTTGTGATCCGAGAGGCTCTTTCAAACCTTGGGGTAATTCAATCTGAAATCAACCTGCCTGAGCAGCGAAACGACCCCGGCAAACTGCTTTGCTTCCACCACCACGCACCACAAGACCTCACCATCAACCGAAACAAGATATTGGGAAGTGCCCAGCGAAAAAGAAAAACAGGAATCATCCAGCATGGAGGAATACTTCTTGCTCAAAGCAAATACACTCCCAGCCTGCCGGGAATTCTTGAGCTAACAGGTATTAGGTTGGATGCGGAAATACTCCGCTTAGAAATAATCAAGGTCTGGGGTCATTCTCTGGATTGGGTTTTTAACGAATCGGATTGGACGCGGGAGGAAAAGGAAAGGATCATGGTTTTAGAGAATGCGCGCTTTGGAAATGCGGCCTGGAACACCAAAAGATAAAAAAAGAAGCCCCGCAAATTTCTCTGCGGGGCTAAGCGGTTGAGGATTATCAGGAATCACAGGCTGAGGACAGTTTGATTTATTAAACCAACTCCGCCCAACATTAATGTTCATTCGCATGAACAAACCTGCCCAACACTCACCTCGGAAAATCTTTCTTAATTAGAAAGCATTTACTTCTGAGATGGTGGGCACTGGAACAATACTTGCGGATTTGCCAGCGGGAAGTTTTTCCGCGCCCTTGGGAGCAGCTTTGGGGGCGGCTTCCTGGGTGGTTACTTCGCAGCAATCATTCTTGTGCAACTTAGCGCGAAGTTTGTCAAGAAGGCTTACCTTGCATGGATCGCATGGATCAGCTTTCTTTTCGCACTTCACGACTTTGGGAGCTTCGCACTTCGGTGCTTCGCAGCAATCCTTGGCGAATTTTGCACGAAGTTTGTCAAGAAGGCTAACTTTGCATGGATCACATGGATCAGCTTTCTTTTCGCACTTCACGACTTTGGGAGCTTCGCACTTCGGTGCTTCGCAGCAATCATTTTTCTGAAGCTTTGCGCGAAGCTTGTCAAGAATGCTTACCTTGCATGG
>SYCV01000214.1 GCA_005786805.1 Planctomycetia bacterium | reverse complement strand
TTGACGCGGAAACTTCCTTGTCACCCACAACGAGCATGTAGGGGATTTTTTCAAGGCTTGCCTCACGGATCTTCGCCCCGACTTTATCCGATCGATAATCGCCAGTTGCGCGAAGCCCCGCGCTTCGAAGCTGGGCTTCAACCTGTTTGCCGTAGTCGTTGAATTTATCGCTTACAGGGAGAACGCGAACCTGTTCAGGGGAAAGCCAGAGCGGGAAAGCGCCACAAAAATGCTCGATAAGAATACCCATGAACCGTTCCATCGATCCAAAGGGTGCCCGATGGATCATGATGGGTCGATGCATCTTGTTATCTGCGCCGACATACTCAAGATCAAACCGCTTGGGCAGGTTGTAATCAAGCTGCACGGTGCCAAGCTGCCATTCCCTGCCGATGCAATCCTTCACCACGAAATCAATCTTCGGGCCGTAGAAAGCAGCTTCGCCTTCCTCGGCGGTGTAAGGCATGTTGAGGGCCTTGATGATATTGATGATGGCTGCCTGCGCGTTGTTCCAATCCTCATCAGCGCCGACATACTTGTCGCTTTTTGGATCGCGTAATCCGATGCGGATGCGGAAATCGGTCAATCCGAGGTCTTTCAAAACAAAAAGAACGAGCTCTATATTGGCCCGCATTTCCTCTTCAACCTGGTCAGCGGTGACAAAGAGATGCGCATCATCCTGGGTGAAACCACGGACCCGGGTCAAACCCGAAAGCTCGCCTGTTTGTTCATAGCGATAGACGGTGCCAAACTCCGCCAGCCGGACGGGAAGGTCACGATAGCTGCGGGGCTCCGCCTTGTAAATTTGAATATGATGCGGGCAATTCATCGGCTTAAGCAGATAGCCTTCCTGGTTCACCAACCAACCAAGGAGGGCACTCGCCCGGTCTTGCATCGTGGTCGCGGCAAGGTAAGGTGCGATTTCCACCTTCATGGTATCCAATAACTTCAACACCAACTGGTGAACGCATTCCAACTTTGCAGCATTGGTGGTGGCTTCGGCATAACCCGGGATGGTCAATTGCGCCCGATCAAGGAACAATACCATGTCGCGTTCCTTGGCTTCATCAAGTTCACCTGCTGCAAGCCTGTATTGGCACAAATCAAGTGCGGAGGCGGCGGGATGATAATAAAGCGGCGGGAACTGCGCATCACGATAATAGGGAAAATGCCCCGAGGTACGATAAAGATCAAGCTTGCCCACATGAGGCGTGTAAACTGGTGAGTAACCACGCTTGACCAGTTCATCCTTGATGAATGATTCGAGAAGCCCGCGAATGATTGATCCCTTGGGCATCCAGAGTATCAAACCCGCGCCGACAACATTGCTGATGGTGAACAGGCGTAGCTGCTTGCCCAGCAATCGATGATCACGCTTTTTTGCTTCCTCTACCAGCTTGAGGTAGGCATCAAGATCTTTCTGGGTGAAGAAAGCGGTGGCGTAAAGGCGCTGCAACTGCTTGCGGGATACATCATTCTTCCAGTATGCCCCCGCGATGCTGAGCAACTTGAACGCGCCGACTTTTCCCGCATGCGGCAAATGGGGCCCCCTGCAAAGATCGATGAATTCACCCTGGCGATAAAAACTAAGGCTAGGGTATTTCTTCAACTCATCATCAATGTGCTCGACCTTGTACTCTTGCTTGAGATCATTGACTAGTTCACGGCCCTCGCTGGTGCTGCGTTCAAAGCGCTCGAAGGGTTCAGCTTTCTCGACAATCTTGCGCATCTCTTCCTCGATGCGGGGAAAATCCTCCTCCCGAATCGGAGTCGAGGATTCTATGTCGTAGTAAAAACCGGTTTCAGTGGCGGGGCCGAATGCAAGCTGGGTATTGGGAAACAATCGCATGACCGCGCGAGCCATGATATGGGCGCAAGAATGCCTCAACACTTCCAAGGCATCGGGATCTTTATCGGTAAGAATTTGAAACGAGGATTCTTCCTTGGAGGGAAGCTCACGCTCAAGATCCACAATGATACCATCAACCTTGGCGGCAACCGCGGCTTGGGCCAGCCTTTTCCCAATGGATTCAGCAACATCCCGGGATCTGGTTCCCAAGGGAACCTGCCTGGTGGAACCATCTGGCAGTTTCAGGGTAATCATGGGCATAGCTTGATGGATTAAAGCGAGATTACTCGCCGATGTAAGGCATTAAAGCCATGAAGCGGGCGCGTTTGACAGCATCTTGGACAGCGCGTTGGAAGGCGGCACAGTTGCCTGTGCGCTTGCGGCTGAGCATTTTGCCCTGCCCGGTAGACATTTTCTTAAGGGTAGTGACATCCTTGTAATCAACAAATGCTGGACGAGGGCAACCTTCCTTGGTGCAAAAACGACAACGATTCTTCTTACCCTTACCTAATTTCTTGCGAACCATGGTTACTCTCAAATTCTCGTGAATAAAAAATCAAATTTCCGGAGATGGTCAAAATATAATTTTCCAACTTAAAGTCAACTCCGGCAAGGGATTTCATTTGCATAGCTGAGTTTATTTCATGTATAAAGTATTATGTAGTCCCATCTAAATATTATTTTCGCTATCTAAGCGTCTGGATATAAGTTATGAAAAGAAAAGGGTTTACGCTGATTGAGCTTTTGGTTGTCATAGCCATTATCGCAATATTGATTGGTTTGCTACTGCCCGCGGTTCAAAAAGTCAGGGAAGCAGCTGCCCGAATGAAATGCCAAAACAACCTCAAGCAGCTTGGCCTTGGTGTCCATTCCTATCATGACACCTATTCGCGTTTCATTCCCGCTGGAAATATGACCATTGGGCTCAGCTGGCATGTCGGTATTCGTCCCTACATAGAACAGGCGGCCTTGTTTAATAAGTTTAGCCAGGCAACAGGTGGTTATATTGTCACCGGCAAATACGATATTCCCGTGAACAACAAGGTTCCGACCTTTCTCTGCCCCAGCCAGACCGATGCCGAAAAGATGATCCTCTCTCCAACACCCCCTCATAATGTCAATCTACCGGAAGTAATCAATAATCAACCACCCTACACCACGCATTATTATGGCGTTGGCGGGCCTGCTGGAGCAAATCCTACCACCGGGGCCAACTATGTTAATGAAGTCAATGATCCAACCCACGGTCGCATGGGAAAACAAGGCATGTTCCAAAGGACGGATACCGTCAAGCTTGAAAACATAGTTGATGGCACTT
>SYCV01000213.1 GCA_005786805.1 Planctomycetia bacterium | reverse complement strand
TGCGCTAAGTTTTGTATTGACGACCCCAACGCAGGAGCAAAAGGATGTAGGTCAGGGTGGGGGCGGAATATCCCGCCCGGACAAGCCATCCGAACCCATCAAAGGCCCTGATGGCAAGCCATTGAAGGGTGTTGGTTCAGGCGCCTTCCAGATAGACCCCATGGCACCGGGTGGCGAATACACACTCACGGTCAGGGATCAATCTGGTCGTTTCCCTGAACAGGTTCGTAAATTCATTGTTAATCGATATCAAAAATCTAATATCAACAAGGAATTGGATTTTAACCGCAGGTCCTATGGCCCGGGCGACGAGGTTGTTGCAAATTGCAAGGCTGTTTCCTCGGATGGCAAGCCGCTTGTCAACCGTCCGGTGCTTGCCTCCATCAACCTGGACGGTGTTCAAATTGGCGTTGATGGTAATGCTGATTCCGCCCAAGCCCGTTTCCAGACTGATTCCATGGGAAAAGTGGTTCTTAAATTCAAGCTTCCCAAAAACATTCAAAAAGGCCAGGCGAGCATATCGGTGGTGTTTGATGATGGTGGTAACACCGAGACGCTTGTCAAACCCGTTCCTGTGGTGGTCAACAGGCTAAATGTTGAGTTTTTCCCTGAGGGTGGTGACTTGGTTCAGGGAATGAAGAGCAGGATTTATTTCCAGGCAAACACGCCGTTGGGCAAACCCGCGGATATCGTCGCCTCGCTTCTTGAAGATGGCGTGGAGATTCTCAGCCAGATAAGAACCCTGGTTGATGACAAGGAGCCAGGTATAAACCAAGGCCTTGGGAAGTTTGAATTGACCCCAAGGAAAGGGGCGAGTTATGAGCTGAAAATAATCAAACCCGAGGGTGTATCCGAAAGTTTCAAATTGCCCTCGATCAAGGATGAAGGCACGGTTTTGAAAGTTGAAAATGAAGTCGTCAAGCCTGGCCAGCCTGTCAAAGTTCAGGTGCAATCAACCAAGAAATGCCGACTCATGGTCGGGGTGTATTGCAGGGGGCGTTTGCTGGAGTCCATTTATCTGGATGCGGGAAAAACCGCCGCCGACATCAATCTTTCCGATCCCATCGGCGGTGTCTGCAGGGTTACTGTGTTCGAAGAGCGTCTTTCCGATCCCAAGACCAGGGCACTTGTCCCCGTTGCCGAAAGGCTCTTTTTTAGAACACCGGCCGAGTTCCTCAGGATCAAACTAATTCCCGACCAGGCTAGTTATGTTCCCGGCCAGAAGGTCAGGCTTAAAATCGAGACTAGTGATGAACTCAGCAGGTTGGTCTCATCGATTGTCATGCTTGGTGTGGTGGACAGAAGCGTGGTGACCATGGCGGATGAGAAATCCGCGCGAACCATGCCGACTCATTTTCTTCTTACCACGGAAATCCGCAAGTCCCAGGACCTTGAATATGCGGATGTTTTGCTTGGTGGGCATCCCAAAGCCACGGAAGCCCTCGATTTATTGCTCGGTTCACAGGGGTGGCGTCGTTTTGCAGAGCAGGATCCCTCCAAGTTCAGGCAGATGCACAAGGAGGAAGCGGATAACCTCCTTGTCACCATAGGGCAATCTTCCACCCAGTCCATGGACTTGGCGATGCAGCCCGTGGACAAGATAATGTCTGATTACCAGAAAAAAATCAATGAAGCGCAGGTTCAATTGAACAAGGCCAAGGAAGTCATGGATGCTGCGGCTCCCTCTCCAGCGGTCGTGCTTGCCATCGGGAAGCTTGATGATTGGAAAAACTTTTTTCAAGCGATGTTGCAGAACCTTCACAAGATGATCGGTGGACTGATAGTCCTGATTGCCGGTTTTTTCGCGGTCAGGGCGATGATGAATCGTGGCACAGGTCGTTTGATCGCTGCGACAGCATTTGGAGCACTGGGCGTCGCACTCATGTTGCTACCTTTGGCGAGCATCAATCAACCTCTTCAATTGGCATTCCTTGGTGGTAATGCAGCTCCCAATAGGGCAGCGCTTGTTGATGCAAGGGTGATGGAAATGCGTCCCATGGAAGTGGAAAAAGAAATGGCGGGACTGCCTTTGCCCGCGGCTATAAAGGCAAACAATAATATCGGCGGATTGAATGCTCTTAATGCCCCTCCCGGCTTCGGAGGACCGGCCAATATGCCTGACGCAAGAAATCGCAATTTCAAAGCGGATAAAAAACTTCAGAACAATGATTTACTTGGGCAAAGAAAAAACCTTGCCATCAACAATAGGCAGGCAATGGATGGCCTGGCTGATCGAATGATCATGCAAAGGGAAGAACCTGTGATGATGATGGAGAAAAGAGCAATGGCCAAGCCGGGAGCGGGGGCTGCGGTGCCAATGCGGATGTTGCGTGCCCAGATGGTCATGTCGCCGATGGTGGTTCGGGAATTCGCTCACGAAAGAACCCAGGGTGAAAGACCTGAGCTGCGCGCCGATTTCACCGAGACCGTTTGCTGGAAACCCTTCATTGTGACCAATGAAGGCGTGGCGGAAGCTGTCTTTGACTTAAGTGATTCAGTGACCAGTTTCAATGCAACCGCATTCGCAAACACCTTGGATGGCAGGTTGGGGGCAGCGAAGGTGGTCATGGAATCGCGCCTCCCCCTTGTGTTGCAACCCAAGATCCCCCTTGAGATTTCCGCGGGTGATGAAGTCGTGGTTCCCCTCGCAATCACCAATAATTCCCCGGGCAAATCCTCTACAACTATCAATCTTGAGAAATATGAGGGATTCAAGCTTCTTGATGGACAGGAAAATCTCACCATTGAAATGAATCCTAATGAGACAGTCAGAAGAAATTACAAATTCAAGCCCGACATCGCCGAAGGCGAGGTCACCCTTGTTTTCAATGGTAAAGCACAGGGTTTTGCCCCAGACGCGATCAGGCAGACCATCAAGGTTTCCCCCGCTGGATTTCCTGTTGCTGACGCTTTCAGCGATACCCTCGAGGGAACCATGGTCAAGAAGATCAGGATGCCCGAATCGATCATTCCGGGAACACTAAAGGTTGAGGCCCGGGTTTATCCATCGGTTCTTGCCGACCTTCAAAAAGGACTGGAGGGTATGCTAAGGGAACCTCATGGATGTTTTGAACAAACCTCCACCACCAACTATCCCAACCTATTGGTGCTGGATTATTTGCGTGAGAGCAACCAGAATAATCCGGAGATTGAAAAGCGTGCCCTGGGGCTTCTGGAAAATGGCTATGCAAAGCTCACTTCGTTTGAGTGCATGAGCACCGAAAATAAGAAACGCGGTTACGAATGGTTTGGTGGCACCGCTCCCGCGCACGAAGCCTTGACCGCTTACGGACTGCTTCAATTCCGCGACATGGGCAGGTTGATCAAGGTGGACCAGGCAATGGTCAAGAGAACCCAGGATTACATAATGGGGCAAAGGGATGGCAACGGTGGCTTCAAACGCAATCCGCGGGCTCTTGATTCCTTTGGCAGGGCCCCCGATGATATCACCAACGCCTATATTGTCTGGTCCTTGACAGAGAGTGGCAAAGAGGATGATGTTTCCAAGGAGATCGCGGCCCTCAAGGAAAAAGCCGGAAATTCAAGTGACCCATATTTCCTCGCGTTGGTTGCCAATTCACTCATAAACCGTGATGACCGTGTTTCCGCCATCAATCTTCTCAAGAAAATTGTTGCAGTGCAGAAAGATGATGGCAGGTTGGTTGCTGAAAAAACAAGCATCACCGGGTCGGGCGGTGTGAGTCTTGAGATTGAGACCACTGCCCTTGCAATCCTTGCCCTGCTTAAAGCCAATGAGGCGGAATTTAACCTTCCGGTCCGCAAGGCGATAACCTGGGTGGGCAAGCAGAGAAATGGAAGTGGGTCTTTTGGATCAACACAATCGACCATCCTTGCATTAAAGGCGCTGATCGCTTTCACCAAGGCAAATAAGAAAACTGCTGAAGCCGGTGAAGTGAAGTTGTTTTTGGGAAATGAGGAAATGTCGAAGATTGTGTTCGCAGCGGGTGCCACGGATGTGATGGAACTGAAACTTCCCAAGCCCGAGCAGAATTTTAAACCAGGGGAAAACACTCTTCGCCTGGAAGTAACAGGAAAAAACACATTCCCTGCGACCCTTAGCTGGACATACAACACCTTGAAGCCTGTGGGTGGTGCCAAGGTTCCATTGGGAATAGAAACCAAGCTATCTTCCGAAAAGGCCCGGGAAGGTGATTCCCTGCAATTGAAAATCAAGGTAAAGAATAATGAAAATAAAGGTCAAGGCATGGCAGTCGCAGTGGTGGGTTTACCTGCTGGATTGTCCCTCCCTGAAGATTTCAAGCAATTAAAGCAACTGTGTCTGGTTCCTGAGGATGGGACCAGGTCCACCTTGAGCGCATTTGAGGTTTTGGGAAGGGAGTTGGTTTTGTATTGGAGAGACTTGTCTCCCGCCCAGGAAATTGAGTTGAATATAGATTTGATTTGCAGGGTTCCCGGAATTTACAACGGTCAGGCATCCCGCGCCTATCTTTATTACAACCCCGAGCTTAAACAATGGGTGGAACCCTTGAAGGTTGCCATTTCCTCGAAGGATTAGGCTGGGAAATTTAAATGTTTCAATATTAAAATCAATGCGGGGATGTAAATAATTCTGTAGTTGTCAACAACTTGATTTGCGGCTTCTTTGCAAAGCCGCAATCTTTCTTTTTGACTTACCCAACTTAACTTCGTAAATAATGAGTTATGGCAGTAAAAGGGAGATTCCTTTTAATTGCTGAGTTGGGCTCGATTAATGGGCTTATCTTATTAGAAACATAGAGGTTATGAAATTATGAGTACGAAGTATGTGTATTATTTTGGCGGCACCAGTTCAGATGGCCGTTCAGACATGAAAAACTTGCTTGGGGGGAAGGGGGCTAATCTTGCTGAAATGTGCAATATTGGTCTGCCCGTGCCCGCAGGTTTCACGATCACAACTGAAGTTTGTACTTATTTCTATGATCATAACCATAAATACCCCGAAACTTTGCGCTCCCAAATTGAAGAAGCGCTTAGGAAAACTGAATTGGAAATGGGCGCCAAGTTTGGCGATCCCGAAAATCCCCTCTTGGTTTCATGCCGTAGCGGTGCCAGGGTATCCATGCCCGGTATGATGGATACCGTGTTGAACATTGGCCTTAATGAGCAAACCCTCAAAGGCTTGATCAAGAAAACAGGAAATGAGCGTTTTGCCTGGGATAGCTATCGAAGATTTGTGCAGATGTATGGTGATGTTGTGCTGGGTATGAAACCCGAATCAAAGGAAGACGAGGATCCCTTTGAAGTGATTCTTCACAAAATGAAGAAAAAGAAGGGTGTGCATCTCGATACCGATCTTGATACGGATGATTTGAAAAAGCTTGTTAAGCAATTCAAGAAAGCTGTCCTCGAAAGAACAGGCAAGGATTTTCCCGAAGATCCGATGGAGCAAATGCTGGAAGCTGTTGGCGCGGTATTCAAGTCATGGGGAAATGACCGTGCTGTTGTTTACCGCAGACAGTACAACTATCCGCATGATTGGGGCACCGCAGCTAATATTTGTTCCATGGTTTTTGGAAACATGGGCAATGATTGTGCCACGGGTGTTGCATTCACCCGGGATCCAGCCACTGGCGAAAAGGTATTTTATGGTGAGTACCTTATCAATGCCCAGGGTGAAGATGTAGTCGCGGGTATCAGAACCCCCAACAAAATTTCTGAACTCAAGGCTGCGATGCCTGAGGTTTACCAGCAGCTTGATGATATCCGCAACAAATTGGAAAAACATTATCGTGATGTCCAGGACATCGAGTTTACCGTCCAAAAAGGTAAATTGTGGATGCTCCAGACCCGAAATGGCAAACGCACCGGCTTTGCCGGGGTTCGATTTGCGGTTGATATGGTTCATGAGGGCTTGATCACCAAGGAAGAAGCTATCTCTGCGGGTCGTATTCCACCGGATGACCTGAACCAACTGCTTCAGCCGATTTTCGATCCCGAAGCGAAGAGAAAAGCCGTCGAGGAAGGTAGATTGCTTGCCAAAGGTATAAATGCGGGCCCAGGAGCCGCAACCGGCAAGATCAAGTTTTATGCCGATGATGCTGAATCTTATGTGAATAGTTTCAGCAGGGATGCGAATGGAAAACTGCCTGAAGATGCGCAGGTGGTTCTAGTGCGTCAGGAAACCAGCCCCGAGGACATTCGAGGTATGCAGGTTGCAACTGGTATTCTCACCGCATTCGGTGGTGCTTCCAGCCATGCCGCCTTGGTTAGCCGCCAAATGGGCAAGGTATGTATCGTGGGTTGTGGCGATCTTAAGATTGACTACAAGAAACGCACCGTGACTGCGGGCGGAAAAACCTTGCATGAAGGGGATTGGATTGCCATCGATGGTTTTTCCGGTGAGGTGATGGAAGGCAAGGTTGCCACAAAGCCAAGTGAAGTTGTCCAGGTTTTGATTTCCAAGACAATGAAGCCTGAGCAGTCAAAGGTATACCAGCAATTCGCTGAAATCATGAGTTGGGCTGATAGTGTCAGGAAATTGAAGGTGCGAACCAATGCAGACCAGCCTGACCAAGCCGAGGCTGCCATCGCCTTCGGTGCCGAGGGTATCGGCCTTTGCAGGACGGAACATATGTTCTTTGATCATATTCTGCCCATGAGGGAGATGATCCTATCCTCGAGTATTGAACAACGCAGGGCGGCGTTGGCGAAGTTGCTTGAATTCCAACGGAATGACTTTGCCGGGATTTTCCGCGCCATGAAAGGCAAACCTGTGACCATCCGAACCTTGGATCCCCCACTTCATGAATTCCTTCCCGGTGTTGATGAAAAAGACAAGCAGAAGGAAGTCGCGAAGATGCTTGGGGTGAGTCCCAAATCCATCGAGAAGCGCATCAAGGAATTGCATGAGTTGAACCCGATGCTTGGTTTTCGTGGTTGTCGACTTGGGAATGTTTACCCGGAAATAACTGAGATGCAGGCCCGAGCGATAATCGAGGCGGCTTGTGATGTCAGCAAGGAAGGCATTCCTGTGGAGCCTGAAATCATGATCCCGTTGGTTGGTTTTCTGCCTGAATTGAAGGCCCAGGTCAAACTGGTGCATGCGATTGCGGAAAAAGTTTTCGCTGAAAAAGGAACCAAGGTTCACTATTTGATCGGAACGATGATCGAGCTGCCTCGTGCCTGCGTGGCCGCTGCCGAGATCGCTTCTGAAGCTCAATTCTTCAGCTTTGGCACGAACGATCTTACCCAGACAACATTGGGTATCAGTCGTGATGATTACGGTAGTTTCATCCGCCATTACATTGAAAATGACCTGGTAAAGAAGGATCCGTTCCAGGTTATCGACTTTGATGGTGTTGGTGGCCTCATGAAATTAGGCGTTGAAAAGGGTCGATCTGTGAAGGCTGACCTGAAGATTGGCATTTGCGGTGAACATGGTGGTGAGCCTGATTCGGTGAAATTCTGTCATCGAATTGGCTTGAATTATGTTAGCTGTAGTCCATTCAGGGTGCCGATCGCCCGATTGGCAGCCGCCCAAGCCGTGCTTGAGGAAAAGAAGAAGTAAAATTCTGGAATGTAAGTCATTGATCCTAAAAGAGCTGCATCCTGGTAAGGATGTGGCTCTTTTTATGTTTACATGGTAAGAAATCGAAAGTAGAATTATTAATATCCATATCTTTTCATAGGGTTTCTATCATGGTCTTTATATCTGGGAATAACAAGAAGTCTGTTGGCTTTACCCTTATTGAGCTTCTGGTGGTGATAGCTATTATTGCTATTTTGATTGGCTTGTTATTGCCAGCGGTACAAAAAGTAAGGGAGGCTTCATCCCGCGCCCAATGCGCCAATAATCTCAAGCAAATGGGCCTTGCGACTCATAACCATCACGATGTGTTCAATCTTCTGCCCTCTGGTGGAATTGGTTGGACCGATGCTGTTCCTGAATTCACCGCGGTGGGTAGCCCGGTAGCTGGAACAGGCCAAAAAGCAGGACCGTTTTACCAAATT
>SYCV01000212.1 GCA_005786805.1 Planctomycetia bacterium | reverse complement strand
GCGGGCCTGCTGGAGCAAATCCTACCACCGGGGCCAACTATGTTAATGAAGTCAATGATCCAACCCACGGTCGCATGGGAAAACAAGGCATGTTCCAAAGGACGGATACCGTCAAGCTTGAAAACATAGTTGATGGCACTTCCAACACATTGATGATCGGTGAAATGTCATGGTCACCAGGAGTTATAGCCCCGGGCAATATCGCAGGAACCCGCTTTCGGGGCTGGGCAAGAGGATGTGAGAATACAGCGACTGGCGGCACTGCTGTCTGTGGTGGTATTAAAACCATCGCCAACGCAATCAACGCCTATTCCAATACTCTTTTCAATGAAATGCCCTTTGGCAGCCAACATACCGGGGGCACTAATTTTTCCATGGGGGATGCCTCGGTTCGATTCCTAAATGCCAGCATCAACATCAACGCCTACCGCGCGGCAGCAAGTTACAATGGTGGCGAAGTCATACCCTTGGATTAATCCCATGCCAAATCAATTTGCAAGACAATCTGTTTTTTTATTCCTGCTCCTACTGGTGATAGCGGGTTGCTCTTCTGAAATCCCGACTTTCCCCGTGGAAGGCACGGTAACCTTCAGGGGAAAAGCCATACCCAAGGGAGAAATCTACTTCGATCCCGATATTTCAATCAAGGGTCCACAGGGCCGGGCAATCATAAATGAGGGCAAATTCTCCACCAAGGATCTTAATTCAGGGATTGTCTCCGGAAAATACACCGTTCGCATCCATGGCTTTGATGGCAAACCACGGGAGGAAGCTCCCATGGGAAAAGCCATTTTCCCTGCCTACGAGGTGGGCATGGAGTTAACCGCCGGTAAAGCCATCGCAATCGAAATACCATCGAAATAAATGTTTTAATCGATCAAACCCATTCAAACCCACTTATATTTTTTAAAGCTGGAACAAATAGATAATCTCAAGGATTTAACAGCCTAGTTTTTGCCGATCTGATTATTAATTGATGTTTTTCATAATCATCTTTCCTTTATCAGAAAGGTTATCAGGACATGCGTTTTATTCGTGCCAGCGCACTTTTTATAATGCTGGTACTTACACCTACTCTTTTAGCCATAAAAATCACCAATCCTTTTGCTTACAACCGGGTTAACCGAAGCCTCCACGGTAACATTGTTGATTACACCCATAATTCCAGGAGTGACAACCGTATTTGGTCTGAATCGCTCTGCGAAAAACGCGACCTCTATTTATACCTGCCCCCTAACTACGATTCCAACAAGGCGTATCCGCTTCTGATCTGGCTTCATGGTTTCAGCCAGGACGAGAATGTTCTGATTAATTATGTGGTGAAACCTTTTGATTGCGCGATCGCCTCAGGCAAGCTGCCACCCCTCATCATCGCCGCCCCCGATGGCGGACTCCATAAAAACTTTAAACTGATTCCCCCCGGCAGCTTTTTCATCAACAGCAAAGCCGGTAAATATGAAGACTTCATCATGAAGGACCTCCTTGGCTTTTTAACCAAGAATTATCTCATCCGCCCCGAAAGGGAAGCCCATGGCATCGCAGGAACCTCCATGGGAGGAGCTGCCTCCTACCACCTTGGCATCAAACACAACCAGTTTTTCAAAAACATTGCTGGTATCTCACCACCACTGAACCTTAGATACATGGATCACAAAGGTTCCTACATGGGAAACTTCAACGCTTCCTTCACCGAATTCCGCTCTGATTTTTCAAACGGCAACATGACCGTAGGCAGATTCTTCGGCTTCTTCCTCGTGAAGGCCAAGGATATCCAATCCAACCTCTTCAACTTCAAGGACCCAAACATCGCCACCGAGATCGCCTCCGTTAACCCCGTCGAAATGCTCGACTTCTACAACATCAAGGATGGCATGCTCAGCATGTACCTGGCCTATGGTAGAAGAGATGAATTCAACCTCGATGCCCAAGCTGAAAGCTTTCTTCATCATGCACAAAACAAGGGCATCCACATCGACACCGATTACGACCCAAAGGGCAGGCACAACACCCTTACCGTGAAAAGATTTTTCCCCAACCTGATTGACTGGCTTGCAATCCAGTACAAGGGGATGGAACCCAAGTAACACCCTTCAAAAAAGAAAAGCCTCATGGAGATTACCATCCCCATGAGGCTTTTGATGTTCACAAACTGAATTAGACCGCGTACTCGCGCTTGGGACGAATGAACTTGCCCGGCTGGGGAATGGGATATTTCCCATTCTTGTCCGCGACCAATGGCGCTGGACCATCCAGGGTTAGCTTGTCCACCGTCGGTGCGAACTCGTGTTCACAATTGAGCATCTCATCATAGGTGATGATCTTGCCCGTATGGCATGCCATACGGCCCATCGAAGTCACCAAGCTGGCCTCGGCGCCACGACGGCACTCATTGTGCTTTTTATCCTGGCGGATCGCCTCGATCAGCGCATCCCATTCCAATTGGTACGGGTTCAAATCCTCCTTGGTGTATTTCCAAATCTCGTTCGCGGTCGTCATGCTCTGCCCCTTGTACATCTTCGCGTTGGCAGGCCAGTGACCCCTTGCGGATATGGTCGCGGAACCCTTGGTCCCGTGCGCGTAACTGGCGAACTCCTGATCACAATCAGGCATGTAACGGCCTTCAAGGATCAACTTGGCGCCATCCGCGAAGGTGAACTCTGTCGAGTATGAATCAAAATTCTGATCCACATAATCCTCACGGTAATGCCTGCCGCCGTAACCCTTGGCGGATATCGGCCATGCATCCTTCATCCAGCATGACTCATCAATGTTGTGGATGAGGAAGTCGGAATACGCGCCACCGCTGGCCCAAAGGAAACCATGGAAGTTTTTGATCTGGAAAAGCAACTCGTTCATGTTGTCTTTTCTGGGCTTTACAAAGGCGCTTCCGGTGGGACCCGCGACACGATAGGCTCGAAGCAGGGTGATATCACCGATCTCGCCACCCTTTATCCGGTCATGCAACTCATTGCGGGCCCTGCAATGCCTGCACATCAAGCCCACACCCACCTTCAAATTCTTTGCTTCCGACTTCGAGGCCAGCTCGAGCATCTTGCGCGTGCCAGGCCCATCCACCGTGGTGGGCTTTTCCATGAATACATTCAAGCCCTTTTCTATGGCATAGGAAAACATCACCCAGCGAAACGCCACGGGGGTGGTTAGAATCACCACATCGCCCGGCTTCAAGGAATCCATGGCTTTCTTGTAACCATCAAAACCAATGAACTGCCTGTCCACAGGGACATCAACCTGCTTGTCGAATGCTTTTTTGATCGAATTGTAACTGCTTTTCAGACGATCCTCGAAAACATCCACCATCGCGGTCAACTTGATCGGCCCGCTCTTGGTGGAAAGCGCGTTCTGCGCGGCACCCGTTCCACGGCCACCGCAACCAATCAATGCCACCTGAACCGTGTTGCTTTCCCAGGCGTAAACCCCCCGGACATTCATCGCCGCTACCGCGAGACTTCCCGCTACCGCGCTGGTTGTCTTGATCGCATCCCTACGAGAAATATTCGCACTGCTGTTCTTTCCCACGATGTATTCTCCTTGTTTTTATTAGAAAATCCGCAAAAACGCTTGTGCCCTATAATTACAATATACCAAGTTGAGAAGGTCAATCTAAAAGAGGAAGATGGGCAAAAAGCGGGCTTCCGGAAATCACCTCTGCCGTGGTACTCTTACTCCGTTGGATCTTGTTACATTCAAACGGGATGGATCCCATGGCAAAAAAAGAAAAACCCCTGTTGAATTATCTCGTGTACCTTGCAATCCGCATCGTTGTGGCGGCATTGCAGGCAATGCCCCTTGAAACAGGAAAATCACTCGCCAGGGGGCTGGCTTGGATCATTTATAAAGTGGACAAAAG
>SYCV01000211.1 GCA_005786805.1 Planctomycetia bacterium | reverse complement strand
TGGCCGTGATCATAATCCATGGGGATTCTCGATGTTCATGGCGGGGGGCGGGGTCAAAGGTGGCCAGGCCTACGGTGCCACTGATGACTTCGGATTCAAGTCGGTTGAAAACAAAGTTCACATCCACGACCTTCATGCGACCATCCTTCACCTGATGGGGCTTGACCATGAAAAGCTGACTTACCGTTACGCGGGTCGCGATTTCAGATTGACCGATGTGAGTGGTAATGTTGTTTCAAAACTTCTCAATTCGCCCCAGACAAAAGTTTGATTCACACCAATTAATAATGGTGACGATCTATTTGCGCTCTTTAAGCAATTTGGTCACATGCTCTTTCATCGCAATTGAGCTTACCTTGTGGTTGAGGACTTTTTGAGCTGCTGCCTCTAATTCAGAAAACGGGGTTCCTGGAATGCCATAAAGGGCATCGAAATAATCCAGGCTCATCATCGCGCCAAAAACACTCACCTCTGGTGGATTCAATACTGGGCGCAAAAGCTTGATGGTTTCTTTTCTGGCGGCAAGCGCCTCGGCGGGTGATTTAAGCGCGTCAAAATCTGTCGCAATGCGATTCCAAAGACGGCCCCTTTCATGAAATACCGCCACCAAAATCTGTTCTTTGGATCGCTTGATTGCGGTTTGATAATCCTTCAGCCTGCGCGCATACTCTGATGCCAGATCGTAAACTTTGGCCCTGTAAGTTAAAGCTGAATAAGGCTGCATCAAAGCCTTGGCAAAAAACGCATCAACTTCTTCCCTTGTTAATTTGGGATCTTTAACCATGGCTTCCATGTTTAACAGCATTGCATTTTCATGCTGGAAGGTCGAGGCATTTGGGTCATTCAGAACGGATTGCGCAAGTGAGCGGGCATCGGAATATTTCTGTTTGAACAACGCGAGTGTGGCAAGAAGGTTAGCAGCCTCCAAGCGATAAAGCATGGGTGATTGTTCATTGCGATAACGATTCGCAAGCTCTTCCATCTCCTTGGGTTTGCCACGATAGGATTTAAGAAACTCATTTCGAAAACCAATGAAATTGGCATTGGTGGAATCACCACGGTTCATGCCCGGTTCGGCGGTG
The DNA here is from genome assembly GCA_005786805.1 of Planctomycetia bacterium. GTDB lineage: Bacteria > Planctomycetota > Planctomycetia > Gemmatales > Gemmataceae > UBA969. The sequence goes on along the minus strand of SYCV01000211.1, from coordinate 4,350 downwards.
ATGAATCTGGTTCGCACCCAGGCTTTAAGCAGCCCTGCACCGTAGGCCCGTGCCATATCCGGGTCAAGCGCTGGTCGCACCTGCGTGTAAGGTATTTCAAGGGTCGCCGCCATCCTGCAAAATCCGAGAGTCGCCATGTAATGGGAGTTGATCCTGCGATTGAGGGCTCCCGGCTTGGTGGGATCGACAAGAAAGTTCAAAGGCGCCATCACTTCCTGGGGTCGTTCCTCTTTGATCCAGGAAATCCATTCATTGAGATTGTCTTTGACATGGGGCACCCCGAGGCCGAGAAAATGAAAAGCCTCATGGATGTCTCCCCTGAGGGCGGGGCAGTGAAAATCGATGGCAAAATGAATTTTTTGGGAGTTGGCAATATCTGCAATAGCCTGAATTTCAGGATAAATTGGGTTATCGCCATAGTCGCGGTTATGATCATGGGGCATGCGATTTTTGCCCTGATCTCCCGCTTCAACACCATCCCTGTCGACAATGGGCACCGCGAATAAAACATGCCGTTTTCTAAATTCAATTCCTGAAGGAGAATCAGAAAGTGCCTCCTGAATAAAACCCTCAAGCACATAGCTCGCGGTGGATTCACAGGCATGATGCCTTGCGGTGACCAGCATGGGAGCGATTCCCTCTCCGGGCTTTCCTATTCTCAACAGATCCACGGAAGTTCCCTTGCGTGTCTTGGTAAGTTCACTTTTCACGAGAAGGGGATTGTTTGCGTTTTTTTTGATAAAGGCATCTAGGTCATTGTGCAGGTAGGGGATCGCAACAGCAAATCGCACACTTTGGTCATTGTTTGAGAACTCATAGGAAAAGCGCTCGGCCTGAGGTGTCATCTCCACATTTTCAGTGCCCAGATAGCGCCATGTCTTCCCGCCATCAATGCTGGCCGCTGGGCCACGGACACCTATTTTCTGCGGCTTGCCAAGATCAAATACAACCTTTCCCGGTTTTGCAACCTTTGCATCAAAGCACCAATAAAACCAGGGTTGTCCACCCCGCAGATCGGGAGCCAGATGGATGGTATTACCCTCGATTTTTTCCACAATAACATTCCCTCCGGGAAATGCACTGCTTACAGTTATTTCAGCGGCATGGATCCGCATGGAAAACAACAACACAGTCACCAGGCTGATCAATGTGGAAATTTTCATCTTAATATGGTCCAAGTTTTGATCATTCGTGCATTATCAATCGACAAATGGTATGCTTGAAATCATGGGTTGAATATTTGTGATTTTACCACGGGTCAAACAATGAAACATCTTTTATCTGCTTTTGGAATAATCGTGCTTGCTCTTGCCACCAATGCGATAGCTGAGGAAAGAAAACCGTTGGAAACCTTGAAGGAATGGCGCGGTGATAATCCCAATGAGGCCCTTTCAAAGGATGCCCCGAAATATATCGTGAACTCGAAGGATCTTGAAAAGTTATGGAAGACCTGGGATATCAAGGAAAAGTTGCCCGAAATAGATTTCTCCAAGGAACTGCTCCTTATTGAGACCACCCGGGGAAGCAGGCTTAATCTAAAGGCAACACTTGATGAAAAAGGAAATATCCAGGCGCTTGGATTGGCCACCCGCGACTTAAGGCCGGGATTCCGCTATGTGATGATAACGGTTTCCAAGACCGGTGTGAAAAGCATCAATGGCAAAGCGATCATGCCCTTAAATTAAATGATCCCGCCATGGACATCAACCATGCTGAAACCAGTGGGAAACCCTAGTGTTATTTCTCCCCATTTGGTGATGCTAATTTAATCCTTCCCCGTATTAAACTTTTTCAAAACCATTGATAGGAATACTTCCATGGGCATGGAAATTGAAGTCAAGGTAATGGGCATCGATTGGAATAAGATCTCCGCAGCCTTGGCGAGGTTCGAACCCAAAGGCACCATTCGCATGGCTGATGGCCAATTAACTTTTCCTGATGAGGAACCCGCACCCGAATGGAAGGAATTACGCATCGCACTACCCGCGGGAATGGTCACTATCAAAAGAAACCTGAAAGGATTAACGCTTGTCACCTGGGGTAATGTAAGCCCGGAGTTGATCGAGCAAAGGGATCTGTTCGCAAAGCTCCTGGGGGAATAATCAGCCGGGCACACCCTTTATTTTTTGTTTGAAATAGGCTGGTTTGTTTCAACAAACAGGTGATTGAAGAGATAGGAAAAATCCCTGCTTGAAAGCCTGAATACCCCGCCCTTGGTCTCATACCCATTGATGAAACCCTCCGGCCCCATGGGCTTGAAATCGTTTCCATGCGGATTCCAAAGTGTTATCACATCTTTTTTTTCATCATAGTCAAGGATCGCGTAGGCATGGCCAACGACAATGGCGGGAGGCGGTTTTTTAAGATCAACGGGAATACCCGCACCCATCAGGCTTTTGTTTTTAACCCCTTTGCCCAGAAGATAGCGAATATTGAGAAGATCCTCGGGAAGCCCTGATTTCCAGGCAATGGTATCAGATTTATGACCCGTAAGAAGCGAGATGGTTTCACCTATGTTCCCACCCCGGGAAATACGATCCAAGCCGATCGCCGCGACATCGCCGGGGTTGGCGGAACTGTAAACCTCGCCATACGCCTCCTCAAGCACATTGATCCATGTGCCTTGGTTTCCGGTGCGGGAACCCAGCGCGATGACAGCATCGGGGAGTTTATTAATGCGCACCGACCGGCCATCGGGAAATAAAACCTTGTTGGAACCACCCTCATCGGGCTTGATCATTTTCTTTATCGCATCAGGGTTTTGAAACGCGAGATTGCCAACCATGGAAACAAAGAAACAATTCCCAAGATGCCCCTGGGAAATCCCCTCTATCCCGATTTTTTTGGAGCCAAACATGTCCCTTGAGGATGTGAAAAGATGCACGAGGTAAAATTCATATTCCCTTTGCATGTTGAAAACATTGGTCAACGAGCCATTGGCAAACGCCAGGGTTTCCCTGATGTCGCTGTTGAGTTCGGGAAGCGTGGCGGACTTTTTGTCAGGCGACTTTAAAAACCAGAAATGGGCGGTGGCAAGTGCGGCAGCCTCGATGGAACGGATGGAGTCGTTGCGAAGAAGAGCCGCGGTTTCATCACGGTCAAGCCTGTCATTTTTATTGACATCCCACCTGGGCAGGAACTCTTCCAAAGCTTTTTTGTAGGAAGGTGCCTGGATGGTGACCCGGGGTGGCGGGGATTGCTGTTGCGCCAACGCGGAGCATGTGAAAACAAGAACGATCAGCACCAACTGCAGCAACCGCATGAATCATCTCCAAAGTGCAAGAAAAAGTTCAACTGCGATAAGTAAAATTATAATGATTTCCAGGATTTGGGCCCTCATGGCCGCCGCCTGGTCGGCAACAACCCGGTAGACATCCTCAATTACCTCAAGGTTCCTGCGGATGCTTCCCTCCCATGCGGGCAGATGGAACCTGGTTGCGAGCAGCCTGTAGGTCCGTGAAAGATACATGTCACCGAGCAGCTTGAAAACATTGCCCGTGCGCTCGAACAAATTAGTGGCCTCGATATTGAGGGCGCCCAGTTCCCGCACCCGCTTGTTCGCACCTTCGCCCAGCAACTGGGAAAACGGCGTGGGCCAGTGCGACCACTTCGCAGAATTTGAAAGCTCGGTATCAAGAAGATCATCAAGGTAACGGTAGCGCAACAATTGCAGGTTCGCGAACTGGATGGTCTGCAATGTTTCCTCACAATCAGAATCAATGAGCACAGCGGCGGCCCAATCAACCACTAGGAGATCAGTGGGCGAATACTGCAACCTCTGCTTGATCGATTCCTCGATTTCATCGTTTGCAAGGGGTGATGCATCAAGCCTCAACAAACTCGCAAGCCACGCCGAGTGGGTCTTGAGTAGGTCCGGAATTTCGGGCAGGCATTCAACATTGTTGAACTGGAAAACAAAATACTCCTCGGTGAGTTCACTCCATTTTGGCTGCTTGATGGCGGAGGTGATTCTCTTGAAAATCGGCTCGAGCAGTGACCTGCCAAAGTTGGGGAAATCACCGGGTCGGGATAATTCCTGCGCCAGCTCGCTTAGTTTCGAACCCGTGAGGGAAAAAGGGAGGCGAAGCGACAGGCTGAGAGTTGCAAAATCAAAAAGGATCATTTCGACCTGGGCTTCCACTTCGCCCAACACCGCGAATTTACACAAGGTGTTGGGTAGCTGAAACACCAGGGGCGCGGGGCGATATTCAATCGACAAAGGGGTTCGCCTTCTTCGGGGCAACCCGGGAGAACTGGCGGACCCGGGTTCCGCCTCCAGCAATTTCGCGGCCTGCACCAGGTCAACTTCCTCGCCCCAGTCAAAGGCCACGTAGGCATGAAGAACCCCTG
>SYCV01000210.1 GCA_005786805.1 Planctomycetia bacterium | reverse complement strand
TCATTACCGCAAGCCAGTCGCTTTACGCGGTATATGTGGAAGCTCGTGGCGCGCACATAAGCTAGGATTTCCAACATGCGACTCTTCGTGATTCTCCTTGGATTAATTGCCTTTACTGGTCATGCATTCGGCCAGGCCACCAAGCCGAATGTTGTCATGATTGTCTCTGATGACCAGGGATGGGGCGACTACTCCTTCATGGGGCACAAGAACATCAAGACTCCGCACCTTGATAAACTGGCCTCCCAAAGCCTGGTTTATAAAAGAGGGTATGTGACCTCCTCACTTTGCTGCCCCTCCCTTGCCGCCCTTCTTACTGGCAAATACCCCCATGAAACCAAGATCACCGGAAATGAACCACCCATACCCACTGGCAAACCCATGGTCCAACGCTACAAGGACCCTGAGTTTCTGGCACAGGTAAACCGGGTGAATGGCTTCATGGCCAATCACCCGCGCATCCCTGCTGAACTCGGCAAGGCAGGTTACAACAGTTTTCAAACTGGCAAATGGTGGGCGGGAAACTTCAAGACTGGCGGGTTCACCCATGGCATGTCCCATGGCGACCAGGCGATCGGAGGCAGGCATGGCGATGAAGGCCTGAACATCGGTAGAAAAGGCCTTCAACCAATCTTTGATTTCATTGAATCCTCCAAGGGTAAACCTTTTTTCCTGTGGTACGCTCCCATGCTTCCACACACGCCCCACAACCCACCTGAAAAATATCTGGCCAAATACAAGGATAAGACACCCTCCATTCATCTTGCCCGCTACTGGGCGATGTGCGAGTGGTTCGATGAAACCTGTGGCGAACTTCTTGGACATCTCGACCAGAAAGGCCTGGCTGAAAACACCCTCGTTATTTATGTGACCGACAACGGGTGGATTCAACAGGAGGGAAACCCCCAATACAGGGCGGATTCAAAACAATCCCCCTATGATGGTGGGTTACGCACACCCATCATGCTGAGGCACCCCGGTAAAATCAAACCCCGGATGAATGAAACACCTGTCTCTTCAATTGATATCGCACCCACCATCTACAAGTTTTGCAACCTCCCTGTTCCTGGGGGTTTGAAGGGAGTTGACCTTCTTGACGAAAAGGCAGTCAAGGAAAGGGATGCTGTGGTGGGCGCTTGCTTCCTACACAACGCGATCGATATTGAAAAACCTGAAAAGAATCTGACTTGGCGCTGGTGTGTTTCCAATGACTGGAAATTGATCGTGCCCAATCCTGCTACCGCGAAGGGGGGGATCAAGATTCCGGGTAACGCCAGATTGGAACTTTATAAGATCAGTTCAGATCCTCTTGAGGAAAAAAACCTTGCAGAGGCCAATCCGGAAATTGTCAAATCTCTCTCCCTGAAACTTGATGGCTGGTGGAAGCCATAGTTCATTCATTCCCCTTTTTCTCAAGGAACCCTCAAGATGAAATCATTTATTACAACTGCTTTCGGATTACTTCTGGCAACATCCCTCTGCCTGGCCCAACCAAAGGCCGACTCGGGTTTCACATTGCTATTCAATGGCAAGGATTTCTCGGGCTGGAAAATGAACAAGACCAACGAACCTCTTGAGGGCAAGACTGAAGCTGGCAAGATGAGATTCATCGTGAAGGATGGCAACCTGGTGATTGATCCCAAGGTTAAGGGTGACATGATCATCAATACTGTGCAGGAATTTGAAAAAGACGCGCACATCAAGTTTGAATACAAACCTGATGGCAAGTGCAACAATGATCTTTTCTTACGAGGCATGAAATTCGACATTAAAAAAGGTGATGTCAAAAACATCAAGTTTGATGATTGGAATTCCTTTGAAATCATACTGAAGGGTGACTCCGCGGAGTTCAAGAACAATGGGGAATCACAAAAGATGATGAAGGCAAAGCCCGGGAAAACGCCCTTTGGCATTCGTGCTGAAAACGGGGGCATTGAATTCAAGAATATTCAATTCAAGTAAAAGGCATTTTTCGCTTGGAAATCGACCGGGGTTGCCATCCAATGATGTTGTGGCAACCCCGTATTTTTATGTGAACAGCGATTGACACGAATTAGTATCGGAAAATCCCGGCATTAAAGATAGAATAGTCCCATTGGTTAGTGTCAACCTGATTCAGAGGATTTGTTCAACAGATGTTCCGATATTTTTCAGCGGCATTATTTATTCTCCTTTCAATTTTGCTTGGATGCAGTCCACCAAAGCTGCCTGACCCGGATGGCGAAAAAAACCCCACCGTGCAGGTCAGTTCCGTAGTGGAACGAAGTGTTGTGAATTCCGTGCGATTCACGGGCCGACTTCAATCCATCAATTATGTTGAGATAAAACCCAGGGCCACGGGATACATAGTGGCAACCCCATTCAAGGAAGGTGCGTATGTGCAAAAAGGTGACCTGCTTTTTGCAATCGACCCAAGGCCCTATCAGGCAAAGCTTGATGATGCAAAGGCGCAGACCCAGCTTTTCGAGGCCAAACTCAAGCTGGCCAAGGCGGATAACCTGCGTGCCAAGGATGTGGGGAAAACTCCGGGAGCGATAAGTAAACAGGAACTCGACAAATACGCCGCCGCCGAGGATGAAGCTTACGCGGCACTGGAAGCTTCAAAGGCTTCCATGGAGGTGCACAAACTCGACTTGGAATTTTGCTCGGTTGTATCACCAATCTCAGGTCGAATCAGCAAATATTATGTGACTCTTGGAAATCTTGTGAACCAGGATAGCACATTGCTGACTACCATAGTTTCAGAGGATCCCATCTATTGTTATTTCGATGTGGATGAAAGAACCCTGATAAATGTAACGAGAAACTTGCAGAAAAAAGCCCTGATGGAAAATGTTGCTGACATGAAGCACCATATTTATTTGGGAATTGCTGATGAAAAGGGTTTCCCGCACAAGGCTGAATTAAACTTTACAAACAACCAGATTGATTCCCAGACCGGAACAATGACATTACGCGCGGTATTTCCAAACCAATTTAAAAATGGGAAAAACCCATTATTTGTGCAAGGGATGTTCTGCAGGGTGTTACTGCCCATTAGCCAGCCTAAAAACTGTGTCATGGTCGCGGAAAAAGCAGTGGGAAGCGATCAAGGATTGAAATTCGTCTATGTGGTCGGTCCTGGGAACAAGCTGGAATATCGAAGGGTCACCTTGGGTGAATTGCAGCCTGACAATCTCAGGGCGATCGAGTCCGGATTGAAACCCGATGAAAAAATCGTTGTCTCCGGGCTTCACATTGTCAGGCCTGGGATGACCATCACTCCTGATCTGATTGCGATGCCGGTTTTTTCAGAAACCAATGATTCCAATGCCGAAATCAAGATAGAACAAAAGTGATATCAAATTTCTTCATCGACCGCCCCATATTTGCATCGGTGGTCTCCATTTTCCTCACCATAGCGGGTGCCCTCGCGCTGGTCACTCTTCCAGTTGCCCAGTATCCCCCGGTTGCGCCTCCCACAGTACAGGTTTCGGTTGTCTATCCCGGGGCAAGCGCACAGGTCGTTTCAAACACCGTTGCAGCACCCATTGAACAGCAGGTCAACGGCGTTGAAAACATGCTTTTCATGTCTTCAACCTGCGATAATACCGGGCTTTATAACCTCACCATCACTTTCGATCTGAATACCGATTTGAATACGGCTCTGGTGTCAGTGCAAAACCGGGTTAATCTCGCCCTTCCCCAGCTTCCAAAACAAGTGCAGAAGCAGGGACTCATGATCAAGAAAAAAGCTCCCCAGATACTTTTGTCCGTCAATTTTGTTTCCCCGGATGGCAGGTATGATGATCTTTACCTTTCAAATTACGCGACCATCCATGTCAAGGATGAGCTTTTCAGGCTGGAGGGCGTTGGGGATATCACAGTCATGGGCCAGCGGGATTATGCGATCCGCGCCTGGATTGACCCGGAAAAAATCGCGTCCTTGGGAATTTCCTCCGACGATGTCATCAATGCCATCAAAAACCAAAACGCAGCGCTGGCATCGGGCAGACTGGGCCAACCACCAAATGCTGATAATACCCAACTTGACACCCCATTCCACGGACTGGGAAGGTTGGAAAAACCAGAACAATTTGGTGATATCATCATCCGCTCGCAGAATTCAAACGGGGACACAACTAACCAAGAACCAAAACTTGTTAGGCTCAAGGATATTGGAAGGGTTGAATTAGGTGCTTTGCGTTATGACATGACTTCAACGGTGGATGGCCTTCCATCAGTGGGACTTGCGATTTTCCAGCTTCCGGGAACCAACGCGCTTGATGTTGGAAACAACATCAAAAAAAAGATGGAGCAACTCTCAAAAAATTTCCCTCCGGGCCTGAGATACGACATCGTCTACGACACCACCCCTTTCATCAGCGAATCCATTTTTGAAGTTTTCAAGACGCTCCGCGATGCAATTATCCTGGTGGGCATTGTCGTGATGGTTTTTCTACAGAACTGGCGCGCGACCCTGATACCTCTTATCGCCGTGCCGGTGGCTATCGTCGGGACTTTCGCGGTGATGGCCATGCTTGGCTATTCCATCAACAACATTTCGCTTTTTGGATTGGTGCTTGCGATCGGGATTGTAGTGGATGATGCGATTGTAGTTGTGGAAAATGTAGAAAGGTGGTTGCACAAAGGCGCAACGCC
>SYCV01000209.1 GCA_005786805.1 Planctomycetia bacterium | reverse complement strand
CCTGAAAAAATAAGGTCAGAATATGGCTCAGGAAAATTTGCTGATGGTTGTATTCTTGCTCGACGATTGATTGAAACAGGCGTTCGCTTTGTGGAGGTCAATTTAGGCGGGTGGGACACCCATCAAGATAATTTTGAAAGGGTTAAGAGTCTTTCCGCTCAGGTCGACTCAAGCATGTCCGCCCTAATAAATGATCTTAATCAGCGCGGCTTGCTTGATAGCACACTGATTGTTTGGATGGGTGATTTTGGTAGAACTCCAAAAATCAACCAACGGGGTCCAAAACCAGGCCGTGACCATTATCCAAAAGCTTGGACAAGCGTAATGGTTGGCGGTGGCATAAAGGGTGGCCAAGTTATTGGCAAGACCGACAAACAAGGCGCAACTGTCGAGGAACGCCCCATCAGCACCCTTGATTTCATGGCTACTGCATGCAACATCCTTGGAATTGATTATACAAAATCCATTCAAACACCGATTGGGCGACCTATTCGCATAGTCGAGAAAGGCGCTAATCCAATCAAGGAATTGCTCTAAAATAGGTCTTATTAATTCAATCAAAGGGAGTGCCAGAAAAGGTACTCCCTTTTTTATTTGAATCAGGCTTTTTTACCAAAGACAGGTTTGAAACAACAAAAAAAGATTACGCATAGCAAACCATTGATAACCGCCGCGACTTGAAAAGCGAGCACAAGTTCCTCGCGCATATTAGATGCATTTTGACTGCTTGAACGGAGTAGTCCCACCAAAATGTGACCAAGAACCAATCCAATACCCTGGACAAAAGTCAGAAGTGACTGAACACTGGCTTTAAGATCACCCTTGGCCTGCATATTCACATAAACCTGGCCTGTCACCAAAAAACCAGTAACACTTAAGCCATTTAATGCCAGGGAGGGGACAACCAATCCCAATGGTTGTCCTATGGATAAGATTCCAAGTGCGATGGTCCAACAAATCAAACCAAATAACATGCTTCCCCGAAGTCCCAACCTTAGCAAAAACATTGGGAGCAAAAAAAGCGACAAGACTTCTGAAATTTGCGAAATGGTAAGCGTGGGACTTAGCCATGGTTGCACAATACCCAAATATTCCAAAAGCAAAGGTGTGGCCTGTGTTGTGAAAGGCTGGGTTATACAAACGCCCAGTGTACAAAGACAATATGTTGCAAATGGCCAACCTTTAAGCAGTTTCAATGCGGCGAAAGGCGCAAATTTATCGATTTTACTGGGACTTGGCGGGGTTGAAGGCAAAGTAAGGGAATAAACCGCGACAATAACCCCAAAAACGCTTCCTATCAAAAATTGCTCACTGGCAATCCCCTGCAGGTTATTGTTGGAAAACACACGGATGAGAATAAGGAGGATCCAACCTGGAAGCATCCAGCCGATGGTTCCGGATAACCGGACAATACCAAATTGCCTTTCAGGATCTTTCAGATGAATGAAACAAATGGTACTGCAAAGCACCATCATTGGAACCGTGAGCAACCAGAATAAAAGAGTAAGAAGGAAAACAAGATATAGACTTTCAGCATAAGCAAGTCCGACCAAAAAAATACTGCTTGAAAGACTGAAAACAGCGACACATTTTTCCGCTGAAAAATAGCGGTCCGCGAGTTGGGCTCCCAAAGGCGCCAGCAATGCCCCAATCCCATGGGTGGCACAGCAAAAAGCCATTTCCATGGGACTAAACCCCAATTCCTTGAGACGCATGCTATACAAAGGTAACATTGCACCAGGCAGGGCAAACTGCAAAAACATTAGAATTGAAAGCCTAAGTTGCACAAGCACCCTTTCCTGGTGAAAAAATCCCAGCCATCCCTGTATCAAACAAAGAACCGACCTAACCATTCAACACAAAACCAACTGGTTCAGGCGCACCCTTGGGAACCTCATTCAATCGTATGCATTCCCAATGATCATTCAACACCAATTGAGTTATACCCACATTTGGAATTACACCAAATTTATCCCAATCGGCGATACACCATTCCTGCAAAATGCTGAGCAACAACACCTTCAAAACAGCCCCGTGGGCAACGATGACAATTATTTCACCCTTGTGCCTGCAAGTGATTTCCCGCCAGACTGGGAGAATCCTTTCCTGTATCTGGTCAAAAGACTCAGCCCCCTCTGGGGCGTAGGAAGTTTCACCTTTCAACCAGCGGGACAAGGTCTGTCGCCAGGGCCCATAAGGAAGGTTGTTAACGGTCCCAGAAAGAGTGCCAACTTTTCTTTCATGGAGATTTTTAAAGACCTCAATCTCAAGATTGCAAGCAGAGGCGATTTCCGAGGCCGTAAGAAGAGCCCTTTGCATGCCCGAGGATATCAATCTAGTCGGTTTATGATCTTTGAAATAAAGTGCTGCAGCTTTTGCCTGCGCTATGCCACGCTCACTAAGTCCGATGTCTGATTCGGCGCCATGAAAAACACCAGGAGCGCTGGTTTCCGCATGGCGCATCAAAAACACCCTGGTTGGTTGAATGGTCATTGCGATCAATTTTCCCAAACTTCATACCATAAAAAAAACACCAAAGGCATACACCTTTGGTATTTTACTGAAAATCTATCCTGTTGAACTTGCAAGGACTACAATCCTTTAAGCACGGCCTCCTGCACCCGTTTCATAAAACCACCTAGGTCATGGACTTTAGATCCCTCGGCAAGAAGGGCCAAGTCATACAAGGTTTGCACCCCCTCGAGCAATTTGGGCGAGTCGGATTTTTCCTCATGCAAATCACGCAGTTTTTGGACCAGCGTGTGCTCCGGATTAATCTCCATCACCCGCTTGGATTCCATTCCTTCCTGTCCCCTGCCTATCTTTCTTAAAAACCTTTCCTGACTAGCAGAAAATCCTCCAGACTCCGTCACCAGTACAACAGGGCTCTCTTTCAGCCGGGAGGTCAGTTTTACATCGGATAACGAATCAAGTTTTCCTTTCAAATATTCAACAAAGGCGTTGTATCGGCTTTTGGTTGCCTCAAGAATCTCAGATTCAGAATCTGCTTTGGTGCTGTCAACCCTGTCGACCGCCTTTAATTTTTTACCCTTGTATTCCTGCAGGTAAGGAAGTGAAAACTCATCGATGGGATCCAACAACAGCAGGACATCCTGTTGCTTGGATTTGTAAACCTCGAGAAGAGGTGAATATTCCAACTGCGCGCGGGTTTCGCCCGCAAGATAATAGATTTCACTCTGCCCTTCAGGCATTGAGGAAACATACTCCTCCAGTGTGATGTTCTTGTCTGCTGGGGTTTTCCAGGAATTAAAAAGGAGAAGATCCGCGACTTTTTCGCGGTTCTCAAAATCCATGCGCAGGCCTTCCTTGAGTATGGAACCCATCTCCGAGAAAAATTTGATGTATTTTTCAGGCTCTGATTTCTTCATGTCCTTCAACGCCTTCAAAATACTTCCAACCACATCCTTGCGTATCCTTTCGAGCACCGGGTTTTGCTGCAGAATTTCCCTGGATATGTTCAGGGGAAGATCGGCACAATCAACCACGCCCTTCACAAATCTTAGGTAGGGGGGCAGAAGTTGCTCGCAATTATCCATGATCAGCACACGCTGCACATACAACCGTGGCCCGACTTTAACTTCGCCAAACTGAAATTCCATGGGTAGCGTCTGTGGAATGAATAAAAGCACCCGGAACTCATTCATTCCCTCCGCGGTGTAATGGATTACCTTCGCCGGCTCCTGAAAATCATTGCTGATCTGTTTGTAAAAATTGTCGTATTCCTCCTGTGTGACCTCAGACTTGCCACGCAACCAAAGCGCTTTCTGTGAGTTAAGGATCTCATCCTTGTCCTCAGGCTTTTTGGCTTCACCGGCAACTTCCAACAGGATCGGATGCTCAATGAAATCGGAAAATTTCCTGATTATCGAGCGAAGCTTGTAGCTTTCCAGGAAGTCCTTTTCCTCGGGTTTCAAATAAAGGATCACATCCGTCCCTCGTTCATTTTTCGCCCTGGATTCAATCGTGAATTCACCCTGTCCATCGGAAACCCAGCATATGCCGTCCTCTGGCTTGCCAGCCATGCGTGACAACACCTCGACCTTGTCAGCAACCATGAAGGCGGAATAAAAACCAACACCAAACTGGCCGATGAGCTCGGGTTTGGTTTTGCCTTCCTGGGCCTTGACACGCTCAAGGAAGTTCTTGGTGCCAGAGCGGGCTATTGTCCCGAGATTTTCTATGACTGTCTCACGGGACATGCCGATTCCATTATCTGAAATGGTCAGGGTGCCAAGTTCCTTGTTGATAATTATTTTTATCTTCCAATCCTTGTTGCCTTCCAATATCTCCTGGTGATCGAGGGAATCGTATCTGATTTTATTGATTGCATCCCCGGCATTGCTGATCAATTCCCTAAGGAAAATCTCCTTGTTCGAATATAGGGAATGGGTGATCAAATATAGAAGTTGCTTTAACTCTGTCTTGAATTCCATTTTCTCTGCGGATACGGTCATAGCTCATCCTTCATCTGAATAATGTTTACCCAGGGTGTTCACACCCACCGTTATAGATTAATATGAGGGAATTATAACAATTTGAAAGGGGTTATCAAACCCCGGGGTGGCCTATGTGCGGCAGATTCGCGCTGTATTCGGACAAAAGTCAATTGGAATTGTTCCTTGGAATAGGACTGCCCTTGGATATTGCGGTTCGTTACAACATCGCTCCCACCCAATCATGTCTTTTTTTAAAAGCTGAGGAAAAAGGAAGATTGAATCCATCAATCCTCAACTGGGGATTGATTCCCTCCTGGGCCAGTGACAAAAGCATGGCGGGAAAAATGATAAACGCGCGGGCTGAATCGATAAGCGAAAAGCCCTCATTCAAGTCCGCCATACGAAAAAGAAGAGGAATCATTCCAGCGAATGGTTTCTACGAATGGATGAAAATTGGCAAATCCAAGCACCCGTACTTCATAAGCGCCAAGGACCGCCCCCTGCTGGGTTTCGCGGGGATATGGGAGCGAAATCAAAATATTGGAACAACATCCTTGGAAACTTTCTCGATCATCACAACTGAAGCCAATGAGGATACGAATAAAATCCACGATCGAATGCCCTTGATTCTCCCAAGAGGAGATTGGGAAAAATGGCTCAATCACGAATTGGATTTTGATGTGGAAATATCACCAATGCTGACACCCCCGGCCTCCGGATTGGTGAAAACAATGGAAGTTGGAACTTTCGTCAACAAAGTGGGAAATGATTCCTCAAATTGCCTTGCCCCTCCACAGGCCGACTTGTTTTCAAACCTGGATTAGGATTTACTTTTTAGGCAGAGGCTTGCCAGTCTCATCAATCGCACCCACTGCGAGCAAAATCAATTTATCCGTTTGAATGTGCCTTGATGCCACAGACTTTATATCCTCACCTGTAACCGCGCCGACCTCCTTGCGGAATTTGTCAAGATAGTCGAGGCCCACACCAAGCCTCTCAACCATTAACAATTGACTCGCGATAGCGGCGTTTGTGGTGAAGCGAAAGGGAAGATTCCCCAAGAGATAATTCTTGGCATCAGCAAGTTCAGCCTCCTCGGGAATCGTGGTTCGGATTTTTTCAAGCTCTTCCAGGAATTCCTTTTTGACCCTTTCAAAATTACCAGCATCCGTACCTATGTAACAGGAGAAAACACCCGGCTCAAGATCCGCTGTTGTGGTGATATTTGCATTAACCGTGTAGGCAAGTCCTTCCCGGTCCCGCAATCTGGCGGACAGCCTGTCAGTGAAACCCGGGCCGGTGCCCAGGATATAATCCATTACCATGAGCTTGAAATAATCGGGGTCGTCTCTGCGGATACCCACATGGCCAAGATAGAATTGCATCTGGACAGCATCAGGATTTGAAATAATTCTCTGCCTGAATTTTTCAGGCATTGCAACTTTAGGATAATTGATTTTCGGGGTTTCTGACGCGGGCCAACCTTTTAATAATTCCCGCACCTGAGCTTCAACCTCAGTTGGATCAAAATCACCCACCACTGAGACAATCAAATTAGCGGGATTATAACAAAGTTTGTGAAAAGCCTTGCAATCATCATTGGTGAGAGCGGTAATGCTTTTGGCGTTCCCCATCGATGAGCGCCCTCTTGGATGGTCGCCATAAATCTCTTTCAGAAACTCTCTCTTGGCAAGGAAATTAGCCTGGGATTCAAGGTCCTGTAATGAGGAAAGGGTTTGCTCCTTGATTCGATCAAAGGCGTCTTTTGGAAAAGTGGGTGACTTCATGCAATTCAAAAGCAGATCGATTCCCATTTTTCCATGATGGGAAAGAACCTTGAGCGCCCCGCCAGATTCATTAAACTCAAGTTCCCCGCCAACACCCTCGATTTTAAGTGCGAGCTGCTGGCCATCTAGGCCGGGAATTCCCTCATCAAGAAGGGACCCGACCAAATTAGCCACCCCTTGTTTTTCAGTGGTTTCGTACCCCTTACTCTCCCGGATCGCAACATTCGCAACCAACACGGGAACTTTTGAATCAGGCATCATCAGAAGGACCGCACCACCAGGCAATTCAACTCTTTTAGCCTTGGCGAGGGAAAAAGGCACAATCTCCCCCTGCTCTTTCTGCCTAGCGAGTCTTCTGTTTTTCTCTGGTTTTACACGAGATGAGGATTTAGCCCCCTTCTCAGGAACCGACCATAACACCACGGAATTATCCTTAACCAGGTATTTGCTTGCGACCCGCTGGATATCCTTCGGAGAAACGGCCAGTAATTTTGTAAGGTAGGATTTCAGGTAATCAAGGTCTGCGACCACCACTGTCCTGGAAATCACATCAGCCAAACCATGGACACTTTCCCTGGAGTAAACCGCTCCGGCTAAAATCTTCTGCCTGATTCTCTCGAGTTCCTCTTCGGAAATAGGCTCATTTGCTAGTTTTTCAAGTTCTTCAAAAACCATTTTTTCAAGTTTTGCACCATCTTTCCCCTGCATTAGCTCCATCTGAATTCCAAACCATCCGGGATATCGACCCGTGGAGCTTTCCGCTGCGGCGACTGAGACCAATTCCTCACCCTCAATAAATTTTCGATAGAACCTGCTGATTTTGCCATCAGACAAAACAGCCTCAAGCACCGCCAGAGCTGGAGCATCAGGGTCAACCATGGTTACAGTATTAAACCCGATCAAAAGTCTGGCAACTTCGAACTTGGATTTCATCTCAATCCTTGCCTGCCCCTCCCTTTTGAAGGGAACATTCACCTTTCTTGCGGGCAATTCACCGGCTGGAATTTTCCCGAATAATTCATTGATGCGGGCCATGGCTTTTGCAGGATCGAATCCACCACAAACCACAAGGGATGCGTTTGAAGGGTGGTACCAAAGGTTATAATGGGCCTTGATAATTTCCGCTGTCGCCGCCTTGACATGCTCTGCCTGGCCAATGACAGGATGGCCATAAGGTGCGTTGGCGCCAAAAAGTTTTGGAACTATGGCCTTATATTCAAGGTCCCATGGGCCATCCTCATTCCTTTTTAATTCCTCAATGACCGCGCCTTTTTCCTGTTGAAACTCATGTTTGTCGTCAATCTGCAGATTGCGCATCCTATCAGCTTCGATTGCCAGGGCTTGTTCCCATCGATCCGCGGAAAAATCGAAATGGTAAACGGTGCAATCTTCAGAAGTGTAGGCGTTATTGGCTCCACCATTTCGAAGAGTGAACCTGTCAATGTCCCCGGGCATGAGTTTTTCAGTCCCCTTGAACATCAAATGTTCAAGGTAATGTGACAGGCCGGTTTGATCCAGATTTTCGTCAGATGATCCAACTTTATAAGCCACCATCGTGGTGACTGTCGGAGCACCGGGGATAGGTTTCAAATAAACATTCAATCCGTTTGGAAGTTTTTCGTGCCTTAGATTGTCAAAAATCGCGTTGGCCGCCCTAAGTGTTTCAGCATCCCTCGCATTTTTCAAAGGAGCTTGCGCCAATGAGAACGGTCCTGCAAGAAAGAGTACCAAAAGGGCGGATATAAACTTAAAAGAGTGTTTATTTGATAAATCAAACATGGATATATTCCATAGGTTAAAAACAAATTCATGAGTCACAAATGCAAATATCCGAAAAATAAACGGAATCAGCAAGGCGGAAGTTGCAATTTATTTGGACGGTTGTTGCAGTTGGTCGTTGATCGATTTACGAAGGGATTCTACCTGGTTATCCATCTGGCCCTTTTTTGAAAAACCATCTTTGATGGTGGTGAAATAAAAAACCAAGGCCATGACAACCAAAAAAATCGTCTCTAAGCCAAAGTACCAGTAAACAACACCAATATTGGAGGAATTAGGATCAACTTTTCGGTAGTATGGGGGAAACCAGCGCCAGTGAATGATGTTTTTGACCATTGCAACACTAGTACCAAGGGAAGCTACCCGGCTAGGACTCGAACCTAGACAAAGAAAACCAAAATTTCTTGTGCTACCATTACACTACCGGGTAGTGGATGCTTTAAAGCGCCCAATGGTAGAATAGCGTCTGGAAGCTAAACCACCAATAGATTATTCTAATTTTCAACAATGAAATTTATAGTCAATAAAAATGGAATTGACAAATCATGAAACAATTAACCGTGGTGGTACGGCCTTTTTGCGCGGAATCTGTGCTTGAGACCCTTCAAAATTTGGGGTTAAATTCAGTGATTGTACGAGAGGCAAAGGGTTACAGCCGACAAAAGGGCTACTTGGATCGCTATCAAGGCAGTGAATACAGCATGGCTTTTATCCCCAAGGTGGAGATCACCGTGACAGTGGATGATGAGCGGGTTGATGAAGTCGCGGAAAAAATTTCCAAGGCGGCCAGGACAGGCAGGATTGGAGATGGCAAAATCTTCCAAATTCAACTTTCCCAGGAAGAGCCTCTTGAATTTTGATCATCAACCAATTTTCAAACCGCTTCCAAATAATGTTTGAAGATTATCCTTTACCAAAACCTCTTTGGGTGTGCCAATTTCAGCAATAACCCCTCTATGCAGGCACCAAACCTGGTCAGCATAACTATTAACAAGGCCAAGGTCATGTGATACCAGCAATATTGTTACCTTGGTTTTTTGATTAAACTCTTTCAAGAGCATGTAAAATTTTTCCTGGTCCTGAAAATCAATACCAGCAGCTGGCTCGTCCAGTAATAAAAGTTCAGGATTTGGCTCCATCGCCAAGGCGAGTAAAAGGCGCTGCAATTCACCACCAGAAAGCTTATCCACCGGTTTATCAAGCATTTTTGAAGTGGATCCAACTTTTTCCAACATCGATACCATTTTACTTTCAATTGATTTATTGATTCCCCAAAAAATCGGTGTGCTTTGCATGGGCAACCCCAAAAAGTCCCTCACCGTCAAAGGCAATCCGGCTTCCAACCTCAACTTTTGCGGAACATACCCAACTTGTTGCGGGTCAGGAGTTTTATGTGCGTGACCACAATAAAATGAAAGTTCCCCACCAAAAGGTATCTCCCTAACAATCACACGCAGCAAAGTGCTTTTTCCAGATCCATTCAAACCCACCAAAGATGTGATCCTGCCTTTTAGCAACGAGGCATTGACATTCTTCAACACCTCAAGATGCCCCAGCTTTACAGATACATTTTTTAAGGTCAAAAGGACATCGCTCATTGAAGATTCTTTACCAAGGCTTCAAGGTTTTGTTTATATTTATCCTCGAACCAGCCTGCCGCAAGGTCTGCAGCATTGCAGGTTTCAAGGGGGTCGATTTCCACAAGTGGAATTTCCATGCCTCGTTTTTTAAGTTCCTCCTGCAAAATTTTTGCTGAAGTTGTCTTGGGATATTGCGGCTCAACAGCGATAAGAGATGGTTTCTTTTCAACGCATAATTGAACAATCTTCGCCAATTCCACGGCATTAGGGGTGTCGCCGGGGGATTTTTGTATTACCCCTGCTATCTCAACTCCAAAAGAGAGCCCAAGATATCCCAAAGATTCATGAAAAGTAACAATAACCTTGTTTTTCTTGCCATCCAATTTGGATCTGCCATCTTTTTGCAGTTCCTCAATTGCAGCAGCAAGATTTGATGCTCGGGATTTGTAATCTTCTGCTCCCTCGGGATCAAGCAAACTAAGTTCATCACGGATGGCGTTGATCATCAGCAAAGTTTGAGGAATTCCTAGCCAGATGTGCGGATCAAAACTTCCATGGTTATGTCCTTCATGCCCAGGTTTTTGCTCCTTGGATTCAATACGAAGATTTTTGGGAACTTTTTTCCCCAGACTGCAAAATTTAATCTTGGGATTTGATGCATCCCTTGCAAGCCTCTCAACAAAGAGGTTGTCAAGATCCAATCCGTTGTAAAAAAAGAGATCTGCTTTACGCAAAAGAATCGTATCTTTCGGATTGAAAGCGTAATCATGTGGACCAGTGGTGGTGCAAAGAGAAATAACACCTGCCCGTTCTCCCACGATAGATTTCACCATACTGTAAATCGGTGGAAAACTGACGAGGATTTTAAATTTACCCGGAACCTCAAGCCATGGGTCCGGCATTTGGGTGCAACCAAATGGAAATAAAAGCCCCATGAATAAAACCAGCGTAACAATATATTTTGAAAGAACATGCATGCTAGAGCCCCAGGGGAATACAATGTTATACCTATGCTACATCTGATCATGTTCAATTTCAATCTTTGAGTTGAGAATAACATAACAGTATGATTGAAATATTTCTTATGCGGGATTTATTTTACTTGGTATGAATTGCAATCATGCTTTTTATGCCAGCCTCTGCATCTTTAAGAGGCATGGATTTCACACTCCCATCCACAAAACCAAAAACTACAGAACTGGCAAATCCTTTAAGCAGGTCTGTCGCCGACATTTTATTGTCCACTTCCCAATCTTCTGGTTTAGTCCAAATGGCACACATGTCCTCAGGTGCCTTGACAAGAAGTATGGTTCGTGATGTTTCATTGGCTATCTGGATGGAATTAGTTCCAGTTCCATCAGGAGGAAAAACAGTTGTCAATCCAACAGGTGCCAGAAAAGGTGTGATTCCTTTGTCAAGGTGGTCCTTGGATTCACGGAAAACCGGGGGAATCCTTCTAATAAGCTTTTTATTGTGCTCGCTGTCCCAGGGTTCATTCTGCCTGAATTGTCTGTAAAGGAGATTGTGCCCAAGATAGGGAAGAATTTGAACACGCCAACTCAACAACGGTTTGCCATCTTTGGAGAATGTGGTTGCTGGGGGAAATTTACCTTTTTCCCTGTGATAAGCCAGCAGGGCTGAGGTGATGTTTTTCACCTTTGAAATCGATAATTCCACCATCGCATTTGCCTGGTTTTGCTCGTTGATTCTCGCTGCAATTTCAAAATAGGGATCAAAATCATCAATTACAATTGTGATTTTATCATCCTGAAGAGACACAGATTTCACCAAGGCTGCAAGAGCCTTGAATGAGGGATCTTTTCCCACTTCCTCAACTTGAGTTTTTATAAGGTCCGGAATCCCCTGAATGGCTTTCAAAATCGCCTTATGAAGATCATTTGCAAGCACCTTGTTTTCAGCCTGGATGACCAATTGGATTTTCCAAGGTTCCAGATACACACCCATCGTCACAAGTTTGACACCACTTAAGACGCCATTACCTGCGATCCCATTCCCATTGGCATTTTTCAAACTTGGGAAAATCCTTCCCAAGTCAGGGAGATTGTCCTTGGTGGGGAATAAGACCGCGCCAAATGGGATGGCACCCAAGTCATCAAATCCCTTGGCCATGTTGATTCGACTGGAACCATTTTTTGACCTGCCTGCTCCGGACTGTTCCAGAATATGAAAACCTTTTTCCTCGCGTATCACATAGGAAAATATCGGGAGAGTATTTTGCCCTTTTCGAACCACCCCGCCATCGAGAGTTTTAAGATCGATCGGCAATGGCAGGTTTTTCAAAAGGTTGAGCAAGTCCTCGGATCCGGCCCCGGGCTTTGTTTTTATCAGGAGAGATGGAAGGAAATAATTCCCGATGTCTTTCGTACTGGATGAGAACCAGATTTCATCAATGACCTTTTCAATATTTGTTTTCTGAAGATTCAAGAAGAAACCAAGCGCCGCGGCTTCCGCTGCAGGCAGCACTTTTTTCTGGACCAATGGAACCATGATCCTGGGAATATCAATTTTTGCAGGCTGGATCCTGCCCAGAAAAAAACTATTCTCATCCAGGAAAGGCAACACCTTTTCTGTTGGTGTCTGGGCAAGCAGTGCAATCACCTGCAAAATCAGCACCATTAATACCACGCAAAATCTTCTCATTCAAAATCCTTTGATCAATCAGTTTGGGGAAAATTCGGGAAGGGATACCTTATATTTTGCAGCAAGATCCTTTAACTGAGACCAGGTTCCCTCATCCAAATTCAACCCTGATTTCGTTCGTCTAATTTTTTCGGCTATTTCCAACTGCCCGGGAAGAATTATATCACCGGTAGCCCCCGCAGCTTTCGGGCAATCAACCACATTGGCAGCAAGGTTCGTGGTCTCATGTAAAAAATGATCGATTCCTGCGAATTTCCCGGGATTGATAACCAAAAAGAAAACTGCGTTCGCGGATTTGCTCTCCACGCCGGGCGTGCTGCATTGGGCACCTGATAACCCGCCCGCAAACATGTCCATAAGCAATCCCAATCCAAAACCCTTGTAGGATTGCTGACCTCCCAATGGAAGAATTGTACCCTTTGGATCGTGGTATAAAACGCCCGGGTCAGTGGTTGGCTTACCCTCAGAATCAAGCAGCCACCCATCAGGCACGGGAATTTTTTTATTGTAATTCACCCGGACTTTACCCTCGGCACAGACACTTGTGCCTATGTCCAAAACAACGGGATTGTCACTGGTGGGAGCGCCTAAACAAATGGGATTTGTGGATATCCTGCCAACTTTGCCGCCCGGTGGGGCTACCGCACGACCAAAACCATGATTATTCACAGTTGCAAGGAATGCCATCTTGTGGCGGGCAGCTTCCTCAGCATACTCACCCAATCTGCCAATGTGACCGCAATGTTTCAATGAACCAGCCGCCACCCCGGATATCGAGGCCTTGGCAACCAGTTTTTCCAAAAGACGGTAAGCTTGAACCTGGCCAAGATTCCATCCACCGTCTGCTGCAATCGCAGATGGGGTTTCCGAAAGAACAACAAAAGGGGCACCAGGTTTCAAAATACCAGCATCAATCGCCTTGATATACTGCACAACCCTGATGATTCCGTGGGAATCATGCCCGCATAAATTCGCATCCACAAGACTCCGGGCGACCCTGTCGGCCTCGGTTGAAGGCACTCCCGCAGCGGCAAACATATTCTTGGCGAATGCAAGTGCCCTATCACAATCTAACCTTGGCATGATGATTTTCCTTGATTCTTTTCAATTTTTAATGGAATCCTATACCAAGGTTCTAACATAATTTTATGATCAATTAATCAGGATTTCCCCATGACATTTAAAATCAGTTCAACAGTCAGGCAGGATGTAACGAGCCGAAACGGCACACTCATAAGCTTGCACAGTCCCGACGGTGCCAGTGCCACCATTTACCCCGCACTCGGATTCAATTGTTTCTCATGGATTGTTCCCTCATCTGAGGGCAAGTTGGATATTCTTTACCAAGATGCCGAGCTTTTCCCTGATGGCAGGCCCACCCGCAGTGGTATTCCCGTGCTTTTCCCCTATCCCAACCGCGTTCGGGATGCCCATTTCAACTGGGAGGGAAAATCATACTCCCTGCCCCGAAATGATAATATCCAAAAACATAACATCCATGGCTTTGCGGTTCGAAGCCCCTGGCGCGTGATCAACCAAGGAGCTGATTTTAAATCTGCCTGGGTCACTGGGGAATTTCAAATTTCAAAAGATGACCCCGCATCATTAAACTGCTGGCCAACCGATGCGATACTTCAAATCACTTACCGACTCAAAACAAACTCGTTGGGCATTGAAGCCACTGTTATCAACCCCGACACAAAGCATCTGCCTTTTGGTCTGGGCTATCACCCTTATTTCAATCTGCCTTTTGTTCCGGGATTTGGACCGGATGATTGTTCACTTCAATGTGAGGCGGGATCATTCTGGCACCTTGATGAATGCCTGCCTGATGGCAGAAAATTACCTGTTGATGCAGCACGCGACCTGAACAAATTACGAAAAATGAAGGGCTTCCAAGTGGACGATGTCCTTACGGATCTTCCAAAGTTCAAGGCGGGGGCCGATGGTTTGATGGAAAGAGGCAGGGTGCAGGGGGCAAAAAAACACGCCATGGTCATGTATTGTGATAATTCCTGGCGGGACATGGTTGTTTTCACCCCGGGTGCGAGAACCAGTGTTTGCATAGAGCCTTATACCTGTGTTACGGATGCGATCAACCTGCATCAAAAAGGAATTGATTCCGGGCTATTAATCCTTCCACCTTCGGGAAGACATCAATCCCATGTAGAATTAAGAATAGAAGCCTGTGGTTCCTGAAACGAAAGAATAAAAATGCCAAAGAAAAGGCTTGTTTCACTAAGCAAAATCTATCCTCCAAAATCACTGGTTGAAAGGATAAGGCCCCCATTCGCAATTATCATGGGATCGCCCTCCGATGTTGTGAACCTGCTTCAATCCAGCCCCCACAAGGAGGCGGTTTGCTACCAGATGGACTTGTTTCAAGCCGAGCGGTTGCAACAAATGCTGCAGGATGCGAATATCCCAGCACAGGTACGGGTTGAACCCGACTTATGGGATCTTGGCCCGAATTTTGCCTCCGCTGTTTACCTTCCAGCAAGATCTGGTGAGCGTGAACTTAAAACTGATATCATCGAGCAGGGATTTCACATCCTCAATTCATCGGGCCAGTTTCTGGTTTGGTCCGCACAACCCAATGACTCTCTTTTCCCCGTGGCGCTTAAGAAGATCTACAAGAAAGTTCATATTCACCAGGAGAATGAAACCACCTTCCTTTGGTCGCAAAAGCTGGAGGACCGGCCCCGCAGAAGGCATGAGGTCACCTACCAATGCAGGATAAACCAGGGGGAATCGCTAAGATTTCTTTCCCGGCCGGGGACTTTTTCCTATGGACAATTCGATGCGGGTTCCAGGGCCCTTTGCGAGGTCATGAGCCTTAGACCTGGCCAGCATGTGGTCGACCTTGGTTGCGGATGCGGTACCAATGGGATTTTCGCCTCGAAGATCACCGGGCCTGAAGGCAAAATCACTTTTGTAGACAGCAATCTTCGCGCCTTGGAGCTTGCAAAAATCAACGCGGTTGCAAATGGGTTGACTAATTTCGAGACCGTTGCCACATCCTCCGTCTCGGGGCCGGACCTTATTCCACAATCATTTGACATCGCCCTTGCCAACCCTCCTTATTTTGCAAATCACTCCATCGCACTCCTTTTCATCCAGCGATCCTTCGAGTTGCTAAAGCGCTCTGGTAGTTTTTTCATGGTCACAAAACAACCCAATGAAATGGTTGAACTGATGACCCAGGTTGGATATGTGGTGGAAGGTGCGGAAACCCGGGGATACACCGTGCTCATGCATCGCGGTCCCGCGGCACGCGAGGATATGGGAGTTCAGGAAGACCAGGACCCGGATCAATAATATTCATAACCCACCTGAAAAGCCACCCTGCCATCAGGCAACCGCTGGATGTTGGTTATGTGCAATGGCCAACCTCCCTGCTTGACAGGAGTGCTGGAAGGTATGGTCATGGGGGTGAAGTCACGATTCGATTTACTGGGGTAGGGAACAATTTCAGGAAACCTACCCGGACCAGCAGGCCCTTGAATGCCATGAGATTCCTCAAGGCTTGGTTTCCCATCAACCACTCTCCAAATCAACATTCCCTCGCCGGGCAGATTTTGATCAAAACCCTTTCTCACACGATTCTCCAGCAGAAAATATTCAGTGCCATCCGGTCTTAGTGGGATCTTGATGCACTCTGAGTTTTTCCCCTCGATGGGCGAGAGGATAAGTTTTTGACGGACTCTGGGATCAATCACCAGCGGTTCGGTCCAACCCATTTGCTCCTTGCACCAGGCGCTGAAGTGGACAGGTCGCCCATCAAGTCCTTCCCCATTCGACATGCTGCACCAACGACCCAGGCCCTCCATATCGGGCACCTCCGGCCGGGCATAAAGGTCGGGCAGACCCAGCATGTGACCAAACTCATGGGCTATGACACTGATGGAGAACATTTTTTCCCCGCCCTCGGGGCAGATGAAATAGGTGATCCTTTTGCCCTTGTGGGTGTAAAAACCCTTATGCGGCCAAAGAATGTTCCCCCGGGTGATAGCGGCACGAGACCCCGCATATAAAAAGAACACCCCGTCAAATCCCTCCAAAGCCTTGTCACCATCCCTGGAATGGATCAGGTTTAACGCCGCCTCAAGAATGGCAGTCCGGGGGGAGCCAGAGGCGTATTCCATGCGTTTCTTATCAACCACTACTGCAGAAAAAATCTTTCCTTCGACCTTGCATTTTCCATCCGATTGCTCGATGTAATAATCATTCATGCTGCCATACACCTTCTGACCGGTCGCATTTTTATCATTGAACATCCCGGTGCTGAAAAGTGATGCTTTCCAATCATCAGGCTTAATTTTTTCATTGAGTTTCTGATCGGGAAATTCAACCGGGATGACAGCCAGATTATAAACGGGTTTCTTGAATACTTTGCGCTCAAGGTCGTTCCAACTTTTTCCACCCTCGTCAACAACATCCAACTCCAGCCTTGCTTCAAGATTCAGGATTTTTTCCTGCCTCGAAACAACAACCCGCACCAACTCTCCGGGTTTTTTCCCATCAAGCGCCACACTGACTCCACCCATCGGCGTGATTCTTTTCCCACCAATAGAAACGATGATATCCCCAACCTTAACCCCGGCTTTTTCCGCGGGCCCGTTTGGGGACACTCCCTTTATCTCAAGCTTGGACTGATTCTTTCCCGGGGCAAAAAACACTCCCAACTTTACTTTAGACTGATTCAACATCGGCTGACTCCATGCTACAGCCTGCATCTCAAATTCCTTGGTACCAGCCTCTCTTTTGACAATTATTTTGACCTTATCCCCTTCCTTTGTTTCAAGTAGAAGAAGGCGAAGTGTCTCAAGATCTGGAATTTTATTGCCACCCAGTTGCAACAGCACATCGCCTTTTGCAAGGCCGGCTTTGTCCGCGGGTGATTCTTTCTCAATCTCAACGATTTCCGCACCAGCCTCTTTTTTCCAATCGAATCGAAGGCCAAGCTTCCCTGCATTTTTTTTCGATCCCTCAATATTCGTTTTTTCCAGCTTGAACTTTTGGGCATTTGCGACAGTCTTGTATCCTTGCAAGACCGTTCCTTCCGCAATGATAAAACCGCCGCAAGCCAAAAGTGTGATGCAAATGGCAATTTTTAAAAACAATCTTGAACCAATCATTTATTTTCCCCAGTTAAAAAAGACCGTTTGCCCATGATTAAATTCTTATTTTGTCATAAAATCACCAATGCGGGAAGTGGCGAGATGACTTATTAAAATAAAAACAGTTACTGCGAAAGCTATATTTTGTGAACAAATGGGCATTTGACATTTTATTGGAAGACAATCACCTTCTGGTTCTTTCCAAGCCCACTGGATTGCCAACGGCACATGGCGAAGTCAAGGGAGATTCCCTTTTTGACAATGCCAAGGAATACATCAAGAAGCGATACGCCAAGCCGGGCAATGTTTTTCTCGGCGTCGTTCATCGGCTTGATCAGCCGGTTTCGGGAATTGTGATCTTCGCCAAGACCAGCAAGGCCGCTTCCAGGCTTTCCGAACAATTCAGGGAAACTCAGGTTCAAAAAACCTACCTCGCGGTAGTCGAGGGAGTTCCAAATGACCGAATTGGAATCCTGCATCATTTCTTGGTTACCGATGACGAGGAACGATTGTCACTTGTTTCAAACCAAAACAATCCGCTTGCCAAGGAAGCGATCACCAATTACTCCGTCCTTGCAACCTACGATAATAACGCGCTTCTGATGCTGAACCCGAAAACAGGTAGAAAACACCAATTGCGCATCCAGTTATCGGCAAGCGGGCATCCGGTGATGGGTGACAAGAAGTATGGCTCAAGCTACAATTTCGTCCATGGGATCTCACTTCATGCGCACGCCATCACTTTCAAACACCCCGTGAAGGACGAAACAGTAAACATCAAGCTTGATCTGCCCAAGATATGGTTGAAGCATTTTGGCCCATGGATCAAGGTTCCCACATGAAATCGCATCTGGATAAATTGCTGGACATAGTTCAACAGGATGTGGGGAGCCGTGGCCTGGCAAAACTTCCGGATAATCTCATAAGTCGGTCACACGGTGATTTCAAGAAAGCATGCGAGTCACTCGCAAAAGGGACAGGCGTTGTTATTTTCACCGGATTTTACATCCCAACCGGAACCCCGCCCGCCCCCGAGACCGATGGCCCTCCCGGGGCACTTTTCATCGCGCGAACCCTTGCAAGCCTCGGCAGAAAAGTCACCATCACCTGCGAAAAAAACTGCATGACCGCTTTTGCTGCAAGCCTGCAGCACCTTGGTATGATTGACAAGATTCAACTCGTTGAATCGCCAATGGAAACCGCCATTGGTTACGCCCAAAGTTTCTTCTCCCAACTCAAACAAATAACAGGTGATGTAAGCCACTTTATCGCCATCGAAAAATGCGGGCCCTCCCATGATCTCGAATCCATTTCATTACAGGACCGCCATTCCTTTTTAAATTCAAGTGCCGAATCCTCCAGAGGAAAAATACTCACCATGGGTGGCAAAGATATCACCAGCCACACAGCTCCCGTCCACCTTTGCTTTGAGGAACAATTCTGCTACGCGAATAATATAATCCGCATCGGCATAGGCGATGGAGGCAATGAAATCGGCATGGGAAAAATCCCCTGGAATGTCATCGCTGCCAACATCAACAATGGCGCGAACATCGCATGTTCCACAACCGTCGATCACCTTATCGTCGCCGGTGTAAGCAATTGGGGCGGATACGCTCTTGGAACCGGACTTTTACAGTCAACCAGCAACTCCTCACTTTCCATGCTTGACTCCCAAGCGGAATGGGAGATATTAAAGCTCATGGTTGAACAAGGTGGTCTGATTGATGGCAGATTGGGCCAAAAGGTCGCTTCCGTCGATGGCATCGATTGGAAAATCCACTCTGAAATAATCCAGTCTCTCGTTTGCGCTTCCAAGGAAACATTATGATGCCCATTCCTAAGACCGGGAAAGATGTACGAATCGCCTGCAGGCAGGGTTCACTTGTTTCCAACACCGCGGGACTTGCGCCGGGATTTGTGCAGGCAAACCTAGTGATTGTACCGGCGAATTTCGCATATGATTTCCTCCTTTTCTGCCAACGCAACCCCAAGCCATGCCCCATCCTTGAAGTGCTCGATAAAGGATCTCCATTCACAAGTAATATCGCTGACAATGCCGACATCCGCTCCGATATCCCAAAATACAGGGTTTATGAATCAGACAAAATCATCGACGAACCAACCAGCATCAACAAGTATTGGCGGGACGACCTGGTCTCTTTTCTTTTGGGTTGCTCCTTCACCTTCGACAGGGCATTGAGGGAATATGGCGTTCCAGTCAGGCACGAGGAAGAGGGAAGAAATGTCCCGATGTACCGGACAAATATCCCTTGCAAAGGCGCAGGGGTTTTCCAAGGCCCGCTTGTGGTATCCATGCGGCCCATGACTCCCAACTTTGCCCTGCAGGCAACCAATATAACCGGGCGGTTTCCACGCGCCCATGGAACCCCAATCCACATGGGCGAACCAAAACTAATCGGGATAACTGATATTCAAAAACCTGATTATGGCGAGAATGTATCCATTCACCCGGGTGAAATCCCTGTTTTCTGGGCTTGTGGCGTCACACCCCAGGCTGTCGCTGTCGCATCAAAAATACCTTTCCTTATCACCCACAGTCCCGGACACATGTTTGTTTCCGATTGGGCCGATCATCAACTGGAAGGCGAAGAAAAAATCCGCTGATCAATCATCCCCGTTAATCTCACCCAACCTCCGAGGAATACAAATGAAAACCATGCGAATCCTTGCCACTCTTCTCGCCGCCCTTTCATGCCTTTATGTGAATCAAACCGAGGCGGCGGAAAATAATTTCCATTTACGCGGCAACCTCGACAACTCCCGCATTCAGTTCATGAAAAACAAAAAAGGAAATGTAGCTTTCATTGGTGGATCCATCACGGAAATGAATGGCTATCGGCCCATGGTCTCAGAAAGGCTGAAAAAACGATTCCCTGAAACCAATTTTAACTTCATCGATGCTGGCATTTCATCCACTTGTTCAAACACCGGTGCATTTCGACTTGAACGCGATGTTCTGGCCAGCCCCATCGATTTATTCTTCATTGAATTCGCTGTCAATGATGACCAGGATGCCCATCACTCAAGGAAAGACTGTATCCGCGGGCTAGAGGGAATCATCAGGCATGCCCTTAAATCCAATCCAAACATGGATATCGTTGTCACCTATTTCGTGAATGAAGGAATGCTTAAAACACTCCAGGATGGAAAAATTCCGCTGACTATCGAGGCCCATGAATCCGTCGCCAAAAATTACAAAGTTTCCTCCATCAACCTTGCCAAAGAAGTTGCAGAGCGGATTTCCGCTAACTCCCTGAGTTGGAAACAATATGGTGGGGTGCATCCAGCGCCATTTGGCAATGCGATCGCTGCGACCATGATCGATAACCTTTTCGATGAGGCGTGGAAAACCCCCTGGGTAAAAACTGATTCTCCCAAGGCCCATGAATTACCCGCACCCTTGGATCCGCTTAGTTATGAGGCCGGCAGGTTTATTGATCCTAAGAATGCTGTCATTAAATCGGGCTGGACCCTTGGCATTCCAGATTGGAAATCCATTGCCGGAGGCAAACGCGAAAGATTCACTTCAGTTCCCGTTCTTTATACCGTGGAACCAAATTCAGAAATGACCTTGGAATTTGAAGGAACTGCCATTGGGGCCTTTATTGTCGCAGGGCCCGATGCAGGCATCGTTCTTGCAAGCATCGATGGTTCAGACCCCAAGCCCGTGGACTTATTTCATTCTTATAGCAAAGGTTTGCATTACCCCCGCACTGTCATGTTCGGCACAGACCTTAAACCGGGCAAACATACTTTGAAGCTTGTGATTGCGAAAGAAACAAAAAGTCTGGGCAATGCAGCCCGCATCCTGCAGTTCTGCGCCAACTAAATAGCAAAAGCCTCAATTATTTGGCAGGTAAAAATTTTTAAAAGAGAAGATTAGCCACGGAATTTCATGGAATTAGAAACTGACGGAACAAACCACACTTGCAGAGTGGCCACGGAATTACACGGAAGGGGCACAGATTTTTCCTATGTAATTTGATGTCTGAGTAAATTTCTGATTCTTAGGCGCTAGGATTCTACCTTACCCTGCGTTTGTTCTTTTTCCACTTGGCACGATTTGCATGAGGTGTTGGGAGTGATTCTGGACCATCATTCCGGCCTTGTTCTGGCGCGGTGGTCTTTTTCTTGGTTACTACCTTAAGGAATGGAAGGATCACTTGCCTTTGTTGAAGTTGGGAATCGTTTGAATTTTGCTGGCTGATCCGGGCTTCGTGGAACAAAAAGCTATTCCACAAACATTTGAATTTAGGGTTATTGTTATTAAGAAACAACGCCTTGGTTATGCAGGCTCTGGCGTCTTCATGCATGTTCTGCTCCTGGAGATGCCTTACCAGCAATTTTAACAGCTCAAGGTTATGGGGCATTATATTGCAGGCACGCGTAAGGTATCCTACACCTAATTTGGCCTTGTTAAGGTGAATCATGCAAACACCAAGAAACCTTAAGGCCTTCACATTTTTTGGGTCCAGTTTTAAACTCGCCTTGAAATAGGAAACGGCTTGTTTCAAATCTCCCAAACCACCCGCTGCAATCGCTTTCCCCAATAGGAAATGATAGCTTGCATTGTCCTGGTTATAATTCAGTGCGATTGAGAGATGGCGTGATGCTTTTTTGAATCGTTTTTGATTCAAGCAAATTTCACCAAGATGGAACTGTGTTTGCTCTGCGATGGATTTGGGAAGATTCTTAAACCGGGTTAATGAGTTGAATATTTTTGAGGCTTTTTCATTTAATCCCAAGGAGCGGTATTTGACTGCGGCTAAAAAAGAGCGATCCACAATAGGTAATGAGAAACCCATGATAAAACTGCCTCCATGCAGTAACAAATAAATCAACCGACAAAACATCCTTGCCGTCGAAGCAGGTATCATAACTAGGATTCAGCTGGAAGCAATAGTAAAGAAAAGGTTTCAGCTAGTTTCAAACTGTAATTAAAGCAACCCTTTTCTTCCATTTTACCCATTTTTAAAACTTGAGTTT
>SYCV01000208.1 GCA_005786805.1 Planctomycetia bacterium | reverse complement strand
CGCATCCTTAACTTTTTGAGTGCCCGCATTCCAAAAGGAGGTCAACTTATCCCACTCAGCCGCATTCTGCGAACGATTCAAAAATACAATCGGTATTTGTTCCTCGTTTGTCTTCATCCAGGAATTATTCGGAATGGAAAATTCATAGTCCGACTTTTCGGGTGGGGCGGCAACCGCTTTTTCACCTTTGTTAAACAAGTATATAGAAAGGCTAATCCCAGCTAATCCCAGGCCAATCATGCATTTCTTTTTAAGTCCCACACTCAACATGGCGTATACCTCGATTAAAACAAAAGAAGTTAAAATATCAGAATTCCGGCCTTTTCATCGGAGAGGTTGGCCTCGATCTGCCTGTTCCACGGTCATACTTCGAAACCTCTGGCTCTCCAAGGTGGGCCAATAACTGCTTAACTATATCGTCACTGCGTTTACCCTCGGCTTGGGATTGGAAATTCGCTCCAACCCTGTGCCTCAAAACAGGAACAGCAGCTTTCTTAATATCATCTATAGACACGCTAAAGCGTCCGTCCATAGCGGCAAAAGCCTGACCGGCACGAATTAGGAACTGGCCGGCACGGGGACCAGCCCCGTAATCAACCCACCGGTTGATAAAATCAGGCGCATCTGTCCCGGGGCGGGTGCTTCGCACCAATCGCGCCACATATTCCACAACATAATCCCCAACCGGCACACCCCTAACCAACTTCTGCAAATTTATTATAGCCTTACTGCTTAGAACCTTGGTTAATTCATGCGTCTCATCCCTGGTAGTCTGGGCCAAAATCTTCTTTTCCTCATCAAACGAGGGGTAACCCACATAAATATTGAACATGAAACGATCTTGCTGGGCCTCGGGAAGGGTGTAAGTACCTTCCTGCTCGATGGGATTTTGGGTGGCGATCACAAAAAATGGATCAGGAAGCTTATGAGTTTCCTGGCCGATTGTCACTTCTCGTTCTGCCATCGCTTGTAAAAGAGCAGCTTGGGTTTTTGGAGGAGTTCGATTGATCTCATCTGCCAAAAGAATGTTTGTGAAAACAGGCCCCTTCACAAACCGAAATTCCCTTTTACCTGGTTCTTTTTCATCAAGAACGGTGGTTCCGGTGATATCCGAAGGCATAAGATCCGGTGTGAATTGCACCCTTTTGAACGAAACATCAAGAATCTGGCTGAGAGAACTAACCATTAAAGTCTTGGCTAGGCCGGGTACGCCCACCAACAAACAATGCCCGCGTGTGAAGATTGCAGCTAAAATTTGATCAATTACTTCAGTCTGCCCAACTATCACCCTGCTTAATTGTTCCACCATTTGTTTTCGGGCTTGATTGAACTGATTGAGGTATTCACTAATTTTGTCGGTAGACACCTTTGATTACTCCACGAATCCATTCTCGTTCTCAGATTTTAAGATTCAAGCATTCTAGTAAAGAATCGAACCCAGTAACAGCAATAATTAATAATTGCCCCAATCGATAAGAATATCTTTACGGCCAATCCAACCAATTTTCCCAGATGAGGTTTCAACCAGAAACCAATCATCATGATTTTCAATGACTTTAAGCTCGGTTCCTTGCTTCAATGGAGGACCAACATGGTCGGGATAGGAATATCCATCACCTGTTTTTAGTAAAACCGACTTTTCTGAGACCATGGCCAACATGTTGTTCCCTTTGCTGGGATTTGACTTTTCAAGCATCAAAAAAGCCAAGAGGAGGCATCCACAAACAAGGAGAATTCCCATTCGCCTGGGGTTTTCATGGCCAAGAAAAACCAGCAACCATCCCAACAAGTTAAAAACTCCAACAGCCATGAAAAAATTTTTTGAACCCGACCCGGTAAAAACATCAAGTCTTTCCGGGCTTTTAAGTGTCAAGTCTTGTTCTATCCAAGCCCTGATCTTTAATAATTGGGGATCGCAGGAGAATAATCGTAATCCCTTTCTGCATACCAATAAGGAATGAACTGATTTCCCAGCCAGTAACTCAGCAGCAGCCCATTCACGAAAATAGACAGGCGAAGCTGAAACATGTCCTTCACATTTTTCGAAACTGGCCGCTGCCTGTTTGAATAATGCCACCGCCTTGGTTGGATTTTCCTTCAATGATAGACCTTGATTGTAATAATCCCGGGCGACTTTTATATCCTCCAATCCTAAATCAAAGGGAATTGAAGATAAAAATAAAACAAATAATCCCGGGGTCATCGCCTTACCTCCAGGATTCGAATCCAACCAATCGCTTGATCAACAAGATTTGAATTTATGACAGTAGGAACACGATTAAATTTGACTGCTTCGATTTGGTTGAAAAACATCGAGAAGCCGAGGCTTTCCTCAGCGCTCAACAACTTGGAGAATCCTCCCGCC
The DNA here is from genome assembly GCA_005786805.1 of Planctomycetia bacterium. Lineage (GTDB taxonomy): Bacteria > Planctomycetota > Planctomycetia > Gemmatales > Gemmataceae > UBA969. The sequence continues at coordinate 5,735 of SYCV01000208.1, read as the reverse complement.
GATATCTCATTGCTGGTTATTACACCTGAAATCCCACAAGATCGATGAATATACTCCTGCATCAAGTTAAAAATGCGATCAGCTTGCACATCAACCGGCTGGGATTTTAATTCCAACAAGCTATCAACCATCCAAGAAATCCTGCCTCTTTCTTTTAATGCCTCAAGGCTTTTATAAAAACGCGTAATGCTCCAAATAAAAATTCCAACAAATGGCGGAGTGAAGAACAACCAGACAAATTCAGAAAAACCAATAAGTTTGACGGAATTAATCCAGGGGGATTTTCGCAATTCCTCAACATCAAAAACAACATCAGGCCCCCTAAAATCCATTGCGAAAATTTCCCTCTGCAAAACCTCCACCTCAATGGAATCTGAAAAATCGATCATCAACCTTTTTTCAACCCAGGGAATATCCGGATTGATGTAGGCAAATGCGATTTCTGGCACAACCAAATGCCCCTCCTTCGAGGGCCAAAGCTTGAAAAAATAGCGCCATCGCGCAGGGCCTGCTTCCGTTCTTTCGGGCAACGGTTCAATTTTGAATGCTTGATTCCCGCCAAATGAAAAATCAACATCAATATCACCGGGAGGCACCAAAACCTTGCCGACTGAATTTAACTCCACTTCAAAATCAAATGCGGAGCCAGGGCTTATTACCGAATTTTTCACCCGGGCAATGATTTTAAATCGACTTCCAACTGCACCGCTAAACTGCAAGTTATCAGGCAGATTCACAGGCAGCCATTGTGGCGAAAGCTTTTCGAATCTCAGTTCTTCGGCACCTAGCAAAAGGTTTTCTGAAAAGAAAGTTAGAAAGAGTAAAAAAATGATTTTAATAATCCTGATCAAGGCGAATCCTCCCCCGCAGCCCGCCTGACCCTTTTTGCAGCCTCACTTATCAATTTTGTCGCTTCCTCACTGCTTACTTCCTTCAAACTCCCAACATAAGGGACAATGTCAAGATTACCTTTGCCAGCCTGGGATCTGTCGGTCGAGACCGCGCCTTTTTTATCCATCTTTTTACCTTTGGAAGAATCAGAGGCTTTATTGGGATCACCAGTGTTTTTATTTTCGCCGGGAGATTTGGAAGCGGAGGTATCCCCACCTTGTTTTTTTTCCTCGGAACCAGGTGGCCCGGTTGATTCAGAAGGTGTCATTCCTTGATATTGGGCTAGAAGAAAGGATAAATAAAGCGCTCTTCTGTTTACTTCCAATATTTCAGGATCAGAAATAAATGGTGATTTTCTTACTTTTTCCAGCATCGCTTTAGCCTTGGTAATACTAGGCAAGCTTTTGACTTTGGATGTGTTAATGACGCAATCCGCATAGGCTATGGCCGCCCCCACCTCATGCGCCGAGGATGAATCCACAAGGCTTTCCAACAATCCAGAAGCATTCAAAAGAAGATTCTCTTTTTCTTTAACGCCGACGGTTTTTGAAATGGCTATGTTTGAGAGAGATAAAAACCAGTATGCTTCCGACACATCCCTGGCCCTAGGCAGACTTTCAGACAAATACCTCTGGGCGGCCACGAAATCTCCATTCTGAAAATATTGAATGCCCAGAAAAATCCCCGGGTCTTCAGCACCCTGCGAAAACATGAGGCCACTCATGGCGATTGGCAACAGGAAAGATCTCATTTTTCAGCAATCCCTCCTAATTTGGCAACAACTGGTCCTGATAAATTTGGTGGAAATAACAAGGCAATTGTTAAACATAGCATGGCAGGTAATAAACACCAGGACGGGGTGGCCACATAGGAAAAAGCTTCGCCCTCAAAAAAAACATTTTTTGAATCTCCGATTTTTATGATTTCCAAAATCCGCCCCTCCGGAATAAGCTTGGAATTCAGCGCGACAAATCGGGCATTTCGCCTTTTGCAAAAATCATCAACAATTTCAGACACCTTGAATGCCGTGGGAAAAATCAAAGTCAAACCAATGTCTTTGGGTATATCAGCCCGGATCAAAGCTTCAAACAGTTCTTCCATACCTTTATTTTCAGGAGCAACAACAACTATTTGCCTGGTGTTAAAAGACTGATTTTGCAATGATTCGATCGCTATTTTAATTGAATCACCAAGGGAATCCGCCTTATTTGACACCTCGGTATCCATGCTTTTTTCAGAGACATTTTTCAATGAGAACAACACATGATCATAGAATCCCGAATCTAGGGTGATTGGGCAATAAATTTCACTTTCCCCGCCATAAGGAATGATGCCGATTCGGCTTCCTTCCCTCACCATGTATTCGGTTCTTATTTGAGACAACAACCTAGATTGTAAATCAATGAATCCCTGTGAGGATTTTTCATCAGCCTTTAATGCGACAATCATCAATCCATGCCTTGACTCAAAACTTGAAACTAGAAGTGTCCCAAATAATGGACCCATGGCAGCTAAAACCAATAGAACCATGCCCACGAGCAAGAAAAAATTGTTTCTTAGAAAAGCAAATAATGGCAAATCCTTTTTGAATGTTGGGGGAATCCACATTGCCAAGCCGTTCAAAAGATTTTTTTCAACGCGAAACAGGGCCACCCCAACAATAAATGGGATAGCCAAGCCAAAAAGCGCCCAAGGATATTCAAAATAATTCTTCATATATCAATTAATTCTTTGCCATGGACTTCCGGGAGAAAAAACACCCAATCCAAAAAGAACCAAACTGGCAAGCACACACCATGGGTAAAAATTCCTGGCAGGCTTGGAATACAGGGAATCGCGTGATTGTTGTTCCATTTGATTGATTTTTTGAAAAGCCTCTGTCATTTTTTTTTCATTCGAGGCATCCAAGGCCAGACCGTTTGTTATCTGGGCGATTTGCATTAATCCATCCCGAGCCTGCATTCTTTTTTCCTTTTCCTCAGTGGATAATTCCGCTTGAATCGTTTTATCTTCCAAAGAAAAACCAACATCAAGGGTGTATATTGCGATATTCAATTTTGAGGCCAGAACTGCTAGATCGATGGGATTGTAACCTGAATAGGAATTCACCACATTTTGTTCCCCATCGGTAAGAAGCAAAATCAGTTTCCGTTGGTCGGGAAGAGAATCAAGCTTGTCGATAGCCAATGCCAGGGCGTCAGAAATGTTAGTTTCAGATGAGCCGGGAATTTTTTTAGGTTGCAACTTATCTAATACAGAAATGAATGCGGAATGATCCAAAGTTAGCGGAACCAGAAGCTTGGCCTGAGATGCGAATGAAACCAATCCAATTAAATCCCCTTGCCTTCCTGGAGGATTTATGTTCCCAACTGTCCAAGAAGTGTCATTCTTATTTCCTTTTAAAAAATTAAGGATGTTTTTTTTTGCAAGCGATAATCTTGAAAGTGGAGACCCGGTATCGAAGTCATGGATTTCCGCCATGCTTCCACTGACATCGAGAACAAACTCAACTGCCAATCCCTCTATTTTAACAGGTGCATTTTTAATAACTTTAGCTGGTTGTGATAGCCCAAGAACTAGAAAAAAAAGGCTAAAGCTAAAACAAGAATTACTTAAAAAAACAAATGGTCGTTTTCTTAAGGGGGAATTTTCTAAAAGCAAAGAACCTGGAAAAGGAATAGCTGCAGTTTTTTTTGTAAAATTGAGCCAAGGAATTACCAAAACTGGTAATAAAATTAAAAAAATGGGATGATAAAAAAACCATGATGACATGAAAAATTGCCATTAAAATGCCATTGTTCAACCTAACTACCTGCAAATATTAACCTTAGGGTTTTTTCTGAAAATTCTCATAATATTCTCACCAAAAGAAAAAACAAATATTCCACACTAATCCCAATTCAATTTCGCAAAAACTACTTTTGCCACCTTGTATTAGCATATATCATTTTAGAAACTTCGATGTAACTTATGGTGTTAATTGAAATATCAATGATATTTGATAAAACAAAAGTAATACAAACTTTACTTTATTGTTATAATTTTATCATGGTTTTTATTTAATCCTTAGTTTTTATCTTAATTAAGCGATTAAAAAATGCTACGGATAGCAAAGCCCTTGATGAGGAAGCATGGATATTTTGGAAGATAGAAAAACCTGCCCGCCAAAACGAGATCTTGAACAGCTTCTCCAAGGTAATTTGTCTCAGTGGACATCTTTGGGCTTGCGTCAGCATGTGGAGTCTTGCGTCTTTTGCCAGAGAGCCTTGGCCAACCTAAGGCAAAAAACTTCTCCAGATGATAGCATCAGTCTGCCTGATGAACTAACCAATACTAGCAGCAACAATTCAATCCGAAATACGGATTCGATGCCAAAGCTGGAGATAGAGGCTGACAACTTGATTTTGGGTACATCAGGCCAAGCGACCACCGCCTACCGAAGCGACGGCACCGCTATCTCAGAATTCAATGTTTCGCACGAAGGAACAAAAATATCCTTGAGTTTTTTATCTTCCCCCCAAGGCCCGGATGAGCTGGGGCGGTTGGGAAGCTATAAAATCATCAAGCTATTGGGTGCCGGTGGAATGGGGCTTGTTTTCGAAGCTGAAGACACTTTATTACGCAGGCAGGTTGCATTGAAGGTCATGAAGCCTGAAATCGCAATCAAAGCCAACCATCGCCAGAGATTTCTGCAAGAAGCAAGATCCGGGGCCGGAATTCCTCACGACAACATTGCTACCGTTTTTCAAGTTGGTGTTGAAAATAATGTCCCTTATTTGGCAATGCAATTCCTTCAAGGGGAATCTTTGGGTACAAGGCTTCAACGAGATGGCAAAATTCCTGTCGAGGAATCTCTTCGCATCATTCGTGAGGTCGCATCAGGAATTGCTGCTGCCCACGAGGCAAACTTGATTCACAGGGATATCAAGCCAGACAACATATGGCTTGAATCGGATGGGCTTGGGCGACCATGGAAAAGAATCAAGGTGCTGGACTTTGGCCTGGCCACCTTGCAAACCGAATCAGAAGATGGCAGCAATGAATCAGGCATGATCATGGGGACCCCCCATTACATGGCTCCCGAACAGGCACGCGGACTTCCATTAGACAATCGTTGCGACCTTTTCAGCATTGGCTGTGTGCTTTATCAAATGATAAGCGGGCAACTTGCATTCAAAGGTGCCAACGCCCTGAAGATTATGAATGCGCTTGCATTACATGAACCCAAGCCACTTGATGTGATTGATCCTTCGGTGCCCAATAAGGTTGCCGTGCTTGTCCGTAATCTGATGGCAAAAAAAACCTCCGAGCGCACCCAATCCGCAAATGACCTGATTCATGGGATTGATGAGATTGAAAAGGCCGACAATGCGGGCCTTAATACTCCTTCATATACATCTGCATCAACTCTAACCCTACCGACTCCAAATCTTCCCGGGCAGGGGTATCAAGCACCAGCCACGCGTTGGTATCTAAATTGGAAAACGGGCCTCATCGCGCTTGCGATCATCATCAATATTGGATTACTCGCGTTCAACTACAGCAATTTTGGCTCCAACTCAAATTCTATCAGTGGACTTACCTTTGGCGAACCCATCAAGGTTGGAGTGCTTCACAGCACCACGGGCTACATGCGCACGACCGGAAAAAATGTCAAGGATCTGACCATGATGGCCATATCTGAGATCAATGAAAGTGGCGGCATTCTTGAATATTCTGACAAAGGCACACCCATTTCACGCCGTAGAATTCTTGCTTATGAATATGATGGCCAATCCAACCCGGAAATTTTCGCCAAGCAGGCAGAAAAGCTTATCACTCAGGAAAAAGTGAAGGCAATCTTT
>SYCV01000207.1 GCA_005786805.1 Planctomycetia bacterium | reverse complement strand
TTTTCTTTGTCCCGTGTATGCCTGGGCTAATCCCCCCGTGTTGTCTTATCTTTTCCCATCTGGAGGGCAAAGGGGTAAAGAGGTCCAAGTAAGGGTTGGAGGACTTTTTCTCCATTCCAATTCACAATTTGAAATCATTGGTCCGGGTGTTTCCTTGATTGCACCCTTGAAAAAAATTCCTTTTGTTTGGTTTGATGGCCCTCTTTTGACCCTTTCGGAGTCCCAGCAAGCGGAGGACTATCCCAAGGAACTATCCACAATTGTTCGAATCGATAAAGATTCGTCACCATTCAAGAGGCTTGCTCGGGTTTGGAACTCTGAAGGGGTAAACGGCGGATGGAAATTTGAAATCGGGGATCTTCCTGAGATCATCGAAAAAGAATCGGAATACGATAACTTCCCCACGGATGTTTCTCTTCCAATCACAATCAATGGAAGGATTTATCCAAGGAATGACTTTGATGATTATCGGATATTCATGAAAAAAGGTGAAACCATCGATGCTTCTGTCTCCGCGGAAAAATTCGGTTCTCCTCTTGATGCAAGGCTTGAGATCATCGATCCCAACGGGCGAACGCTGGTTGATAATGATGATGCGGTAGGGGTGGATCCATCCCTTTTGTTCACTGCCCCGGTTGAAGGAAATTACCTTGTGCGAATTCGGGAGTCTGCGGGTAAAGGTAGTCCCGCACATGTTTACAGGCTTTCCATTTCAAACAAACCTTTGGTGAAGTTCGCGTATCCTTTGGGTGCCAAGGTGGGGTCGAAATCCAGATTTGAGATTCTTGGCGCCAATTTAAATGACTCGAATGTGGAGATAAACATTCCTGACCAGCCCGGACTCCATCAATTATTCAGTGGTGATAATATTTTTACCGATGTTGGCGACTTTACTGAGTTTCTTGAAACCCCCACTACTGATGGTTCCAATGTGATTAAAAATCTGCCTTGCGCAATCAATGGGAAAATTCTCAGGGTGGATGAAGTGGACTCATGGCAAATTGAGTTGGAAGCAGGTCAGAAGCTCTATTTCGAATCCAAAGGTATGGGACTAGGATCACCATGCAGGCCTAAAATCACAGTGTTAGACCCAAATGGAAAAGAAGCATCCATCATCGTATCCACATCAGACCTTGATCCGTTTTCCTATTTCAATGCCTCTGCCAAGGGCATGTACACTTTGAAAGTGACTGAGGAAATCCCCGGTCGTGCTGGGATCAATTTTGCTTACAGGATTCTTATTAACACTGGAGCCAGTAAAAAAACATCGGTTGTTTTTGTTGAAAACTCTATCACAGTTCCAAGGTCTGGTGAGGCCGTTCTCAATCTTAAAATTGAAAGGTCACCCGGGTTTGATTCACAGGTCGATCTTTCCTTGGATGGTTTACCCGACGGCATAACAATTAATCCACCCGCACCATTTTTCGCAAAAGGTGGAAGTCAGGTCACACTGAAGCTCAAGGCAAATGCCGATGCGAAGGTTGGCTCTTTTTTAATGGGAGTTTCCGCTATCATCCCTGACCAACTGGTAGTTCAAGCCTGCTTGTCAGGCAAACCGCAGGATATTCGTGTTGACAAAGTGCGCGTTGCAGTGGCTCTACCATGCCCATTTAAAATTATCGGGGAATATAACATGAAATGGGGAAGCCGGGGTGGTACCCTATCCCGAAATTACAAGCTTGAGCGTTCCGGATTTGATGGGCCCGTCACAATTGAGCTTGCGGACCGGCAGGCTCGCCATCTTCAAGGGGTTTACGGCCTTCCCAAAATTATCCCTCCAGGCGTTGATCAATTCGAGTATTCCGTTCAGTTAGGCCCTTGGATGGAAATCGGGCGAACAAGCAGAGTTTGTGTGGTTGGCATAGCCACTGTCAAGGACCATGGCGTTGATCATATTGTCAGCTACAGTTCCGTGAATCCCAATGAACAAATGATCGCAGTCCTTGAATCTGGGAAACTTGATGTGTCCTCAGCCTCACCTGATGTGGGCTATGAACCTGGTAAAGCATGCAAGATTCATCTGGATGTGTTTCGGGCTCCCGGTTTATCTGGAGAGGTATCCATGGAGGTTCTTTTTCCAGATTGGACTGGAATAAAAAATATTTCAAAGGTGGAAAAGGCTGATAGCAATAGTTCCATCATTGAATTTTCCGTTCCAACATCCTTAAAAGTATCATTTCCGATATTTGTCAAATCGAATCTCAGGCAGGCTGGGGCTTCACATGAGGCGAAACTTAAGATTCAAATGATTCCGAAGGCTTCATCTTTGCGGTGATGCCATGGTTGTAATCAGGCCATGATACCCTTGATTACCTGGCCCGGTTGGTTGTCAGTGAGGGCCATTTCCTGCCCATTCCTTTGATAGGTGAGTTTTTTGTGATCTAATCCAAATAGGTGAAGAATTGTCGCATGCAAATCATAATGGTTCACAATGTCCTTTACCGCATGGTGTCCGAAATCATCAGTCGCTCCATGCACATGCCCTTTCTTGATGCCCCCGCCAGCAAGCCACCAGGAGAAACCATAGGTGTTGTGATCCCTGCCGATTTTTGAAGGTCCCGCATCATTTTGGATCACCGGTAGTCGTCCCATTTCCCCGCCCCAGGTGACCAATGTTGAATCAAGAAGGCCTCTTTGTTTAAGGTCCAGAACAAGCGCCATCGATGGTTGGTCAACTTGTTTGCAATTGGCCGGTAAACCGGAGATCAAAGCGCCATGGTTGTCCCACATCTGGTTTCTTGAGAGAATTTGCACGAACCGCACACCGCGTTCGACAAGTCTTCGGGCGATCAGGCAACGGGTCGCGTAATCAGAACAAGCGGGGTTATCCATCCCATAAAGTTTTTTTGTGGCCTCGGTTTCCTGCGATAGGTCCAGTGCCTCTTTCCCTGCAGATTGCATTCTTGCAGCTAGTTCATAGGTCGCAATCCTTGCATCCAGCTCTAGTTCGTGAAGATGTAGTTTCTTGTGTTCCTTGTTTAGCAATTCAAGGAACGAAAGAAGTTTTTCCTGGGGTTTCCCCTTGAGGTAAGCAGGTGGGTCCAGATTCAGGATTCTTGGTTCCTTCGACCTTACCACCGTTCCTTGAAACATTGAAGGCAGCCAACCATTTGAAAAATTCGAAACTCCCAGAACGGGTAAACTCACCGGATCTGTTAGTACAACATATGCTGGAAGATTCTGGTTTTCGGTGCCCAATCCATAGCCGAGCCAGCTACCAAATGACGGCCTTCCTGCGCCGGTTTTTCCAGTGTTTAATGCTTCAATTGACTGGCCGTGATTGTTGACCCCGGTATGCATGGATCGCACCAGGGTTATTTCATCAACAATCCGGGATGTGAAGGGAAGTAATTCCGATATTTCAATTCCTGAGTTGCCGTATTTATTGAATTTCCATGGTGAGGCCAGGACTTTGTTGCTTGCCTGGTCCGTGGAATCATATTTGATGGTTCCCGGGAATGGTTTTCCATTGAAACGCTCCATTTCAGGCTTTGGATCAAACAAATCATGATGACTTGGTCCGCCTTGCATGAAAAGTGAGATCATTGCGTTTGCTTTTGGGGCATGATGAGGCTGTTTTGCTGAAAGATCAAATTTGCGCTGTTCTAATTCGGGTCGTATCGGGGCCCCTAATAGTCCCTCGTTATGAAGCATCCAAGTGGCTGCGACACTTCCGATTCCCAATGATGCTTCTGCTAGAAATTTTCGTCTGCTTTTCATTATTTTTCAGCCTGTCATTTTGTTAATCAATGTAAAGAAAACGGTTTGAGATCAACATGGCTTGGCAAAATATTGTCAACGATTGGAGATCTACCTTGTTATTTTTATCAGTTTGCCCTTTTGAGAAAAAAGTTTGTTGATCCTTGATGAATGAAAGGGAAGCTTTCATTTCATTGTCCGTGGGGTCGCAGGTAAACACCAGGTTCCAAGCAAGTTTGATTTTTTCCTCAATGCTGGAAGGCGCGTGATCCTGTAGTTTATTGGCAAGAAACTCGGATTGTTCCTGGATGAACTGACTGTTGAGCATCAATAGGGACTGCGTTGATGTGGTTGAAAAATTACGGTGTTCACAATTCGGGCTTTGAATGGGAGAATCAAAAGATTCAAAAACCGCCAATGGCGTTGATCTTCGAACCTGTATGTAAATGCTCCTACGGAATTCCTCTCCTTTTAAATCAACTTTTTTACCAGTAAATCTGCCAGCCCCGTCCCGGGTGTCTGTTCCGATGATTATTTGGCCGTAATCGTCCGGGGTGATTGGAACCGGTGGTCCATAAGTCTTTTCATTCAGCTTTGAATTGATTTTCAAGATGGAATCTCTTAGGGATTCAGATTCCATCCTGCGAACATTCATGCGTCCCAGCAATATGTTGTCAGGATCAATTCGTTGGAGTTCTTCTGTCCGGACGCTTGATTGTTTGTAGGTATTGCTGGTCATGACTAATTTATGAAATTCTTTTAAGTTCCAGCCTGATTTGATGAAAGTTGAAGCAAGCCAGTCCAAAAGTTCCGGGTGTGACGGCGGGCTTCCGAGTTTGCCAAAATCGCCTGGATTTTCAACGATTCCCTTTCCGAAATGATGCATCCAAAATCGATTCACCAATACCCTTGCTGTCAAGGGGTGGTTTTCTGAAACCAGAGATTTTGCAAATGCCAACCTTCTCCCAGTTGTCGGTATTGAGGGGTCATCCTCCGGGATTGGTTCAAGATTATGTCCTAAAAATATTTGGAAATGACCGGGTTTGATTGTTTCCTTTGGTTGATCGTAATCCCCTCTTTCAAACCTGTTGGTGACTGGTACCTTCCCGGGAACCTCAGTAAGAACACGGTACGATGTTACCGTGGGTTTTGAAGATCGAATTCTTTCAATTTCATCAGTGTATGATTTAAATTCACTGCTCAATTTTTGATTACGCTGGATTATGAGTCCGACATTTACATTTGAGTTTGGGTAATTTGACAACAGTTTTTTTTGTTCAGGGGTTCTTTTGGAAATAGGGGTTTCAAAAGCGTTTTTAATTTCCCCATGAAGGGCGGTGGGGACTTTTTCAAGGGATTTATTGAATTCCTCCCTCTCCACTTCACGCTGTCTTTCCGCCTTTTTTTTGTCGAGCACAACCGCCTTTTTTTCGAGTTCCTCGCTTATTGATTTGTCCTTGGGATATTGGATCTTTATTTCCCGGCCTGCGATGGTTTTCCATTCCTTCCAATTCAAGGCAGGTTCAAATATCGCCCTCATTCTATAGTAATCCGATTGGGATATTGGGTCATATCGGTGATTATGGCATTGGGCGCATTGCACTGTTATTCCCATCAGCGAAGTTGAGACGATCTGGATTGTGTCTGCGATTGTCTGGTTGCTCGATAATTTTATATCAACATCCTTTGAGGAACTGCCATCGGGGGCCAATCTCAAAAAACCTGTTGCTATCAACTTTTCCAAATCACCCGGAGGTGCTGTTTCATATGGGGCACTGATCATTTCGTCCCCGGCAAGTTGTTCCATGATAAATTGGTCAAATGGCTTATTGTTGTTCAATGACTTTATCACATAATCCCGGAAGTGATATGCGTTGGTTCTCACAATATCCGAACCATCAAATCCCTCGGAGTCGGCATAGCCTGCAACATCAAGCCAATGGCGCCCCCAACGCTCCCCGTAGTGCTTTGATGCAAGTAACATGTCAATTTGCTTTTCATAAGCATCGATTGAATTATCTTTGATAAAATCCCGTAGTTGTTCCGGGGTTGGTGGCATGCCGATCAAATCCATGAATATTCTGCGTAGAAGAATATGTTTTTCCGCATTTTTATTCGCTTTGAGACCTTTTGATTCAAGCTTTTTTAGTATGAAGGCATCTATCGGATTTTTAACAAGTTCGTTTTCACTCACTGAAGGTGGCTTAGGGGAAGATATCTTTTTAAAAGACCAATGTTTTTTTTCATTATCGGTGATTATGAACCCGGCCTCTTTTATATCTGTCTCCAGTCCAGCAGTGTTGGCACCATTGCTTATCCATGAATTTAACAATTCAATTTCTTGAGCGTTTAATTTTCGTTTTCCAGGGGGCATTTCTTGACTTAATATTTTTTCAATAAGTAAACTTTTTTCAGGGGCTTTCTCGACCAGCGCTGGTCCAGAATCCCCTCCCTTGACTATCAGCTTTTTAAGTCTTAGATCCAATCCTCCCTTGAGTTTTTCCCCCTCACCATGGCATTCGAAACAATGTGCCTTCAGGATGGGCCGTATATCCTGTTCGTATAGCGGAATAACAGGTTTTGTTGAAACCAATAATGAAATCAATGAATTTAAAATAAATATGTGCATGGTTGGATTATTAATTAACTAGTTAATATGATCCTCCAATTCAATACGGGATTTTATAATGATTTTTAATTAAAACGACTTGATAAAAACAGGCAATTCGCACTGGATATAAAAGATTAATAATACTAGCGGAGTCATAAAAGTTATATTTTTTAAATATAAACTAAACCAAGTGCGATTGCCTATTTTGCTTAAAGCTATTGTTGTTCCTGACATGATTGCTGTATCAAACTATGATCCAGTTTTTTTGTCGATGAACAAGATTTTGACAAATTTAAACCTTTGGAAATAAATATTTGCCCATCACCTTTTTGAAAAACATTTAATAAGGAAAAACAATTTAAAGGAGCTAATATTTTTGTGGTTAAAACACCATTTACTGTTCGGCTTATAATTTCTCTCCTTTCAAAATTATCCAGTTAAACTTACAGAAATGAAGATGCATATAGCGTGCCAATAATTACAGTCACTTAAAAAATCATTTTTAAGTTGGAATTAGGCATAAAATTGCATGTTTTTGATAAAGAATTAGTTTTGGTTAAAATACTATTGCTCAATAATTAAGCGAGTTGCATACAAAGCGATCGCAAGTTGTTTTTAAATTATGGTTAATTGACAAATACACCGTCTTTATTCGAAGGATTGCCACTAAAGAAAGAAAATAACAAATCTAAGTTTGGGAAGTTAAATCCATTGATAACTGGTCC
>SYCV01000206.1 GCA_005786805.1 Planctomycetia bacterium | reverse complement strand
GTTGTATTTGCGTAGGCAGTTGGGCAAACGGTTGCACTTCTGGCCGTTTGATGGCTGGCAACCCCCAAAAGGTAAGTCGGTCGTCGCCGAGGTTTATCCCTCTTTATGTAACCAGAATTATCCCAATCAGGGTGTGAGTCCAGATCAGCATGATGCTTATTGCGTGGCCAGGTGGATGCGGGAATCTGACTTGGCGGGCAGCCTGGCTAAGTGTTTTCAACCTGAGCTTGCAAGGTATGAAAAAATCCAGGCGAAAATCGAGGGCTGGATATTAGTCCTATCTTGATGATCACCACTCTGAACCCGCATGATTTATTCCAAGGCTTTATGAAGTTTACAGTTAAATCATTCCAGACAGAAATTTCAGAGGCGCGGCGGAGGTTTTTTTCGAGTGTGTAAAAACAATTCTCACTTTGCTTGCTTTTACTGTGGTCAAAGTGATTTAATTGAGCTGTCCGCGTGTGCCGTTGTTTGCGTGTACACTAAAAGATGCTGAAATCATATTTTAAGAATTAACAGATTTTGTCCTCCTCAAAAATTACAGTCATATCCCTAAAAGTTATTCTGGCTTTCTAGGTAATTCGAAACTTTTGGAATTCGAATTAAAATAAAAAGATGATTTGTGCAAAGTTGAAGAGTACCTAAAAGCCTTGGTTGAACTTCATTTGTAAAATCGATGTTTTTATGGTTTGAATAACAAAAGGCTTTTGTTTTTATAACCTGGTCTATCTGGGCTTATATTTGGGAAACGGTCATTGGTGAAAATCGGTTGGTATATGCGGAAAGGTTGATTTGGGCGCTGTAAAAAGCGCCTTAACAAATCTGGCAATAGAGTTTTGAATCGGTGTAAAGCTTAGGCAATGATTTCCTTCAATACACCGGTGCTGTCGCCGTGCCTTTCGGATTCAACGCCAACGCCATGGAGCATCGCCAGCCAAGCATTGCAAAGAGGAGTATCTTTCGGGGCGACAATGTTATGGCCAAGCTTAAGATTAGCACCACGCCCAGCGATGATTGTGGGGCAGTTACTAAGTTCATGCCCGGTGCGGATGTTGCTCCCGTAAGCAAGGGCGACACTGTCGAAGAGGCTGGTGCCGTTCGTCTCTTTTGTCGCTTTCAATTTGTCCAGGAAGCCGGCCAGCAATTCGCTTTGGGCAAGGTCACGGCGTTGTGATGCGTCCAGTTTTTCACCAAGGGTGGTATGGTAATGGCTCATGTCGTGCGGATGAACCTTGATCCCCAAGGCTGTAAGCAGGGTATTCACAGGCTGTCTAAATGTCATTACCCGTGTACTGTCTGTCTGCATGGCTGCGATCATGATATCGTATATAAGGTTGATTTCTTCGCGCCCATCCACCCCCGGTTTTGGCTCGGGTATGGGTGATTTGGGTTGAGGTACCCCGATCCACTGTTCTTCCTTGGCAAGCCGGGTTTCAATATCTCGTATTCCCTGGAAATATTCCTCAAGTTTTGCGTTATCGTTCTTTGCCAAGCCCCGCTGCAGGGATCGTGCATTATCCAAGACGGCATCCAAAACGCTTCGTTTTTGAGCTAGCATTGCTTTTTGCAGCTCAATCGGGGTTGTATCCTTGGCAAAAAGTTTATGATATGCCGCCATGGGACCATTTAAGCCTCCGACAGGCTTGCCACTTACATCCCATGCCATGGACAAACCCGGGCCATGACCGCTTAAGTCTCCAGTCTGGCTGCCATTGAATTGTAACGAGGAAAACCTGGTCTTAAGCCCGAGTTTAGAAGCGGCCACTTGGTCGGCACTAATGTTATTGTGGAAGCTTTGCCCTGGTTGTGCATACCTGTTTGCCCCGGTAAGCCACATGGTGCTTCCCCAGTGGCCTTCGTTGGAATATTTGTTCCATAGCCCTTGTACCACGCTAAAATCAGACTTGTGTCTTTCAAGCGGTTTAAGGCCTAAAGGCAGTTCATAATCCTTCCCGGGATTTTTGATATCAGGGTACCAGGTTTTTTCGGTAATCCCCCAGCCGAACCCAAGGAAAATCAGTCTCTTGGGGGCAATCGTGGGGGCGGCCGCCCCGGCAAATTTCCTGAAGCCCAAAGAATCCAGCATGGGTAGGGCAATTAATGCGGTGCTGGATTGTAAAAAGTGGCGGCGATGTGTCATGGAAGTTACCTCAAATTATATTTATTATCGACTGATACTCAATAAAACTAGACCCTTACTTGGTGTGAAACTCGCGACTGGAAACAAGGGAATGTATGAATTCCCTGAATCCATAGTTTCGGGACTTTACGGTATTCATCATTTCCTTGACCAAGGCATCATCTGTGAAACCAATGGGCCGGCCCAGGGCGTATTCAATTAGTACTGTGCTAAGTCCTTTGGCAAAGTCATCTTTTTTTGAAAAAATGATATCCCGCAACTCGAGAAAATTACGGAAAGAAGATCCCTTGTGAAAGCTGGCGGATGGGTCAATGATCCATGTTTTATATGCTCCCTTGATCGGCTTTCCATTCTCATCCATAACCTGGTAACTGTCCTCTGTGCGCCATTGTCCTACGGCATCAAAATTTTCCAATCCAAAACCAATCGGGTCGATCTTTCTGTGGCAATTTGCACATTGGGGGCTTTCCTGATGGGCCAGAAGCCTTTCCCGGGTGGTTAAAGCTTTTCCAGCAAGGCGGGCGATTTGAGGCACATTTGCAGGGGCAGGAGGAGGTGGATCGTTTAAAAGTTTTCTTAAAACCCATGCGCCTCTTTCCACGGGGCTTGTTCGGTCGCCGTTTCCTCCCATCACCTGGATGGCCGCCATGCCAAGCAGGCCGCCCCGCGGTGAACCATCTGGAAGCATGACTTTCCTGTAGGTGTCACCAGTGACACCGGGGATTCCATAGTATTCTCCAAGTAAGTGATTGATCACGACATAATTTGACTTTAAAAGATCGGTTACTGGCGCATTGTGAGTTAGTAAATGTTGAAAGGTTTCATACACCTCGTTTTTTGCTTCAAGCCGTGTGCTGTCGTCAAATAGTGGAAACTTGGCACGGTTGACCTCAAAAAAATCCAACCGATCCATTCCCAACCATTG
>SYCV01000205.1 GCA_005786805.1 Planctomycetia bacterium | reverse complement strand
TCACACATATCAAAAGTATGACCCTGTTAGTTTTCCCAGTCCTAATTCTGAATCTCCCGACCTTGTATCCCCTGCATTTGAACACATGATGCATTACGGCTCTATGAGGAGATTAACTGAGGAACAACTTGCCCGTGCTGTTCAGATTGATCCCAGTCAAATTCAGGGTTTTGGCCCCACCATGGAGCGTTTGATCGACGTTCTGGAGGCCAGGAAAAGAAAAATTCTTGAAACCTATGAGACTGATTCAGTGTCTGAGGAGGTCAAGAGCGATTACGAGGATTCCCATAAAAAATTAAAGCCTCCGAAAAATATTGCTGAAGAGTTCAGGAAAGCCACGAAATCAGAACAATTGAATCAAATCGAGGATCTTTGGTACAAGGCTGGTGGTGAAAAGTCTCCGTTTGGAAATCAATTACTCAATGTTTTCGAAGCTTTAGCCCGGAAGTACCAGGTTGACGAACTTGCTTCAAAATATGATTTCACCGGTCTTGAATCTATGAGTGTTCCGAAGGCGCTTGAAATAAAGGCCGAGCTTGAAAAAATCGAAGAGCTTTTAAAGCAATTACAAGACGCTATGGAGAATGCTCAAATCGGTGTTATTAATATGGAGGAACTTTCTAATTTTTTAGAAGCCGGCGACATGGATCAATTGAATGCATTGCAAAGGCAGATTCAAGAGATGATCAAGGCAATGCAGGAAAATCAAGGAATAGATTCGGATGGAAAAACCCTCAAATTGACTCCCAAAGCCTATAAGATTTTTCAGTCCAAGTTGTTAAGTAAGATTTTTGACCAACTCAAAGCTTCGCGGTCAGGCCGGCATATGATTGGAGTCACTGGTGAGGGAGCAGTCGAGACACAAAAGACCAAGCCCTTTGAATTTGGCGATTCTCTTGCAAGCCTGGATATTCAATCATCTATCGTGAATATGATGGTTAGGTCTGGTGGGAAGATGCCAGATTCTCTTCATGCCGGCGACCTTGTGGTTCATAAGACAAAAAACAATCCTAAGTGCGCCACTGTTGTCCTGCTCGATATGTCAGGATCGATGAGGTATGATGGTCAATATGTGAATGTTAAACGAATGGGATTGGCGTTGGATGGATTGATCCGTTCGGAATATCCGGGTGATCGATTGCATTTTGTGGAGATGTACACCTTTGCCAAGGTTAGAAGTAGCTCGGAAATAGTTTCTTTGATGCCAAAGCCGGTCACGGTGTTTGATCCTGTGGTGAGACTCAAGGCTGATATGTCAGATCCTGAGATAACGGAATTGGATATTCCCCCCCATTTCACGAATATACAGCATGGATTGCAGCAAGCTCGACATCTTTTGTCCAATTCCGATACTTGCAACAAGCAAATAATGATTGTCACTGATGGACTGCCAACTGCGCATTTTGAAGGTACTGATCTTTATCTTTTCTACCCGCCCGATCCCAGGACAGAGTCAGCGACTTTGCGGGAGTCAATGCTTTGCGCGCGTGAGGGTATAACAGTAAATATATTTTTGTTGTCGTCATGGAATCAATCGACTGAGGATGTTCAATTTGCATACAAGATGGCTCAAAGTTCAAAGGGAAGGGTAATCTTCGTTGCTGGCAAGGACCTTGACCGTTATGTGATATGGGATTACCTTTCCCAACGAAAAACAATTCTCGGCTGACATTAAAAATTTGTTTCCATTGATTCATCGATTAGCATAAAACTGCGATTATTAATGGAGATTATCATGCTAAGAAAAATTCTCAGTGATTTTGATGTCGCAAGGTATCACGAAGATGGCTTTTTTATTTCAAAATCTTTCTTTGATCGTCAGGAAATTGATCTCTTAAGCAAGTCTGCCAGGGAAGATCATGAACTTGACAAACACGCATTCGGAAGGCGTGATGGTGAAGGCGGTACTGTAAGGCTTTCCCTTTGGAATCATCCAGGCGATGGCATTTACGGTATTTTTGCCCGATGTGAGCGCATGGTTCATTCCGTTGAGAAAATTCTTGGTGGGGAAGTATATCATTATCATTCAAAGATGATTATGAAAGATGCCAAAATTGGTGGCGCATGGGCCTGGCACCAGGACTATGGTTATTGGTACCAAAATCATGTTCTTCAACCTTTGCTTACAAGTGTCAGCATTGCTGTCGATCCTGCCAACCGGGAAAATGGATGTTTACAGGTTATTGCAGGCTCGCACCATTGTGGTCGGATCAACCATGTATTGACCGGCGACCAGGCTGGCGCGGACTTGGATAGGGTGGATGATATTTTAAAAAGGATGCCGCTTGTCTATTGCGTGATGGAACCGGGAGATGCGATTTTTTTTCACCCAAATCTCCTCCACCGTTCGGATCAAAATAATTCAGATAATCCAAGGTGGTCGATGATTTGTTGTTATAACGCCGCAAGAAATAATCCTGCCAGGGAATCTCATCATCCATCCTACACCCCATTGCATGTTGTTTCAGATGAGAAGATAAAAGAAGTTGGAATAAGGCGCTTCTCCGATGATTCCACCGATGTTGCATGGTTGAGTGATTCCAGGGATAAAAGCGCGAAGGTGCTTGAATCCTAGAACAAAATCAAATTGGATGAATGTTACTTGGCCCAAACTCTTGCCAAATGGATCAATACTTCAACGGCTTTTTCCATTTCTTCCAAACATGTCCACTCCAGGGGGGAATGGGGATTGTGCTCCCCAGTTGATAAGTTGGGAGTGGGGAGACCTATTTCTGTCATCCTTGATCCGTCTGTACCGCCCCTTACAGAGGTAACCTTTGGCTGCAAACCTGCAAGTTTCATTGCTTCCACGGCAAAAGGTATTGCCCTTGGTTCCTTGCTCATTCCCTCCGCCATATTACGATATTGTTTGGTTATGCGAATATCGAAATTGGATTCGGGGTATTCAAGTCGAATTTGCGAGGCAAGTTGGGAAAGTAAGGATTCATAATCCTTGAGTTTTGTTGAGTTAAAGTCGCGTAGTAGAATTTTGATTGTAACCTCCGCGACCCCGCCTGAAATGGTATAAGGGTGAAGAAAACCTTCCATTCCCTCTGTTGTTTCAGGGGTTAATGTTTTTTTGGGTAATCTCTCGATGAAGATTGCCGCCAGACGAATGGCGTTTGTCATTCGGTTCTTTGCAATCGAGGGATGAATGTTTCTTCCGTGT
>SYCV01000204.1 GCA_005786805.1 Planctomycetia bacterium | reverse complement strand
GAATCCGAGCCTTTTCGCACCGATGTCCGTGTGCTTTGCGCGACCAACCGCGATTTGAGGCACTTGATCAAGACGGATGATTTTCGCGAGGATCTTTATTTCAGGATCAACACATTTGAGATTAGATTACCCGCGATGAGGGATCGCAGGCCCGATATTCCAGAACTGGCCAAGCATTTGCTTGCGCGCTCGATCCGAAGGCCCCTGGACCAATGCCAGAACCTGATAGCACCCGAGGCCATTGATGTTCTCCTGGAACACACATGGCCTGGAAATGTTCGTGAGCTCGCCAATGTGATGGAGTACGCGAGCATCATAGCTGCGGGGGAAACGATCCTTCCCGAGCATCTTCCAAGTCATTTGCGTGATGCCTCGAGGGGTGTGCCGGTGCTTTCAATCGCCGAGAATACCAACCCTGTTTCACGGACCCTGGAACAAATTGAAATGGAGCACTTGTTCCGGGTGCTTGAAAAGCATCAGGGGAACAAGGGTGCTGCTGCCGCGGAGTTGGATATCAGCTTGAAGACCCTTTACAACAAATTGAACAAGTTCCAGGAATTGGAACAGCGCAGGATGGCGGGTTGAAAAGAATTCATTAGCTGAGGTTTGAGGGAAAGTCTCGCACATGGAATATTTCATTTACTCCAGCCTGGTTTTGATTGTCATAATCAACGTGCTGGCATGGAAACAATCGGGTGGCATGGTAAAGATAGCATCTTCCGGGAAGCGCACTTCGAAACCGGAAAACCTTTCCAAATTCCAGAAGTTTTTGGTTTTGATAAAGGGTGTGAACCTTCCATGCAAGCCTAATGAGGGCGATCCCTTCGCTCATGGCATGAAGTATGAGAGACATTCGTTTGGTGGTTCCCAGGGACTTTTGGAATCCTGGTATGTTCCGCGTGCCGGTTCAAACAGCTTGGTTTTGCTTTTTCACGGTTATGTGCGTAACAAGGGCACATTGTTGAATGAGGCCCGTATTTTTCACAAGCTAGGATACGCCTGCCTGATGGTGGATTTTCCGGGATCCGGGGATTCCCATGGCAGTCATACGACCATAGGTTACAACGAAGCTAATGATGTGATGGGAAGCTTGGATTATGCCAGGAAGACCTGGCCGCAAAAAAGACAGATCCTGTATGGTTTCTCAATGGGTGCCGCCGCCATCCTGCGTGCCGCCAAGCTTCATAATCTTGATGTGGATAAAATCATCCTTGAGTCGCCATTCACAACACTGGTGGAAACGGTGGGTGCCCGATTCAAAGCCATGGGAATTCCCCCATATCCGCTGGCACACCTGCTGGTTTTCTGGGGCAGCATCAGGCTTGGGTACAATGGCTTCACCTACAATCCAATAAAATACGCGAAAGATCTGAAGAGCCCGGTGTTGCAAATGCATGGGATCGACGATCGCAGAGTGCCCCTAGCTCGGGCCCTTGATTTACATGAGAATATCAGGGTTCAAAAAACCTTTGTTCAGTTTGAAGGATGCGGGCACGAATCGCTTGCGACCAAGAATCCTGAAAAATGGCGAATGATGGTTGATGAATTCTTGAATGATTCAGGCCAGATCGAGATGCGAAGAGCCGCTTGACACATTTCTTTTTCTTTTGATCAAACTGAGAATCAGTTCAGCGTAACCACCAACCGGGATACAGGTAGGGCTGGTAGCTCATCGCCGGCCCGAAAATGCTGACGGGTGGGTTGTACCAGACCAGTGGGGGAGGACCGAGGTAAACTGGCTGGACCGCCACCGGCTGGATGATCACGGGTACGGGTGAATAACTGTAGGCAAGCCTGGGGTAGCCGTAGAAATTATTGATGGGAAAACCGTTGTTAAAGCTTAGATAATTAACAGACCTGAAGTTGTAGGATGCCAGGCCGAATGATGTTCCGAATTGGGAATAGGATGTGGAATAATAGGAACCATAAGGGCCGAAAAACTGCGCTTTAGTCTCGTCGGTGAAGATCAAAGCTGTCAATATTCCCAAGCTGTAAATCAATCTTCGCATCGTGTTTCCTTTTCAAACCATTTCATTTCATCAAGGAAACGATTGGGGGATTATTCCTTGCGCAATAATCTTGTTTATTTTTGCAAATTCGCGAACCCTGGTTTTATTGGTCTTTTCCGGGTTGGTGAATAACCTTCTCGAACCAGTCCCGCACTTTTTTTCGTTCCTGCAGGTCCTTGAGCACCCATTTGTCTGAATGGTTGGAAAAAGGCAGATCCATGAATGTGAAGTTGCCAGAAACTTTGTTATTGGTCAGAAACTCCCGGGCGTTTTGCACCGAGACCTCGTGGCTGATGAAAGCCGCCCTGCCCTGCAATCTCTGCCAGCGTACAAGTGCGGATTCCTTGTCGCTATCGTTGTAAGGCCATCTGGTGACACCATCAATGTGCGAATGGCAGATCAAGCCTTTCCAAAGCTTTGCGATCTCATCATTCCTGAGGCCGATATAACTGCAGGCGATGCTACCCCGGGAAAAACCAGCAAGAATGATGTTATTGGAATCGCCTTGGAATTGTTCGCAAATGTTTTTGACACTTCTCAGGGTGTATTCCACAGTGGCATCGGCATCACCCCACCAATTGCTGGCGTTTTGTTTGGTTTTTGAATCCACAAAGGGTAGGCAGGCCCAGATCGCATCACGACCCCCGGTGATGCCAAATCCCAGCGAGCAACCATCCACGGTTCCCAGCGACACATCCCCCAGGTTGTTTTTATAACCCCCATTTCCCGCGAACTCGATGATCACTGGCCATTTGTTTTTAGGGGTCCAATTTTCAGGAAGATAAAGGGCGTGATGAATGGATGTCTTGTTTTCCTCGGGCCAGTTGTGCCTGACCCTTTTGCCCGCCGATGGTTTCCCATCAATCATTTTTGGAACCACGATGTCAGAGGGGACATCATTGAGGTTGCTGTTTTTTTCCGCCGCAAGAACAACCAATGACACCAATGAGAAAACAACAAACGCTGTGGATGTGTTGTTCATCACTTGGCCTTGGCCTTGATCGCCTCGCGCATTTTCTTTTCTGAATCAGGGCCCCAGTAGCCACAATCCAGTTCCAAAAAAAGTGATGTGTAGGGGATCGCGAGTGGTGTCTTGATGATGAGCACCTTGAAGGTTTTTCCAGCCTTGTCAAGCTTTGCAATGATATCCTCGTGGGGCAGGGATTCCACTTTGCGATCCTTGAGCAGGGTTTTTAATTCCTGGCGGAAAGAGTCCACTCCCTTCGCGTCAGATTCAGGCACGAATGGGAGTTCACTGTCCAGGTGAATGACCGGGCGGATGTGATTTGATTTTTCGAGCATGTCAAAAACCGTCTTGACCACATCCAGGTGGTTTGCGCGGGTTGTGATGGTTTCAATTCCTGTGCCACTTTGCAAAGGGTAAGCCGAGTCCGCTATCACGATCCAGTTTCGATGCCCCATTCTTGGCAACTCAGTTTTCAGGGTTTGTTTCCAATCCTTCTCATCCGCGAATGAAAACGCTCCCAATGCCAGGGAAAACAACAAGATGGCGGTCCTCATGTGAACTCTCCGAAATAAGGTGACAGGCAAAAGTATTGGTAGGATTTTCCCAATTTAGCGCGGCAACTTCCATGATAAAAGGAAAGATTCTTCTATTAAATTCATGGGTTCATAATAATATGTAGGAATGTGGTGGGGTTTTAAGGGAATACGGGGGATTGAAAATGCGAATAGCAATGTGGTCGGGACCGAGAAACCTTTCCACCGCCATGATGCGTTCCTTTGGTAACCGGCCTGACTCTTTTGTCACCGATGAGCCATTTTATTCTCATTATTTGAAGGTGACACAGTTACCACATCCGGGTGCCGCCGAGGTTGTCAAAACCCATGAGTCTGATTGGCGAAAGGTTGTCGGGTGGTTGACCGGTCCGATTCCGGAGGGAAAAACCATATGGTATCAGAAGCATATGGCGCATCATCTCCTGCCTGGCATGGATTGCGACTGGATGAAAAATCTGTCCCATGCTTTTTTAATCCGTGACCCTCATGATGTGGTGGCCTCGCTTACTGAATTCATCGCACACCCCACCCTCCGGGATACCGGATTTCCCCAGCAGGAATCGCTGGTTGAATCCATCAGAAGTTCCACGGGTAAAATTCCCCCCATCATTGATTCCCGGGACCTTCAATCCAATCCCCGGGCCGTCCTATCGAAACTATGTGACATGCTGGGTATCCCGTTCCTCGAGGAAATGCTTTCTTGGAAGCCTGGAATCCATCCCACGGATGGCTGCTGGGCCAAGCATTGGTATTCCAAGGTCGCCTTGACCACCGGGTTCAACCCACATAAGGAAAAAAGCATTCCGCAACCCATGGAGTTGGAACCCATTTTGGTTGGGTGCAAGGAAATATACCAACGCCTTTACAAACTTCGTATCACCGCTTGAAAGATATCCCATGCTGCAAAAATTCAACGAGCGTAACAAGGATCTGATCGTCAACATCAATGGCAAACTGGTTCATCGGGATCAAGCCGGGGTAAGCCCTTTTGATTCCGTGGTGCAGGGCGGTGACGCGGTGTGGGAGGGCCTCAGGCTTTACAAGGGGTGTATTTTCAGGCTTTATATGCATCTTGATCGATTGGCGGACAGCGCCCGGGCCCTGGCTTTCACGGAAATTCCCTCTCATGAGCATATTGTCTCTGAAATCCGCAGGACACTTGAAGCCAACCAGATGACAGATTCCGTGCATCTTCGGCTTACGCTTACCAGGGGTGTGAAATACACCAGTGGCATGGACCCAAGGTTGAACACCAAGGGGCCAACTCTTATCATCCTGGCGGAACACAAGGCTCCTGTTTATGATAAATCCGGTATCAAATTGATCACCAGCACCTTTCGAAGACCCACAGGCGAGGTCTTGGACCCAAGAATTCATCACAACAACCTGCTCAATTCCATCCTTGCGAAAATTCAGGCGAATGCAGCGGGAGCTGATGATGCTCTCATGCTTGATTCCCGTGGTTTTATCGCTGAGACAAATGCCACCCATGTGTTTTTTGTAAGAGGCAGGGAGATCATGACTCCTTTCACAAATGCCTGCCCGGAAGGTATAACCCGGGGCGCGGTTCTTGATCTTTGCGCCCAGAATCGCATCCTTTATGAGATACGCGACATAAGTATCGCGGAAGCTTATCGCGCGGATGAGATGTTTTGCACGGGCACCATGGGTGAGATCGCCCCTGTGCTTGAGCTTGATGGCAGGAAAATAGGCTCGGGTAATCCAGGCCCTGTCACACTTGACCTTTGCGACCTGTTCAAGCGCATGGTCGAACGCGAAGGCGACAAGGTCTTGTGACATCTTTAAAACTTCCTTGCGTGCCCGCCTCGTATCTTTGATAATGATGCTTCGTTGTTCAATTAGGATTCAATCAAGGGGACTGAAAAATGCCAGTCATCAAGAAGCTTTTGTTTGTAGTCGTGGTTTTGGGCGTTCTGCCATTGTTTGCCCGTTCGGAGGATAATGCCCTCTCGGAAACAGAGAAAAAAGCGGGTTGGAAATCGCTTTTTGATGGCAAGACCACCAACGGTTGGCGCAACTACAAGAAGCAGGAGATTAGCAAGGGTTGGCAGGTCAAGGATGGCGCGTTGACCCGCACAGACAAGGGTGCGGGAGACATCATCACCACGGAAAAATATGAGGAGTTCGAGCTTTCGCTGGAATACAAGATTTCCAAGGGCGGAAACAGCGGGATCATGTTCCATGTGATTGAGCAGGCTGGCCCACCCTGGCATTCAGGCCCTGAAGTCCAGATCCAGGATAATGTTGATGGCCATGACCCGCAAAAAGCCGGCTGGCTCTATCAGCTTTACCAACCCGCCAATGATCCAAAGACCGGAAAAACCATCGATGCCACCAAGCCTGCCGGCCAGTGGAATCATGTTCATCTGATCATAGCCAAGGAAAAGTGTGAATTGAACATGAATGGTGTTCGCTATTGGACCTGCAAGATAGGCAGCCCGGATTGGAACGAAAAGCTTGCCAAGAGCAAGTTTGCAAAGCTTGAGATGTTCGCCAAGGCTGGAAAAGGTTTCATCTGCCTCCAGGATCATGGCGACATGGTTGCTTACCGCAACATCAAGATCCGCACCTTGGATGGTAACGCCCCGGTCAAGGACCCGGTTGATGGCAAGAAAAATGTTTCCATCGCCCCCGCTTTCCCGAATGTCCAATGGACTGGCTGGAATGAAGTTGATGACAAGGGCAAGGTCCAACCCTTGAGGCCGATTCTTATTACCCATCCGGGTGATGGCACCAACCGGGTTGTTGTCGGAATGCAACAGGGGCAGATTCATATTCTTCCCAATAATTCCAAGGCTGAGAAATCCAAGATCTATCTGGATATCAGCTCGAAGGTGCGTTACATCGACAAGGAAAATGAGGAGGGGCTTCTGGGATTGGCTTTTCATCCTGATTACAAAAAGAACGGCGAGTTTTTCGCCTATTACACCGTGACACACACACCGCATTTGTGCGTCATTTCCCGTTTCAAGGTTTCCAAGGACAATCCTGACCAGGCCGACCCCGCTTCCGAGGATGTACTATTGGAAATTCCCCATCCCTTTTGGAATCACAAGGGCGGCACACTCGCCTTTGGCCCGGATGGTTATCTTTACTGCGCGATCGGTGATGGTGGTGATGGTAACGATCCTTACAATAATGGCCAAAACCTTGGTACCCTTCTTGGAAAAATCATCCGGATCGATGTGAATAAAAAAGACACGGGCATGAAGTATTCCATCCCCAAGGACAACCCATTCATTGGCCAGAAAGCCGCCCCTGAGATTTTTGCCTATGGTTTTCGAAATGTTTGGCGCATGGCTTTTGATAAATCCACGGGTAATCTTTGGGCCGCTGATGTGGGCCAGAATCTTTGGGAGGAAGTCAATATTGTCAAGAAGGGTGGCAATTTCGGCTGGGCAATCCGTGAAGGCGCCCACCCCTTCGGAAACACGGAATCCAAGTCTTCTCAAAACCTGATCGATCCTGTCTTTGAATACGATCACCAGATGGGAAAGTCCATCACGGGAGGTCTTGTCTACAGGGGTAAAAAAATTCCCGAGCTTCAAGGCCATTATCTCTATGCGGATTACATTTCGGGCAGGGTTTACGCCTTGAATTATGACCATAAATCCAACAAGGTGCTTGGTAATTATTCCATCCCCAGCCCCATGTTCCCCATCATCACCTTTGGCGAAGACGAGGAGGGAGAAGCTTATTTCGCGGTCGTCACTGCCAATGGCAAAGGCATTTACAAATTATCGCCCGGCACAGCCGCATCGGGCAAGGGTTCAGATGACAAGTCCATTGCGGCAAATTCGGATCTTCCTAATGAGAAGAAAGAGCACTTTGGCAAAATCAAAAATCTTTTGAGCAGGTTGAAGAGATAGAAGGACCAGTTTGTAGTTGGATCTTTATTTATGGGCTCTATCAAAGTCGCTGTGGTTGGCACCGGGTTCATGGGCTGGGTGCATGTGGAGGCGCTTCGAAGACTGGGTATCGACATAGCCGGCGTGCTTGGGTCCAGCCCTGAAAAAACCAAGGCCTTCGCGCTAAAGACCGGCGTTGCGAAAACCTATGGATCTTACGAGGAACTCCTTTCAGATTCCGAAGTCGGGTCTGTTCATCTGGGCGTTCCAAATAAATTTCATTTCAAGATGGCAAGTCAGGCATTGGAAGCAGGCAAGCATGTGCTTTGTGAAAAGCCCCTCGCCATGAATTCCATCGAGTCTGCCGCATTGGTGAACATCGCTGCGAAGTTTCCCAGGCAAGCCGCGGGTGTGAATTACAATATCCGTTATTATCCGCTGTGTATCGAGGCGAGAGACCGCATTCGCAATAGTGAACTTGGCGATATCTTTCATGTCACTGGAAGTTATTCCCAGGACTGGCTCCTACTTGAAACGGATTACAACTGGCGGGTGCTTGATTCAGAAGGCGGTGAACTTCGCGCGGTTTCCGACATCGGCACCCACTGGCTTGACCTGATTCACTTCATCACAGGGTTGGAGGTGGAATCGGTTTGTGCGGACTTGATGACTGTTCACCCGGTTCGTAAACGACCCAGGGGAGAAGTCGCGACCTTTCAAGGCAAAGGCCGGGCTTTTGTCGATACTGAAAATATTCCGATCAATACCGATGATTATGGTTCCATACTATTGCGTTTCAAGGGGGGGAAGAAGGGTTTGCTTTGGGTTTCGCAGGTGAGTGCGGGGCGTAAAAACTGCCTGAGGTTTGAAATCGCGGGTTCAAGGCAATCATTAAGCTGGAATAGTGAGAATCCAAACCAGATGAATATCGGCAATCGCGACAGGGCCAACGAGGTCCTGCCCCGTGACCCCTCCCTTCTTGGAAAAAACGCGGGCAGGTTCGCGGATTACCCGGGTGGCCATGATGAAGGCTACGATGATTCATTCAAGATGTGCTTCAGGGGTTTTTATGATGCCATCGCATCGGGAAACACCGGAGTGGGTGCCCAATATCCAACCTTTGCGGATGGCCATCGGGAAATTGTGCTTTGTGACGCGATTCTTCAAAGTCATCGTGAACAACGATGGGTCAAGGTGAAAGAGTAGAACCATGCAACTAGGATTTGTTAGTGCGATTGTGCCGGAGCTTTCGTTGGAACAGGTATTCCAGCTTGCGGCGGAAGAACAATATGACTGCGTGGAACTGATGTGCTGGCCTGTGAGCAAGGCGGAACGCCGATATGCAGGCATCACCCATGTCGATGTCACCAACTTTGACAGGCGCAAGGCGGATGAGGTCAACCGGCTTGCCTTGAAGTATAAGGTTGGAATAAGCGGGCTAGGTTATTATCCCAACGCGCTGTCACCCGATGAGGCGGAGTCGAAAACCGCCCGGGAGCACATTCAAAAAGTGATCCATGCAACCTCGCTTTTGGGCATCAAGCAGATGAACACCTTCGTGGGCAGGGATTTCACAAAGACTATCGATGAGAATTGGCCAAGGTTTCTTGCGACTTGGAAGCCATTGGTTGAGTTGGCTGAATCAGTGGGAGTGCGAATAGGGATTGAAAATTGCCCGATGTCGTTCGGGCGGGATGAATGGCCTGGTGGTAAGAACCTTGCAACTTCGCCTGCGATATGGCGTAGAATGTTTGCGGATATTCCCAATTCGAACTTTGGTTTGAACTTTGACCCCTCACACATGCCTTGGCAGATGATGGATTATTTAAAGCCCCTTCAGGAATTTTCCTCCCGTATTTTCCATGTCCATGCGAAGGATGTGCGGATTGACAAGGACCGCCTGGATGAGGTTGGCATTCTAGCTTACCCGAAACAATTCCATGTTCCCAAGCTGCCCGGGATGGGCGAGGTGAACTGGGGAAGGTTTTTCTCGGTATTGGGCGACACGGGTTATGATGGGCCGGTTTGTGTCGAAGTCGAGGACAGGGCCTACGAGGGTTCCATGGAATCGCGAAGGGCTGCTCTCACCCAAAGCCACACCTTCCTTCGAAATTACATTCCAAGGCGTAAAAAATAATGCCAGCCAATGAAATGCTTGCTGGCGTTGACCTTGGTGGCACAACCATCACCGCCGGCCTGGGTGATCGGGCGGGAAAAATCCTTGTCCAAAGAAGTATTCCGACACTTTCAGAAAACGGTCCCGTGGATGTTCTGGAAAGAATGGTATCCCTTGTGAAAGCAATTGGGGAGGAAGCCGGCCATAAACCAACCGCACTTGGAGTCGGAATTCCCGGCCTTGTTGATCCAAAACAGGGAACAACGCTGTTTCTTCCAAATCTTCACACGCAATGGCGGGGCATAAGGGTTGCTGAGATTCTTTCAAGCCGACTGGAGTGTCCGGTTCGTATCTTGAACGATGTTCGCACCGCAACCTTGGGCGAGATGAAATTCGGTTTGGGAAAAAATGTCTTGAACATGATTTTCCTATCGTTGGGCACGGGGATTGGTGGTGGGATTGTGGTGGGGGGAAAACTTCTTCTTGGCCCGTTGGGAAGCGCGGGGGAAATGGGCCATCAAACCATTCTTCCGAACGGGCCTTTTTGCGGGTGTGGGAATCAAGGTTGCCTGGAGGCGCTTTGCAGCGGTCCCGCGATCATTGCGGAGGGTGTTCGCCTATTTAAAAGCGGGCAGGCCCCAAAGTTGGTTCATGTTTGTTCGGGTGATATCAGGAACATTTCCCCCGAGACAATTGCCCGGGCCGCGAATGACGGGGACCATGCCGTGACTTCAAGCGTCGCCCATATCGCGACACTTCTTGGCGTTGGAGTTGCCAACATGGTAACTTCGTTGCATCCTGAATTGGTTGTGCTCGGGGGTGGAGTCGCCAAAATGGGTGACTTGCTACTTGGGCCTGT
>SYCV01000033.1 GCA_005786805.1 Planctomycetia bacterium | reverse complement strand
TGATAACGGTACCTCTGCTGGCAATAGTTTGCAAAATATTTATATTGTGCAATCTAACACCGGAGTTACCAGCTCCAACATTCTCATTGAAACCGATTTTGCTAGAGGAGATTCTGGTGGCCCAGGATTTATCAATTCCGGTGGCAGGCTTTTGATTGCTGGTGTAGTTAGTTTTACTAATAGTTTTGGTACAAATAATTCTGCTTTTGCAGGGCTAGGCAATTATGCCCGGGTTTCCGCCTTTGCCAATGAGATTGATGGATTAACAGGCGGACCTGTAACTGCAGTTACTTCGAGTCCGCTTTTTGCAGTTAGCCCGGGTTCCACTTCGCTTTCTTATTCCACCCCTAATGTTCATATTTATGATGCCTCCGGCCTTAATCCACAAACCATCATTAAAGATATTATGGTTTATAGTCCCAATTTTACTGGCGGAGTCGTTACCGCACTTGGCGATGTCAATCACGATGGGGTGATAGATCTTATCGCTGGCCCCGGCCCGGGTGGTGGCCCAAATATTAAAGTGATTTCCGGTACAGATTTTTCCACTGTTCTCTACAATTTCTTTGCCTTTGAATCTACCTTCTCTGGCGGCGTCACAGTTGCCTCTGCAGATATTGATGGCGATCTTTATGCGGATATTCTTGTGGGGGCTGGCCCAGGGGGAGGCCCAAGAATCAAAGTCTTTAGTGGCAAAAATTTGACTGTGCTGCGGGATTTCTTTGCCTTCGAACCCACCTTCTCCGGGGGCGTTACCATTGCTACGGGTTTAATCAACTCAGATTTACAAGTGGATATTCTTGTTGGTGCGGGACCTGGCGGTGGTCCAAGATTAAAAGTTTTTGATGGAGCTTCGCTTGGTGTGGTAATGGATTTCTTTGTTTATGATGCGGCATTTCGCGGTGGAATTAATGTTGCTGCAGGGAACCTATATGGCGGCCCTTCTGATCAAATCATTGTGGGCGCTGGTGCGGGTGGTGGCCCGAATGTCCGAGTTTATGATGCCAACAAAAATATCCTCCAAGATTTCTTTGCCTATAATCCTGGGTTCATGGGTGGAGTTCGGGTTGCTCCAACCATCTTTGGTTCGAATGGACCTGGAATCATTACCGCCCCTGGCCCGGGAAATCCCGTTTCTTCCTCCCCTTCAGATTTTCTCGCTTTACATGGTTATTTGGGAATAAATCTATTTTTAGATTTCTATCCTTATTCAAGCAATTTTAGTGGCGGGTTATTTGTCGCAGGTAAAGTTTCTTAATCATTAAGAATTTAAATCCAGTTAATCATTCGAATCAAAGCAATGCTATCGGGTTATTTAAACCCCTCCAATTAAGTCCGCTATTGAAGCTTAATAGCCAATAAGTCGATTTAATCCTGAGCTACGAAAATTAATCCCATGAAAATATCAGTTTTAACCCAATTTAGTCGAATTATTAATTATGGGGTTTGTAAAACAAGGAGCAATGTGTAAAGTAGGGCAAGTAGGAAAGATTTTAGGCTCCTTAAGGGAAATCAATATGAAGCGTACTCAAAAAAAACACCTATCAAAAAAACTATCCCTAGAATTTCTCGAAGACCGCACTGTCCCGGTGGTTGGCGCGTTTGCTGATGCCCCCACCACCCTTGCTCCACAATATGATGGTGTGGTTCTCATTAATGCAATTGATGGTGCACAGGCATTCATAGGTACTGGCAGCCTATTAATTGATAGAACCTTCATCCTAACCGCGGCTCATGTCGTCACCAACAATAACGGCACCAAACTTTCTGGCAGCATCGATTTTGTAACCAGCTCCGGCACCCAAAGCATTGTTTACACTGATGCCGATGTGTTCATTGTCAATGGATATATTCCTAACAACGACAACACCATAGCCCCCAATGATGTGGCACTTATTCGAATCAACGGTGTCGTTCCATCTGGCATTCAAGGTTATGATATCTACCGCCTTCATGATGAAATCGGACAGACCTTCACCATGGTGGGGTATGGCCAAACGGGAGATGGCGCAACCGGTGAAGTAGATGGTTCTTCCGGAACCAAAAGAGTGGGGACCAATACCTTTGAAGCCACCGATAATATAACCGAGGGACCCGCCTTTTTCCGAAATCTCGCCTATGACTTTGATGATGGCACTTCCGCGGAAAACACCTTCACCAATGATTACGGCATTCCTTCAACCCTAGGGGTATTTAGCGGTACAACTCTGGTTGAAACCGCAGTGGGCGCTGGTGATTCAGGTGGCCCTGCCTTCATAAGCACTTCTTCAGGTTTGACCATTGCTGGAATTGTAAGTGGAGGAACAGATGATGGTGTTTTTGGTTCCACGGGTTCTTATGCAAGGGTTTCCGCCTTTGCCCGTGCAATTGATCTCATTGTTGGAACTCCGGTTGGCAATCGGGTGACGACAACGAATTTTGCAGCAAGCCCCGGAGCGGGTAATGGCTCATTCTCCACACCTTCCGTGCATGTCTACGACTCAACAGTAACCAATCCGAATGAACCCGTTGCGGACTTTCAAGCCTACAGCCCTGCATTCACCGGTGGCTTGACCTTGGCCATGGGAGATGTCAACCGCGATGGCTTTGTCGATATCGTCACGGGCCCCGGTCCTGGTGGCGGGCCCAACATCAAAGTCTTCTCTGGTGCTGATTATACCACCGTGCTTTATAATTTCTTCGCATTCGAATCCACCTTCACCGGTGGTGTCACCATTGCCTCCGCGGATATCAACAACGATGGATATGACGATATAATGGTGGGTGCGGGCCCTGGCGGTGGCCCCAGGGTCACCGTGTTCAGTGGCCTTAATGGTTCAATCCTACAGGACTTCTTCGCCTTCGAACCAACATTCACCGGTGGCGTCAACCTTGCTGCAGGCTTGATAGATGGTGATTCGAATTACGACATAATCATCGGGGCAGGGGCGGGCGGCGGTCCAAGGGTCAAGGTGCTTTCTGGTGCCAACCTTTCTGTCATCCAAGATTTCTTCGCCTATGACACCACATTCCTGGGAGGGGTTTATGTTGGCTCAGGGAACATCGGAGGCGGTACATTCGACAAAATTCTAGTCGGGGCAGGGGCGGGTGGCGGACCTAATGTAAGGGTTTTTGACAACAGCGCCAACATGGTTCAAAACTTCTTTGCGTACGCGGTAGGGTTCACAGGAGGGGTTCGTGTTTCCACCGGCCTGATGTCCGCCACTTCCACCAGTGCGGATATAATCACCGGCGCGGGGATCGGTGGCGGACCTAATGTCAGCACCTTCAATTCCCTTGACCAGCCTTTCCCACTCAACTTCTTTGCTTTTTCACCTTCTTTTGAAGGGGGAATCTTCGTCGCTGGCAGGGCTTCCTGAATTCATGCTGTTTAATCGTTAAATCTGGTTATGATATTCAATAGGCTCAAGTTACATCTATTGGATTATTGACCATGTTAGACAGCAAAGAGTTGCAGGAAATTCTCAAAAAGTATGAAGAGCAGACAAAGTCTGGCAACACCCTGACTCCCGAGGAGGCATGTGCGGCGAACCCAAGCCTGATTGAAGCATTTAAAAGTGCGATATCTAATTCCAAGACAATCCTCCACATTCAACAAGGTTCCCAGGAACGGGATATTTCCCAGGATAAAACGATTGGCTTGGATTCATTCGTCAATGAAGCCCAGATCAAAACCATAAGTGTTGGATTCAACACGGAACTTGCCAACAAAATGCAGGCTGGTGATGTTCAGCCAACCATTCCGGGGTACACCATAATTGGCGAGATAGGCCGTGGTGGCATGGGCGTGGTTTATCGGGCAAGCCAAACCACACTTGGCAGACCCGTGGCAATCAAAACATTATTAAGTGCTGGTAAGTTGTCAGGTGATTTAAAAGCCAGGCTTCGAAAGGAAGCCGAGGCTTTGGGCATGATGCACCATCCCAATATCATCCAGGTGTACGATATCAATGAGTTTGACGGCATACCTTACTTTGTCATGGAATTGGTCAACGGGGCAAGTCTGGAAGACATGATTTCCGGGCGGTTGGTACAGCCCAGGGATGCCGCCAAGCTGGTGGCCACTCTTGCGGATGCCATTGATGTCGCGCATAAAAGCGGCATAGTCCACCGCGATATCAAGCCAGCGAACATTCTCATGCAAGGGGGTAAGAAACCACAGAAGGATGAACTCACCCTTACATCTGAACACCTTGGTGAAACAGTCGCAAAGATCACCGACTTCGGCCTGGCCAAGAAGTTTGAGGAAGAGCAGGGTGGGCAGGGCAAAACCCAGGGCGTGGTGGGTACCCCGAGCTACATGGCACCTGAGCAGGCCAATCCCGCCCTTGGCCGTATCGGCCCAATGTCTGATGTTTACGCCCTTGGGGTTATTCTTTATGAAATGCTCGCAGGCAGGCCTCCCTTCATGGGCGCCACCGCCATGGAAACTCTCAGACAGGTCAGCTTCAAGGATCCCGTGGCACCTTCGACTCTCCGTGCGGGCATTCCCAAGGACCTCGAAACCATTTGCTTGAAGTGCCTTAGCAAGCAACCATCAAAAAGATATGAAACCGCGCTCGATTTATCCCAGGACTTGAATTCCTTCCTGCAAAACAAAACCATCAAGGCAAGAAGGGCCCCATGGCATGAGGTCGCGGTCAAATGGTGCTACCGTAATCCTGCTATCGCTGCAAGCCTGGTGTTTTTTATTTTTCTCATTGGTATTGTGGGCTTTGGAATAAACTTAAGAATCGCAAACGATCGAAAGAAACTCGCGGGTTTGCAGGAAAACCTGGGTTTCGAAAGGCTTCGCGCAAACGACATCACCAAGGCTGCAGTCTGGTTCGCAGCATCATTAAAGGATGCGGGTGATGTTGATAAAAACCAGATGAAAAGATTGCGCATGGGCGCGTTGATGGATGATTTCATCTGGATTCGCTCTTATGTGGTCCACGACCAAGGAGTACAGGGGAGCAAATGGTCTCCCTCTGGTGAATATTACCTTAGTTATGGCGAGGACAAATCCATCAGGGTGCATGACCCCAGAATATTTCCCACCACCCTAGAAAAATCCACCACGGTTGCGGAATACAACTTTCCCGATTCATTAAACGCAGGTTTAAGGAATGTATGCTTCCTTCGTGATGATCGAATTCTAATTTTAACCACGGACAACAATCTTCATGTTTGGCATTGGAAGGATCAAAAGGAAATAAAGCAGGTGGCATCGGGCATCAAAACAATCGTGGTTGACAATATAACCAATTCGGTAGCTTATGCACATGAAACCAAACTGTCGATTGATAGCAAAGGCATGGAGGGTGACAAACTGCAGCAAACCCTTGAAATCGAATCAGGAATGGGCACGATTGAACAGCTTATTTTCACACCGGATAGCCAGGGCATTATCGCGAGGTCTGAGACTGAGATAGTACATGCCGCCCTTGGTGGTAAAATCCAAAAGCTTAATGGTGTAGAAGGCGACCTTAATTGCATGGCGATCAGCCCCGATTCCCGCACCCTAGCAGCAGGCGATGCCAACGGAAAAATCAAAGTCTGGCGGTTTGAAAACAAGAGCTTCACCCTCAAACACTCACTATCCCAGATGGATTCCATACTATGCCTGGCTTTCAGCCAGGATTCAAAATTACTTGCAACGGGCGGGGTGGATAACAGGGCTGTGGTTTGGAATGTCGACAACGGTGGGTATAAATACCAGATCCAGCACGATGGCGATGTAACCTGCCTTGCATTCTCAAATGATCCCGAATGGTTGATCACGGGGTCGGATGACAACACGGTGCGCATTTCTTTCAGGGAAACCGGCAGGCCGGCAAGCAGCAACCTTGTTTACAACGCGACCATGCGATTCATCACACCCCATCCGCGGGCACCTTTACTTATCGCGGGAGGTGATGATAACACCTGCGTTCTCTGGGACATGCTACCCAGGAATCAAGTTTCTGTATCCCTCGACAAGAAACTGGATCAATTTATCATTGGGAAAGCAGGGGGCATTTACTACCGCAGCGGCCCGAGAATCACTTATACGCCCACCGAATCAATTGCCAAGGTTTTCAATGAAACCAAGGGAAGGTATTTGGATTTTAATGAGGACGATTTCAAAAAATCCGCCCTGACAATCCATGAGAACGCGCTTTCCATGGCTGAACTGGAACCCGGAACCCTGGTAATTCTTGGCAAGGACGGTACTGTTGAAACTTGGAACAGGGATTCAGGCAAAAAACAAAAAATTCTTCAACGAACCATGATCGAACATCAGAAGACGAGACTCACAAGTTCATCCAGTGGAAAATTTTTCATGATAGAAATCCCCATCGGAGATGGTCGTAAAACCTATGAACTCTACTCAAACAATGGAAAAAAAATTGACTATGATGCGTTTAACAATTGCAGCGTGGTCACCTTTAGCGAGGATGATTCCCTTGTTGCTTTTGGCGATTTTGATGGCTGCATATCCGTGTTTGGGATAAAAAATGAATCCCTTGTCAACAAGGTGTTTTTAAAAGACGCGCACAAGGGTTCAGTTGCCAGCATGGCGTTTTCCAAGGACGGCAAATCCATTGTGTCTGGTGGAGAGGACATGTTCATCAGGCTTTGGGACATGGCGTCCTTGAAAATGAAATGGGGCAAGGACCCCAAAGACCCGCATCATGCCGCCAAGGTCTCCTCGATTTTGATTGATAATGTGAACGGAAAAATCTTGTCCAGCAGTGAGGACAACACACTCCGGGTTTGGAATTTCTCTGATGGCAACCCATTCAATGAGGCGATGCTTCACAGTAGTTCCGTGATTGGAATCAAACTATGGGATAATGGCATAGATTCGAAAGCGAAAAAAATCGCAATCACTTTGTCCTCGGAAGGTGCGGTTTATTTCTGGGATTATAATACCGGCCTATTACTCGCACCGCCCTTGATGACGCCAAGTTACCTCATACTCGATTTTGGTATTATTAAAGATTGCACCACCGATCCGGTTGTATTAACAACCGGGTCTTATGGGACAATGATTGTCAAGCGACTTCAGGCCGCGCCTAAATTTGCCAGCCCGGACCAGCTTCGTGAATTTGCTGAATATCATCCCGCTTTCAAATTACAAAATGAAGGAAATAGTGCGGGAACCGTATTGGTGCCTCTAGCAGGATCTGTCATAATTCCCCCCAAGGGTTCTGATCCTAAAAATCAATTCAACTACCTCATGCACAAGGTATTGAGGGACTTTAAAGACGAGTTTCCCCCAATTCCAAAACTTACAAGCGATGTTCAAAAATAAACTGATCAGGGCTCATTTACCTGCGCACCAGTTTTTCCATAATTTGCGAACCGCTTCCTCCCATTTGACTCCATAGGCTTTCCAATCGCAAATGGGGGATTTTTTGACAGTCTCCCTTAATTTGCCTCTTAGCAGACTGAGCCTAGCACCCTCGCTCGCGGCTTTTTTGGCTTTCTCAATGAATTCTTCCTGTGTTTTTGCAATCCAATCTTCAAGTCCCAAATTGCTTAAAATCGCAACACCCTGCCTCGACACATAAGTTTTTCCAGCCAGCGTTAGAAGGGGCGTTCCCATCCACAAGGTATCGCATGAAGTAATGCCCCCGTTGTAGGGAAAAGGATCCAGGGATATATCAATCTCACCAAGCGCTGCAAAATATTCCTTTTTCTCCATGCGGGGAAGAAACTCCACCCGGTCCGGGTTGACCCCGGCGGTCTGCATGGCATGCCTGACCATCTTGATGGATTCCTGGCCCGGTCCCGACAACAATCGTAATTTCGATCCCGGTACCGCGCCCAGTAATCTGGCCCATAGCGACAGTACTTTGCCATTATGCTTCGCCATATTATTGAGTGAACCAAAAATAATCGCACCCGCCTTGGGCGAACGCTTGGGCACCTCGGGGGAATCCACGGGAGGTTGGTAACACCATGCCAATCCCGGAAGGCGAACAAGTTCCTCGGTGTGAAGCGCCTCGGTACTACCCTTGGGGTCCGCAAAGGCATCAGTGATACG
Organism: Planctomycetia bacterium; assembly: GCA_005786805.1. Taxonomy (GTDB): domain Bacteria; phylum Planctomycetota; class Planctomycetia; order Gemmatales; family Gemmataceae; genus UBA969. The sequence continues at coordinate 4,885 of SYCV01000033.1, read as the reverse complement.
GTAACCAAAACCCGGGACACCCGTGGTATCGGGATAACCGAATTGGGTGATCTGTATGGGTGCGGATTTCAAGGCAAAGATTGGTAGCCTGCTTCCGGCGGTATGGCCTGCAAGATCGAGAAGCACATCGATTTGATCCTTCCTTATCATCCCGGATACCTGCATGTCAGGTATCGCCCTGATATCCTTGAAATGATCCACTTTTTTCCTGTAAACTTCTGTCATCTCATCAGGCCTGATGACGGAACTGTAGGCGAAGATCTCAAATTTATTTCGGTCAAGGGAATCCAAGAAAGGTTCCATGAACGCATTAACTGTATGCTTGCGAAAATCAGGCGAGACTATTCCCAACCGTAACTTGCGGTCGCCTTCCTTGTTGTTATCAAATGGCTGCACGGGTGGATAATTTTTAAGGTGCGCATCAGCCCATGCCAGGTGCTCCTTGTAAAGTTCCTCTCCGGTGATATCCGGGGAATAATGCAGGTTCAAAAGAAGATTGCTATGGAAAGGTATGGCCCGGGGTTGCAATGCGATCGACTTTCTAAACGCATCGATGGCTTCCTTGGGTTTTCCACTTAGACCATAAAGGTTGCCAAGGTTGTTCCAGGCTTCCGTGAAGTTTGGATTCAGCCTTACCGCCTCGAGATTATGCGAAAGTGCGGTGTCGTCCTGCTTAAGCATCTGCAGCACGATACTCATGGAATTGTGGGCTTCCGGATAATCCGGTTTTAAACCAAGCGCGTTTTTAAACTCCGCGAAAGCTTCCTCCAGCCTGCCGACATCCATCATGACTAGGCCGAATTGATGCCGGATTTTCGGGTCATTCGGCTTCAGTTGCAACATCACCTGATAGGCCTGCATGGCCTCATCCCGAAGCCCCTGCATCCTCAAGGCATTTCCTAGGTGGGAATAAAGATCAGGATCATCGTTTTTCTGGGCGATGATCTGCTTGAATACTTCGACCGCCTGGGGAAACTTGCCCTGCTCGGAAAGGGCCTGTCCCAGGCCAACCGCAGCTCCAAAAAGCGAATTGTTACATTTCAGCGCCTGGACAAATGCGGCTTCAGCGCCCGCGGGATTCATGCCTTTGCGAAGCGCATTACCCAGGTTGAACCAGCACTCCCCGAATTGTTGGTCAATTTCGAGCGCCTTTCGATAGCAATTGATCGCATCCTCAAGCTTGTTTTTCTTGGAAAGGATTGCGCCCAGGTTCGACCACGCATGCTTGTGGGTGGGGTCGCCATTAAGGACTTCACGGTAAATCAATTCCGCCTGGTCGGGGTTGCCTTGCTGGTGAAAACTAAGCCCAAGTTCAAATTTCTCATCATTCAATGCTTTATCGCTCATTAGTCACTCCGTAAATATCACCAGTTGCTGGTAACTTCCCGCCATTTTTTCATGGATCTTCCAAGATGATCCTCTGATCTTCCCGGAACACTATAGGACTGTAAACCGATGGGTCCCGTCCAGCCCGATTTATGGACCGAGGAAAGAAAAGATGCAACATCATAGTTCCCCTGTTCCAGTGAAACGATTGTTGAATCTTTCATACCGTTGATGGTGACGCAAAGGATGTGTTTTTTGCCCATCTCAAGGATTTTGTTTTCATCGGTACCATTCTGCCAGCGCCAGTGAACCAGATTAAAATGTGTTCCCAAATTTGGGAGGTTGGCCCTGGAAGCAAGGCGCAATCCATCCTCGACCCTTTCAAGCCAGAATGAGCGATGGGGATAAAAAGAAATCACGGGTCCGGAGTCCTTAGCCTGTTCGACATAAGGCATGGAATACCGCAGTGCGGCTTGATCGCCCTCGGAGTCAGAGGGCTTGTATTTTTTGCTGCGTAGTGCCAGCTCGATTCGGGTGGGTCTGCCCTTCAAGCCAGAGATAAAGGAAAGTAGGGATTTATCAGGGGCATCCTCCATAAACGGTGCCAGATACACCGCCCAGAGTTGCAGTTTATATTGATCAAGCAACTTAAGAAGAGGTTCTGCCTCTGATGCATTCCAGGTCCAACCCATACCAGCGAACCCAAGCTTGGCAAGCAGGGCGATTTTCTTTTCCAACGAGGGAACATCCGGTCCCCTTAATCCTGTATCCATGGCATAAAAAGGAAAGTTACTTTTCATTGGGGCAGCATTGAGCAGTGTGGATATACCCAAAGCCGACATATTCGCTAAAAAAATTCTGCGATCAAGATTAATGAAATGCATGCAATTACTTCCTCCATTAGGAGAAACGAAAACACCCTATGAGTTGAATGATACACAAATCAATTGCATGCCGTAAAGCCTTATTTATCAATGGTTAACAGCATAAAAACCCAATAATTTGATAGATGTTCACCATAAGTTTAAAGTTTTCTGTTCGAACTCATCACTTTTTAATGCCTAGTATTGTAAAATAACATGGATAACAAGTATTATTTAACCTTTGAATGATAGTTTAAGTGTAAATGTTGTTTGAACCTGCCCAAAAGGTATTCAAGATGAAACGAATGATAAACCCAAAGCTGGGTTTTACCCTGATCGAACTTTTGGTGGTGATTGCCATCATTGGGATCATAATTGGTTTGCTTTTACCTGCGGTGCAAAAAGTTCGATCAACCGCCGCCAAGATGTATTGCCAGAATAATTTGAAGCAAATCGGCTTGGCGATGGAAATGTACAGGCAAAATCCACCTCAGCAGTATCCTGAAGCACACAGGATTTTTCAACGAAATATTTTCGCCAACCCTGCTTCACAAACCAATGGCACACCGTATGATCCCGCAAACAAGGAATATCAAAATGTGAACATTGGTTTCCCGGTTTTCTTTGGGGAAAAGATTTTTGACTACATCGAAAAAAACACAAAGGCATTTTTATGCCCTTCCGACATGAACACGGGTGGAGCCAGGGAATTCACATCACTTTACATGAAAGTGATAGTTGGTGGAGATAATACCACAGCAACCTTTGCCGCTGGTTCTGATGTTGCAACTGGATTTTCCAAGTACAATATCAAATACAGCTATGAGTACCCCAGCGATAAACCCTCCTTTATGCCTTACACAAAACCTGTTGGTTACAATTCCAGATCCATGCCTCATATCAATGGCAGACGCATGGAGGAATTGATGACCGATGGACGCGGCACCGCCAACATTGTTCTGGTTTTCGACATGGATGATAATCACGGTGCTGCTGGCTCAGGAAGAGGCCGAAACATTGTATATGCCGATGGGCATGTTTCGAACGAAATCACCGTCGCACCAGGGTCTTGATTAATTCTTGGAGATTTCCTATGGCTGTAGCAGATGTTCCTGAAAATGCTGAAAAGGGCATGTCCAATTCCAAAAAGATAACCCTGACAATTCTTCTAGCCTTTTTATTGGCGGGTGTATCCTATGGAGGTTACTCCTGGTGGAGCGAAAAGCCTTTTCGTGACGCAATGGCCATGGTGAATGAAGATGTGGATTTTTCCGAACTTTCCAAGGATGACCAGAAAGCTCGTTTTGAAAAATTCCGCTCCCTTGAAAAGAAGCTTACACCTGACCAACGAGGGCAGCTAAATGATGCCCGTGAAAGACAGTACGAAAAGAAAGACATGCAAAAGTTGAATGCGTTCTTTTCAATGACCAAGGCGGAGCAGAAAAAACAATTGGTGGATGAGATTAACCGGGACGAAAAACGTAGGCTTGAATGGGAAGCCAAACGCAAGGAATTTGAAGCCAAAAGGGCCCAGGCCAATAACGCTCAGAAAGTAGCTGGTGCACAAGGTGGGGGCAAGAGTAGTGGTAAAGGTGGTAATGGTGACGCCGGAAGAGGCGGCTCTAGAGGCGGACCTCCTGGCGGTGGCCCTCCCGGTGGTGGTGGTGACCAAGGTGCGGGCAGAGGTGGTCCTCCCGGTGGTGGAAAAGGCGGCCCTCCTGGTGGTGGTAACCAAGCCGCTGCCACACCTCAGCAGGGTGGTAGACCTCCATCCACTCCGGAATCCCGGAACAAGAGAACTTCTGATCGTTTGGATAACAGCACACCTGAATACCGTGCCGCAAAATTGGAATATCAAAAACTTCGGGATAAAATAAGAGCGGAGATGGGCCTTACCACCACAGGTGGTGGTAAATCTGGTGGAGGCCCACCTGTTGTTGCCCCGCCATCTGGTGGCAAACGCGGTTAAGCGTTATAATTAAATTAGAATGATAAATGACAAAGCCATCCTTTTTACCAACTAATGGATGGTTTTTGTTTTTTCTGACCAAGGGAGTTTAAAATGGCAATACCTGATGAGACAGCCTCCTCAAATACTGATGAAAAACCATTTTTTTCCAATCCTAGAAATATTGTTCTCGTGGGGATTCTTGCCTTAGTGTTAATTGGGGCTGCATATTCGCTCTATTCTTATATGGGTAATTCACCCTTGCGCGAGTATCAGGCACAAACTGCAGAAATGAGCATGGAAAAGATGCGGGAAATGAGTCCGGAAGATCGAAAACAATACTTCGAAAACATGAAAAATCTCCGTGAAAAAATGACTGATTCGCAAAAAGAAAAAGCCGACAGTATGATGCAGGACCGGTTCCGCACCCAAATGACTGAAAAAATGAACAAGTTTTTCGCATTATCGCCAGAAGAAAAAAAAATTGAATTGGACAAGGAAGTTGATCGCATGGCTTCAATGATGAAAACCTTCGGTGGTGGCAAAGGAGGCCCATTTGGTGCGGGCGGTGCTGGAACCAAGGCTCCGGATGGCGCAAGTGGGAAAGGCCAAGGTGGTGCCCCTGGTTCCGGAAACCCAAATTCTGGCGTTCAGAATGGAGTTGCATCCAACACAAATAATCCAAATACTGGCATCCGAGGGGGTGGCTCACCCAATTCAGGTGCTTCCAATGGTGGTAATGCACCAG
>SYCV01000203.1 GCA_005786805.1 Planctomycetia bacterium | reverse complement strand
GCCAGGCTGAATTGATCCGCCTTGGCACATATTTTCCCCCCAGATGTTGCTCGGGTGCCATGTACATGGGACTGCCCAACAATGAGTTGTTGGATGTCAGACAATTTGTAGGGTCAAAATCCAGGTGTTTTGAGATTCCAAAATCTGTCAGATAGCAAATTGAGCATGAATCGAACAAAAAATTATCCGGTTTTATATCCCGGTGTATCCAATTATGCTGGTGCATGAAAATGAGGGCGGAACCAATCTTTGGTAACCAATCAAGCAGGGAATCAATCGTTGGAAGCTGGTGTTTCACAATACCGTCATTGATGCGGTCTCTAAGATTGCCATTATTGATGAATCTCGAGACAATGAAGGGTAAATCCTCATGAAAACCAGTGAAAATTATAGGCACTATGAAGGCATGTTCCAGATTAGTCAGGCAATGGATTTCCCGGTTGAATCGGGAGGTGATCTCGGATTTGTGGTCGATATTTTTGACCAGGGGTATTTTGACAACAACTTTTTTCTGCAGGTTCTGGTCGAAAGCCAAAAAAACCGCACCCATACCACCATTGCTTATGGGTTTTATAATATCAAACCTGTCAGCTATTCTTTTTCCCAACCAACTATTTTCAACATCAAAGTCTTTCATGGGGCGATTCTCAATTGAGTGAAATATAACCTTCATCAATACGAGAAAAATCCTTTTTCAAGTGCCCAACTAATGAATATTAACCAGATTGTTTTAATTAACTATTAAAATATTTTAAAGAAGGTATTTTTTTTAAACATTTCTAACTCTTATTTAAAAACCTATACCAATTTTCCATGACCAATAGTAGGAACTGATTTGGTCAAAATCAATCGGGGTAAATATTTTGAACAAACTAATGTCAGACTTGTTAATATTTTCCTTGCATTGGCTACGCGCTCCATCTCATCCCTGACATGCCAGTAGTGTTAATAAAAAATATAACCTTACTGAGTATGAGATAGTTCTTTATAAAACAACGAATTAATAAATAATTTAAACTGCCCAAAACGACTACATAATTATCATTAAAAATTTATTAATAACCTTTCATGAATCCAAAAGTATTTTAAATTAATTCAACCAAGCCAGAGTTTGAAATAGAGTTGTTTTTGGGTTGATGAAATTTGTTTTTTCACGAGTCAAAAAATCAAGGTATATGATTTTAATTTTGATTTATTAAATAAAACACCGCTGGTTTTTGGTCGATTCAAGAACTCGGTTTATTTAAATACAATTTATTCAAGGATTATTTTCTTAATAATCAATGTCTTAAATCGAATATATGGATGTCCGGCAAGAAACTCTCAATTAAAGAAGATAAATCTTCTGATTGATCCAAAAACACTTGCCTGTGACATGTTTCCGGTTGGTTGTGCATTTTGAATCGCTGTTGCTTTTAAAGTTTCCTCCCCCTTTTTAAAAGTATCAGTATTCAAAATGTTTCAACCAGCTTGAAATTATTTGCTTGGAATCATTAACCCAGATTTTTAAAAGCCCAAGCTTTTTAATGATCTGGGTTATATATTTTTAACCTCAGCGCCATAGCAGGAAGGATCATTGAAAAACCTGATCTGAAGAGAGCGTTGTTTTTAAATTGATGGGCCAATAAATGAAAGAGTGGCCGGCCTGGATGCCAGGAGTTTTAAGGAATAAACATGAGTGAATTCACAGATTCGGATGGCATCGACTTACTACTGGAAAAACTTCGTAATAACGACAAGGACGCGAAAAATGCAATTATTGTCCATACCCTGAACCGGCTTGAAAGAATTTCCAGGAGGATGTTTCATAAATTCCCGGTTCTTCAGCAAACCGAGGAAACCGGGGACATATTGCATATGCTGGTTCTAAAACTTGATAAGGCGCTTTCCAAAATCACCCCGGATTCTGTGGCTGGTTATTTCGCACTGGTTAATTTAAACCTCAATTGGATTTTGAAGGAACTCGCAAAGAAAGCAAAATCTGCTGGTATTCTAAAAAACGGCACCAGCAACGGTGTATTGAACAGTGTGAGCGATCCAAATCCCGGTCCAGCCAGCAATTTCGAGTGGATGGAATTTTTTGACAAACTGGAAATGTTGTCGCTCCAGAGCAAGGAGGTCTTTGATTTGATATGGCTTCAGGGCCTCAATCAAAAACAGGCGGCAAATATCCTTGGTATTTCCCTTAGCACCTTGATTCGCAGGTGGATCAAGTTCAAGTTGGAAATACGCGATTTGATACATGATGGGCTTCCAGTGAAGGATCAAAAATAACATGAATAATCTGTTCCCCCACAATATTCCACAACTGATGAAGCTCCTTGAGGATTGGGAGTACTCCAGGTTGAAAGGCCGGAAACTTTCAGCCGATTATTATGTGAACCAATGCCCGGAGCTTTCTGAACAAATACGCTTGTATATCTCCATGCTTGAGGAGATGGATTGGTTGATGCAGCCTGTTTCCGACATAATGGATGATGATAACATCAAACCCGCCTACTCCATCAGCAATGACATCGAGAAGGAATACAACGAATGTTGCAGGGAGTTTGGTTACCATCTCGAGAGGCCGATCGGTTATGGCGGTGTGGGCCAGATCTGGAAGGCGGAAGGTCCGGGGGGCATGCCCGCCGCGATAAAAGTCATCTCGCTTGACAACAAGTTATCCATCAAGGAAATTCGCGCCTTGGATTTATTCAAGACCATAAGGCATCCCCATCTATTATCCATCTTTGGTTTCTGGTTCAAAAATAACAAATTATGGATAGCTTCCGAACTGGCTGATTGCAATCTTTATGAAATCCACCAGTCTTATCTTGATCAAGGGGAGCCGGGCATACCCTTTCCCCTGTTGATCAGGTACTTCAGTGAAGCGGCTGAGGCCATTGACTTTTTGAATCTACAAAAACATCGTCTTTCCACGGGCCTGGATTCATTTGTCCAGCATGGTGACATCAAGTTGCATAATTTATTATTGGCGGGAGATTCCATCAAGGTTGGGGACTTTGGCCTGGCTCGTTGCATCGGGCCGGAAACCAACCTCCATAGTGGCTATTTCACCACCTCTTACGCGCCACCCGAATATTTTGATGGGAAGACCTATCCCGCCTCCGACCAGTACTCCCTCGCGGTTTCTTATGTTCGCCTGCGCGCGGGATGTTTTCCCTTTAGTGATTGCCCCTCGGAATCGATCGCCGCTGCAAGATTTAGAAAACCCAACCTGTCGAAAATTCCTGCTGCGGAGCGCCCCGCCTTGGAAAAAGCCCTTTCTCAAAACCCAAGGGAAAGGTGGTCCGACTGCAAGTCTTTTATCGAAGCATTGAAATGTTCAAGGTAAATCAGAAAGCCGATTCATTTCTCCTGAATTCAAATTGTTGTTCGCAATACATCAGAAACCATGGCTTGATTTTTAGCTGAAACCCTGGGCCATCTCAAAGAACCCTCAAGGTTGGTTTCCTGATTTCTCAATTCTCATTTGATTTAAATTTTAATTTTGTCTGACATATCGGAATCGATTCCCCCGTTGTTTCTATCAGAGCAACCAACGCAAGCTCATTCATGAGGTGAGTTGTTCAGGTTGTATTTTTCGATTTCTTTTCAATCCCAAAAATTTTGCTCGGGGGTATTCCAATGTTATTCAGCCGAAAAAACAAATGTAATCGTCATGGTTTTAATAAATATAATAAAGATCTAAAAAAAAGGTTGTATTTAAATAATTTAAGCCTTGAATTCCTCGAGGATAGGATGAATCCCTCCGCGATGGTCTCCACCGATTTGCTGGATTATGCGCCGGGAGCCACCGCCTTGATTTCCGCGAATAATTTCATGCCAGGTGCGAATGTCACTTTCCAGGTTCAGCATATGCTCGCTGGTGCGGATGATGTTTTTGGCACTTCCGATGATATGCCTGACACGCTTTTGAATTCTTCCGGGTCGGGGCATGAACCTTGGATTGTCACCGATGGAGGTCCTTCCGACCTTGATGGCTTAGCCAATGGTGCAATCTCCACAAGCTGGTATGTGAACCCCGATGATTCCGCCGGTGCCACCTTCAAGCTTTTTGCTTCCGGGCTTGCTTCTTCCGGTGTAATGGAAACCGCCAGCACCATGTTCACAGACTCTACCAATCAGCTATGGGCCTGGCGTAATCAGGGTGGTAGTGCTAATTCCTGGGATACCAACACCGTTCAGGGTTCCAATGCTATCTTTGCTGACAGTGATGCCATTCCTTTTCGGTGGACCAGCACGGCGACCGGTAGTGGCGATTTACAGGAGGGCACATTTTATACTGTCCGGTTGGAATGGACTTTTTCAGCAGGCACCAATGATCCCGGGCAGCTGTTCATCGATTATTTAACCACTTATAATTACACGGAATCTGCCACTGGCCCCTTCCCCGCTTCCTTTACCGGTGGTAGTAATTCCACCATCAGCATTCCAACGGATCCCGATTCCACTGTCAAAGCCCAGATTGCAGGGGTTTTTACACTTTATAACATTGATTCCAAGAGCCTCCAGTTTGTTTCTGGTTCAGTTGCTGATCCCTATGTGGAGGTTCCCATCAATAAAAACGAGGCACATAAATACATCGATATCAGGTTCACTCCTGATGATGGGGATGGTGTTTCCAATGAGAAATTAAATGTCGGGATCGCCTGGGGCGGACATCTTGCTTCCGAAACTGTTTATGGGATAAATAATGGCTCCAGTAATTTCCCCGGGGCTTCCACCACCATGAGTGTTGATTTGAATCCATCATCCAAGGGTGATGTTTCAACCCTGAGTATCAACACCAACAGCGCAATTGTTCCCCAGGGTACCATTACCATTGTCAAGGATGCAGTACCCAATTCCCTTCAAGATTTCACCTTCATGGCGAGCAGTTCGGTTCCCTCAACCATACCAGCATCATTTATCTTGGATGATGATTCCGGGGTTGCTGGCGCGGACTCCACCTATTCTAATTCCATATTGTTCTTTGGCCTTAATCCAGGTACTTACACCTTCACTGAGAATGCTGTTTCCGGTTGGTCGTTGACAAGTTTGACCGCCATTGAGAATGGCGCAAGCGACACCACCGCTAATGATATTTTCACCACAAATCTTGGTGCCCGGACTTTGACCATCACGATTGCTGATGGTGAAGTTTGGACAGGCACCTTCTCGAACACGGTAATAGCAAACAGCCCTCCCGTGGTAACCACCAGCGGTGGGGTTACAGCGTTTACGGAAGGGAACAATGTCACATCCATTCCAGTAGTCGTGGATGCTGCTATTACCGTGAATGATTCTGATAACTCGACATTAAGTTCTGGTTCAGTTGCTATCACCGGGGCCTTCCAAACAGGCCAAGATGTTCTTGCTTTCACCAATGTTCCAGCCACCATGGGAAATATTATCGGTACTTTTAACGCTCTTACCGGAGTTCTATCCCTTAGCAGTGCTGGAGCAACCGCAACCCTGGCCCAATGGCAGACGGCCTTGCGATCCATTACCTATACCAACAGCTCCAATACCCCTAATACTTCCACAAGAACTATCTCCTTCAAGGTAAATGATGGTGCCAGTGATAGTAACCTTGCAACCAAGCAAGTTAGTGTTACCTCCGTTAATGATACTCCTATGGGAATGAGTGATTTCTATACCACGCCTGAAGATACGGTGCTGAATGTACCTGCTCCTGGTGTGCTAGGTAATGACACCGATGTGGATGGGGATCCGTTGACCTCAATCTTGGTGAGTGGCCCCAGCCATGGAACATTAAGCTTCAATTCAGATGGATCGTTCAGTTACACGCCGAATGCGAACTACAATGGCCCAGATAGCTTTACTTATAAAGCAAATGATGGATCACTTGATAGTGCGCCGATCTTGGTCTCACTGACAATAACCCCGGTGAATGATCCTCCGGTGAATGACCCGATAGCAGCAGGAGACTCTTACAGTACGCCTGAAGATACGGTGCTGAATGT
>SYCV01000032.1 GCA_005786805.1 Planctomycetia bacterium | reverse complement strand
GCCCTACTCTAGATCGGAGAATTTATCATGAACATGGACTTGGTGGAAATTGCCTGCGTTGTGGATCGTTCAGGCTCAATGGAATCAATTTGCTCGGATGCGATTGGTGGGTTCAACTCCTTTCTGGCGGACCAGAAAACCCAGCCGGGTTCCACAAAGTTTACCCTGGTGCTGTTCGATAACGAATACCAGGTGATCCATAATGGCACTGATATCAAACTTGTGAAAGGATTGAACACCCATACTTTTGTACCACGGGGATCAACCGCGTTACTCGATGCGATTGGAAAAACCATTGATGACATGGGCAGTCGTTTAAGCCAGACCGCGGAAGCTGACAGGCCAGGCAAGGTCATACTGGCAATCCTTACTGATGGCGAGGAGAACTCCAGCATCATTTACACACGGGAAAAAGTTGCTGGTATGATCCGTCACCAGCAGGAACAATACAAATGGGATGTGATATTCCTCGCGGCAAACCAGGATGCGATCCTGGCAGCAAGAGAACTTGAGATCCCCATCGAAAACGCCATGAATTTTTCATCCAGTGGGGAAGGTGTTAAAATGGCATTCTCCGCACTGAATACCAACATCAATCAACGCAGGGAAAGCCATCGCAGTCAGAAATCCAAGGGTACAAAGTAGCAAATAAGGCCTTAATCCAAAACGGAATGCGCGATCATGCCTTTCAATCACTCATGTTTCCATGAAATGTAATATGATAGAAAGGCATCGGCATATTCCGGAAACAAAAAATGAGCAGCATAGCGTTAGTTGTGATTGACGGGCAAAACGACTTCTGCGCAAATGGTAGTGAGTCAGATGGTAAAAAAGGCGCACTTTCCGTGGATGGTGCCAGTCGGGAAGCCAACGCAGTCGCCGATTTAGTCCTCAGGCTTGGTTCTGATATTTCCTCCATCACAGCCACAATGGATTCCCACCAGCGCAATGATTGTTCAATTCATACGACATGGAAGGACAACCAAGGAGGGAATCCGCCTCCTTTCACGATTATCAGCCATGATGATATCAAGGAAGATCGCTATGTGCCCCTTTGGGAATCAGTTCCATGGGATGGCAAATTAATTTCCTCCAAGGAATGGGGGCTTATTTACACCAAGGCGCTTAAAGATAATGACAGGCCCCAACTCTGCCTGTGGCCAGTGCATTGCCAGGTGGGCACCTGGGGAAACAATATCTATCCCGTGCTTCACAACGCCTATGATTCATGGTGCAATAAGACCACCAAATTTATCAACTATGTGGTCAAAGGGGAATTTCCCTATGCGGAGTGCTATTCCGCTTTCGGGCCAGATATCCCACTGGCAAATCAACATGAAACCAGTTTCAACAAACAACTTTACCTGCATCTACTTAATCACGATAAAATTCTTTGGACTGGCTGGGCGGGATCTCACTGCCTTCGCTTTTCAGCACTGGACGCGATTAAGCACAGTCAGGCATGCAAGGATTCAAGCTTTGTCAACAAATGCATATTTTTTGAAGATGCCTGCGCCCCGGTGACGGACATTCCCGGAGCATCCTACAAATTCACTGAATGGCGTCGTGATTTTTTGAATGAAGTCGCAAACCTTGGAGCGACTGTCACCAATACCCGAGATTTCAAACCCTGACAGCTTGGTGATGCATTTGATATCTAATCCAACAAAATTCATGGCCCGACTCATTCCCATGGAATAGAATCTAAAATCCACCCCTTAGGGATTGTGATTTTACATCATGAGATTAGGATTATGGGTTGGGTTCCTTGGAACCGACGATTCCTTCAGCCATATGGGCACGATAATTCGCAAAGCCTCTCAATCGATAAAAAGGGCAAACAAAGATGAGACGCATCATGAAAATATTTGCGGTATTTGTTTTTGCTGGATCGGTCATTGCCGGCTTGTCACATGCCCAGATGGTGGCACCTTCTGGAATTTCAACAAGTCTTCCCCCCGTTACAAATTGGGGAAACATCAGGGAGGTGGATGAGCCACAGAGCGCATTTCATTCCATCGGTGCGACCATGTGGCATATGGGTAGAAATGCGACCCACATCAAGTCATTTCATGAATGGCTGAAGTCAAGCGGAATTGATGCGGTAAGTTTGCTGCCAAAAGGCACGAAGTCGCCAGTGGAAGCCAGAAGAATGCTAATAGAACCGGAACGGGTCGCCAACTCTGGTTGGACTGCCACAAAGGATGCGATCACCAGCAGGCCGGGGCATCGTGGGCCGGAAGCCAGGCTACCTCTTAAAGTGGATCGCAAGGGAATGTACAGGATATGGGTTCGATACCAGGGGCATGCAAAGGGCACCGCGGTAACAAGTCTCACTTTATATCGCAAAGGCGGGGAGACAGGGGCTCCAATTTTGTATGAGGAATTCAACACCAGGCTTGCAGCCCAGGACGGCCTGGCTTGGCATGATTTCATGGTCGACCTTGATGCCGGCGAATACACCATGGTACTTGGGCATGTGGTGCGTTACTACCATACCCCCGCGAATGTGCCTTTTTCAGAACATAAAATCGATTGCATTTATATCACTGATGAAATCTGGGCAGAGGCCCCAGCCGATAACATTCTTTCAATGATGAGGGAATCCACCCCGGGCGCGCAAAACAATCACCAGCCCAGCCTCAGCTTAGCGGAACAGGAAAAATGGCTGCAATGGCAGATCAGGCCGGCTCACTGGGAAACAGCCCGCGAGAACGAACCACTGTTCCGACTCAGTCATGCTTTCTGGCGGGAGAGAATCAATGACATCGCGGAGCGCGAAGACTACAAGGCTCCGCCAAAAGACCCGGTAAAAACCACCATTCCCGATTACCGTGAACTCCGAAGGCAGGTGATCTTTGATCCCATATGGAACATGGTGGGCAACCCTTTCCGCATAAGGCAACAATCCACCATTTTGAAAAATGACATCAACACCGATCCCTCCGCAAGTGATGCCGATTTCGACTGGATTTATCCCGGGCGTTTTCCAGTTGTAACAGGGCAATGGATTCGCGAAGGGGGTGGCCTATCTGCGGATCATGCCGCGACAAATGCCCTGGCTTTAGGGCGCCACACGGTGACCCGCCCGGGCAAATGGCACCTTTGGGTGCAATTCAAAAATATCAATTACTTCGAGTATTACTCCATCCATGCGAGCACCCAGACCGGACAAAAAGCTTCGTGGGAAAGGACTGAAAGGCTGTATCCGGGAGGTCGCGCGGCATGGGCCAAGGTTGGGGTGCTGGATATACCCGTGATGAACGCCGACCAGGAATCCATTCACCGGGCCAAGGCTGCCAAAGGTGTGTTCGTAAGGGATGGTGAAGCGATTTTCATTAATAACCATGGTGAATGGAATCGCGATGGAAACGCTTTGAAAAACAAGAATCCGGATTCACTGCTTTGGGCGACCAGTGGACTGTTGGCCAACGAGGATTTCCAAATTCGATCAAGGATGACAATCGGGGAAAAACCAGGAACGGGCTGTGGATTCTTTTTCCGCGATGAACTCGGCCTGCGGGACAACTTTCTGGATTTTGATGGAACAATCATCGGGCCGTCGTTGGCCCTTGGCGCCAAAAACACCATGGCCGCACAAATTGTGCCAAATGAACCCTTTGACCTCGAAATCACCAGGAAGGCCTCAATTCTCTCAATTCGAATCAATGGCAAAGAAGCAGGCAACGCCACCCTTGTGGACCAACCCACCCGCAGGTTTGGATTTCGCACCGGAAAGAACACGCTTAACATCCATGGGTTTTCCGCCACCGGAAAGCTCGATGATGGAATTCAAATGACTCGTGAAATCGACATAGCGATCCTGATCAACAAATACATCAACCCACGGACCTACCGTGGAGTTTACAGATTGTTCATCACGAATGATGGCGACTACAAACCGGAGGGAAACATCACACCCAAGCCAAGCCTTGCGCGCTATGAATCGCAAATGAAGGCGGCAGGTGGAACCACCGAGAGGGGCTATGTGATGAACCTCGCGCCGGGAATTGGATCCATAACCCAGACTTGGATGCCCGGGCCGGAACCCGCGCAACCGAAACTTGAAATGCCGATGGCACGGGACACCACCCAGTCCGCAAGTTTGTATTTTCGAAACGCGCTTAACGAACCACTGGTGCTGCGAATTTCCCCTGATCCATTAAGAAGCGGGAGTCAGACTTTTGAAAACAGCATCCGCTGGCGGGCTGTTGGATTTGCTCCCTATGGGGATGGGCGCGAGGAATGGACCCCTTTCTTCCTGCTTCGCAGGCCATTCCTGGTTATTCCACCCCGGGGCGTTGCCCAGGCCTGGCTGACTTTTGATACCACCGGCATTCCCGAGGGAAATTATTCCTCGACCATCCGCATCGAGGCGACCGACCTTTCAGGAAAGATTCCTTTTCCCTCCCGTACCATTGATTCCCAGGTCCGGGTATTCGGAGTTCGTGTTGAACCACATCAACCCATACTTGTGCATGGATGGGTGAACCCACCCCCTGGCGAGGAATACCGATTAGACTGGTTCAAGCGTTTTAATGTCTGGCAGGGGCCTTTCTTCTCCAAGGCTGAAATGGATAAATACGGCCTCAAGCAGCAGATATGGTGCCAGCGGGGGATGAACGAGAAACAAATCCGGGATGTGGTCAACGATGCCAAGGCGAAGGGCCTGACCCATGATGACTGGATGATGTCGATAAATGACGAACCGACAGGAAAGACAGCCAAGGAACTTGCCGATTATCTCGCCATAGGAAAGATGATCCGGGAGATAGACCCGCGACTGAAGATCACATTGAATCCGGGTGAGGCGGCCAACGCCGCGACTTTTCAAATCCTGCAACCGTTTGCAGATCTTTGGAACCCGTACAAGTTGCACCTTTCCTACGGTCCAAGCGGGCGGGACTACCTGAAGAAACCATGGATCTGGTACACCACGCCATGCTATCAGGACAAATCCCCGGGAATAGCAACAGAGATGTACGAGCAAATTCGGTCCGTGCTGCGCCAACCGGCAGACTGCCGTGGCACCGCTTTTTTCGCGCCCTACTATCCTTGGCGAGACCCATGGGACACGGCATATGAACACATCAGGGATGTCTCGGTTTTTGTTCTTCCCTCCCGCCATGGCCCGGTTGCAACTCCCGCCTGGGAAGCCATCCGCGAGGCAGTTCAACATGCCAACCTTGCTCGCATGGTCCGGGAGAGGGCAAAACCCGATGATGCGACAGCGAAGCAATTGTGGGAAAACGGCAATGTCGAGGCTCTTTGCAGTTGGTTGATTACCCATTGAAGAATTTGCCGGCAGTCTTCTCCTTGTGCTTCAATCAAAACTCAACGGATTGACCCAACAGGTTCTCCGGGGTAACATGTCAGACATGTTTACACCAGCATTCATGAGACAGCATCCATGCAGATTGAAGCCATCGAGAAACAAACCACCGTTGACCTGGTAGTCGAGCGGATCACCCAGGTAATCAAGGATAGGAACCTGCTTGCAGGCTACAGGCTTCCCGGTGAGCATGAGCTTGTCGAGCAATTAAAAGTCAGCCGACCTGTATTGCGCGAAGCCCTGGCCCGCTTGCAAAGCATCGGGCTCGTTGATATCCAGCGGGGAAAAGGAACCTTTGTTGGAAACGCAACCAGCCTTGCAAACTGCGTGAGGATGCTTCAATCAGCAGTTGCCATTTCCCCCCAGGAGTTGATCAATTACGCGGAACTTCGATCCGCGATTGAGGTTCAGGCCGCAAGGCAGGCTGCTGAATCCGCAACCATCCAAGATATTGCCCAGCTTTCCACCCTTCTTAAAAAACTGGATGATGACGAATTACCCTACCCTGACGCGCTCGAACTGGACTTTCAATTTCATCGAAAAATCATTGATATCGCAGGCAACCCCCTGATGAAAAACCTCATGGAGGTGATTTATGAATTTGTGCTAACCCAAATGGTTCGCACCACCCCATCACAGCGTGAAAATGCATACGGGCGTAAATTGCACAAGGCCATCCTGAGGGCGATTCAGGATCATGATGCCGATGCCGCGGAACTCGCCATGGCGCAACACATGCAAACAATTCTCAAGCGATTGAGGGCTTGAATAATGATCAAACTCACCCCGGTGATCCTGGTATGCTCCATGTTTCTCGCATCCAAATCGCATGGTGCGGACCTCCCAACTCCAACAAAAGAGCAAGTCGTGTTCTTCGAGACAAAGATACGGCCTGTTTTGGTCGAACAGTGTCACAAATGCCACTCTTCGGAAGCAAAAAGCATCAAGGGCGGATTGCGTGTTGATAATCGCAGCATGCTTATGAAGGGCGGTGACAGTGGTCCAGCGATCGTGCCCGGTGATCCCGCGAAAAGCATACTGGCCAAGGCATTGAAACATGACGGGTTGGAGATGCCGCCCAAGGGAAAACTTCCTGATTCCGTGATCAGGGATTTTGAGACATGGATAAGGATGGGGGCACCGGATCCAAGGAAGTTGGTTGAACTTCCTATCGCTCGATCCATTGATATCGAGGCAGGGCGCAGACATTGGGCTTTCCAACCAATTCTCGATCCCAAGCCACCATTGGTCAAGGATGCCTCATGGCCCCTTGATCATGTGGATCGATTTCTACTCGCAAAGCTGGAAAACGCGGGGCTTAAGCCATTGAAGGATGCGGACCGGCATACCTGGCTGAGGCGGGTAAGCTTTGACCTTACAGGATTGCCCCCAACCCCGTTGCAAATCAAGGCGTTTATGGATGATAACTCTCCCAACGCCTGGGAAAACGCAGTGGATCGGTTATTGGGTTCCCATGCCTATGGTGAGCGATGGGCAAGGCATTGGCTCGACCTTACCGGTTACGCCGACATGATGGGAACATCGAACAATGTCTATGCGGAACATGCATGGCGTTACCGTGATTATCTCATTGCCGCTTTCAACAAAGACAAGCCGTTTGATCGATTCATCAGGGAACAGATTGCGGGAGATTTGTTACCAGCAAACAAGCCCGGGGAGCGGGCGGAAAACCTGACTGCCACGGGATTCCTGATGGTGGGCGATGTCGAAATTGTAGAACCAGATAAGGCAAAGCTGGAGGCCGACTACCTGGATACCCAGGTCAGCAAAATCGGGACGGCATTCTTGGGAATGACTCTTGGTTGTGCCAGGTGCCATGACCATAAGTTCGATCCTATAGGTTTGCAGGACTACTACGGAATAGCCGGGATGCTTCGCAGTTCCCCTTCAACGCACAAGACGGCATTTGGTGTCTGGAGCAGCCTTAACACCACGGATCTTCCTGAAACCCCGGAGCAATTGAAAGCCCGTCAAGGGCTGGAATCGAAAACCAATGAAAACATCAACAAATGGAAGACCGAGAAATCAAGCCTGGAGATGCAACGCAAGGCCGTGACTGAGGAGATCGCGCGATCAGACAAAGCGGCTCCCGCCGATAAAAAAACAGATGCGCCATCTTCCACCAATAAGGAAGCGTTGGTCAAAAAACGGGATGAATTGAATGAGAGAATCAGGAAAATCGATGGCACCATAAACCATGCGGAATTCTTTCGTTCCAAGGCACCCAAGGCCTATGCCATGAGGGATGGGGACCGCGTCGCAGACATGCCCGTTTACATCCGGGGCAATCCCTACGCGCCAGGGATAGTGATGCCACGCGGCGCGATCCGTGTTGTTTCCCGGGATAAATTCCCCACGATTCCCGAAGGGCAAAGCGGCAGGCTTCAGCTTGCTGATTGGCTGGCTGACAAGGGTAACCCGCTGACTGCCCGGGTTTTAGTCAACAGAATCTGGCAGAAACTTTTTGGTGAAGGGATAGTTCGTAGCGTTGATTACTTTGGCACCCGCGGAGAAACGCCCTCGCATCCGGAACTGCTGGATCATCTCGCCAGCCGTTTCATCAATCATGGCTGGTCCCAGAAAAGGTTGCTTCGTGACCTGGTTCTCAGCCATGCGTACCGAATGGGAAGTTCCAATGACCAGGAATCCATGATGGTGGACCCAGAGAACAAGCTGATCTGGAGAATGAACAGGCAGCGGCTGGATGCGGAAGCCCTGAGGGACGGGCTTCTCCAAATAAGCGGGGAACTGGTTCAAGGCCAGGGCGGGCCAGCACTGGTCCTGGAAGAACCGGAAAATTGCGGATCACTCGCCCTCAAGGGGATCAACCCGCCGAACTACACCCACCGCAAACCCAGACCAACTGAGGAATTCCAAAGGACCATCTACCTTCCGGTCATGCGGACAAATTTTGGGACTCATGATCGTATTCGGGCTTTTTTTGATTTCGTCAACCCAGCTCAGATCTCTGGCCAACGAAACCAGACTGTCGTTCCAACCCAATCCTTGTTTGTGATGAACAATGATCTTTTCCGAAAACGGGCCACCTTGATTGCCAACAGGGTGCTCTCCGAGTCTCCTGATACCAAAGCCCGACTAAGCCACCTTTGGCTGGCAGTCTTCAACCGGCCAATAACGAATCCAGAATATGAGGAAGCTGAGGAATTCCTCGGCAGGTTGAATTCCTCACTGAATGCAAAAGCTCCCAAGGATCTCGAAACGATGCTTTGGAGGGAACTTTGTCATTCGCTTCTCGCTTCCAATGAATTTATCTTCAGATTTTAAAAGGGAATCCTCACCATGTTGCAAAAGCCATTCCTTGATCGCCGTCAGATGCTGCAAAACCTCGCCTGTGGTTTTGGTTCACTGGCACTCGCGGACATCGCGCACGCGATGAACCAAACAACCAGCCCGCAGCTTCCACTCATGGCGGCAAGCGCCAAAAGGGTGATTTTCCTGTTCATGGCAGGTGGCCCATCCCAGCATGATTTGTTCGATCCCAAGGAATACATTCGCAAGAAACATGGCCAGCCCATCGGTTCACCCCTTCGAAAAGAGGTGACGCAAGTCGGGACGGAAAAATTCCTCGCGCTCGGCAATGCCGTCCCCGTCAAACCTAGGGGCAACTCAGGCCTCATGATTTCAGACCTGATGCCGCATTTGTGCGGCGTTGCCGATGAAATCTGTCTCCTACGGGGCATGACTGTTGATAATCCCCAGCATGCCAGCGCCACCAATCAGTTTCATACCGGCATGTTCACGGAGGTTCGCCCATCCATGGGTTCATGGATCAGTTATGGCCTGGGAACCGAAAACCAGAATCTACCAAGCTTTGTCAGCATTCATGCGCCAGGCTTGAGAACCTACGGTTCAGGCTTTCTTCCCGCATCCCACCAGGGAACACCACTCACGGTTCCTCTCAATGATAAAATCCTTCCTGTTGAAAATCTGCGTAATGCCTCTGAGAATGAAATCACCCAGCGACAACGAATCGATCTCACCAAAAGGCTCAACCGCCGTTTACTTGATGATCTTCATGGCGATGCAAACATGGAGGGTATGATCCAGAACATGGAGCTTGCCTTCAGGATGCAAATCAACACGCCCAAATTGGTGGATCTATCCAACGAGACCAAGTCAACACTGGATCTTTACGGTATTGGTGGCAAAGACTCGGACAAGCATGGTAGGGCCTGCCTGCTGGCAAGAAAACTTAGCGAATCAGGCGTGCGTTTTGTCCAGGTGACCATGGATGGTTGGGACCATCATGGCGATATCAAGGGCAGCCTTCCCAAATTATGCCAGCAAACTGACCAACCTGTGGCTGGTTTGCTAAAAGATTTAAAACAACGGGGCCTTCTTGAAGATACCCTCGTCTTGTGGTCGGGTGAATTCGGCCGAACCCCATGGAGTCAGGACCTCAGCGGCACCGCCCCGATCGATAAGCATGGCCGCGAACACCAGCCGGAAAGTTTCTGCACATGGATGGCGGGAGGCGGCGTGAAACCCGGCTTCACTCATGGGGAAACCGATGAAATGGGATACAGGGTTGTTAATGGCAAAGTCCACATCCATGACCTTCATGCCACCATCCTGCATCTGCTCGGGCTAGACCACACCAAGTTGACTTGGCGCCATATTGGGCGTGATTACAGGCTGACGGATGTTCATGGCGAAGTGGTGAAAGAGATCCTCGCCTAGCTAGGTGTAAACCAAGGGTTTCATTCCCCTACCTAGGCACCACGCGCCCGAGGCAGATGCGAAATCCGTCTCGCGAGTCGGAATATGTCACCCCTGCGATTCCAAGCCGCACCGCACAGCGGGCATTGCCAGGCACATCGAAATAGTTTCCGCCCCTGCATACGGGACGAGAGACAGTACGCTTTTCAGGGTTTTCGTAGAAGATATCCTCGTGCCCGCCTTTCGGGTCGAAGTGATCGATGACAAACTCCCAAACGCCGCCGCACATATCCGCCAGCCCGAAACCGTTGCGACCTTTTTCGCCATAATGGTCAACGGGTGATACGAATGCAAAGCCATCGCTCCATGGGGCCTTGGCAAGGGGCCAAGTTTTCTTGCGGCCCGGAAGAAAATCAATCGCGGAAATGTTTAGCCTGCCTTCTCCTTGCTCGAAATCATTACCCCACCAAAAAGCATGGCTTTCCTTGCTGCCACCCCTGCAACCATATTCCCACTCCGCCTCGGTGGGAAGCCGATACTCCAATCCTTCAGGCAGCCTTCCCGCCTTGCGTTCACGCTCGGTTAGCCACCTGCAGAAAGCGTTCATGTCGTTATAACTCACGCAAACCACAGGGAAGACATCTCGGTTGGGAAAGCCCCAGTTCGGGTCGCGCCAGCTTTTTCCGGGCATCGGCTTCCATGGTTGAACCATGGTCCCATTTCTGCGATATCCATCCCATTCCAGGTCGAAACATTGTGTCTTTCCATCGGGCTTCTCGGCATCGGTGACATACTTGCTTTCCAAGGCGAATCGCTTGAATTGACCCACGCTGACTTCCGTGCGACCCATCCAAAATCCATGCTTCACACGGGTCAATCGAGGTTGTTCACCTTCAAAAGACTCGCGGGTTGTCCCAGGTTGCGCACCGCCTTCAATGCCAGTGGCCCACTTTTTTTCTTCAGGACTGCTGCCCATCATGAACTCACCGGGAGGAAGATACACAACTTCCAGGGTGACCCCCTCTCCAAGATCGATCCATTTGGATTCGCGTGGATTGGGTTCAGCAGCATGAAGAACCAACAAAGGCATGAACAAAGGGATGACAAAAATTGCGCGTATGTATCTCATGATCATGTTATCCGAAATAAGACAGTGATTTTCTCAAAAACAAATGCAATTTGTTGTGGTTAAGATTGCGGAAAATCCATTTGATCAAGATAACACAGGGCTCATGTGATACGCCTAAAAAAAGAATTGAAACGCAATGAACCATGGCTGGTTTGAGAATTATTGAAAGAATATCTCAATCATTTCTTTGAATTGCCTTTGGGTTCCTCAATAATCCATTTGGGAATGGGAATACCGGGTAAGCGAGCAATCCAAAGAAGAATGCCCATGATTATAATGAGAATAGGAACCTCAAGATCCACCTGAAGCCGATTAGTTTGACGAAGTATCGACAGGCCGCTTGCAAGAATTGAGAACGGCCCTACCACCATGGTAATTTTATCGAAACCACCCACCGCAAAAGTTAAAAATCCCACCGAAGCTAGGCCTAGTGTCCACACCCAATCAACCCCCGGGACAACTCCCAGGGTTGTAAGCAACCATCCAACGCCCACACTGATCAAAAGAATCGGGAATAATAATGTTTTCTTATCAGGATTCATAAAAGAACTTCTCCTTTTAATGACTCAATAATTACGGTAAATCCAATTTAATAAACCTTGATGATCATTGCGCAATTGTAATTTCTATCAAGCTTTTGGTTATGAGCCTTATAATGAAGGTTAATATCTCCATAAACTTTAAACTTAACCTATTTTCCATCAGCCGAAACAGCTTCCTTCAAGATTCCCTGTTTCACCAACCAAGCCTGGCACTTTTTAGGCCATACCTTTATTTCCTTGTCCGAGCGTAAACCATAACCATGGCCGCCGGTGGCGCAGAGAAAAAAATCATTCGAAACCTTCGCTGTTTCCAACGCCTCACGATACACTTTGCTGCCCGCTACAAAAGATTTGTCATCCTCGGTATGAACGATGAAAGTCGGCGGTGTTTTGTCGTTCACGGGAAGTTCCTGGGAAATTTTACCCTGACCCTTCGAAAGATATGCGGGATAGACCAGGATGGCAAAATCTGGCCTAAGGTTCTTATCATCCACGACATCAAGCCTCGGATAAGTTGCCTGGCTAAAATTGGTGCTCAACCTGGCGGAAAGATGGCCGCCAGCCGAGAACCCCATGACTCCAATTCGGTCCGGTGAAATGTTCCAGTTGGTGGCATTATGCCTGACGACCCTGATGGCGCGCTGGATATCCTGAAACGCCCCACTCTGGTTACCCGGTACCCGGTATTTAAGAACGATGCCGGTGATCCCGATTGAATTCAACCAATTCGCAATTTCAGTCCCTTCCTTGTTGTACGCCAAAATACCATAAGCACCTCCAGGGCATACAATCACCGCGGGTGTCGGTTTACTCGCATCCCCAACTTTATAAACAGCAATCGAAGGTTCATTTATATCTGTTATCCGAGTGACATTATCCCCCCTAGATGGCAGCTCCCTTTCAGGGCCCTTGGAAACCTCCCCCGGCATTTTTTCCCTTGGCCACAATGCGATGTTTAAAGGCGCAGCCGATGAAGCGGGCTTCTCGGCCCAGACCGGCATCACCAACACCACGCATGACACCGCGGAAAATACCAGGGGCATAAAGTTATTTCCCATTCAGCTTCTCCTGCTCCAATGACTTCTTGATGGCTTTGTCAAAATTCTTTTTGAACTCCTCAGGACTAACAGCAGTGCTGGTGTCGGCTGAGTTTTTATATTCGCCACCCACCCATCGGAGATTGCGAATCTCACGGGGCCCCTGCCAAGCTTTGCCATCAACTTTTATTTTCTTGCCATCTTTCAAAGTGGTGCCACTGGGACTAATGCTGAACTCGGTCACGGACTGCCAGTTGGTGATAGGCCCTGCTTTTTCATCGGCGGAAACTAGATCCTTCAAGCCCACGGATACCTTCTGCCATTCTGGAGAACCTTTCAATTCCTTAACCGCGATATAATCCACAGCAGGCTTGCCAGGATTGATCGCGCCCCACGCATTGCAGTTGAAGGTAAGCACAAGCTTGTTATCGGTAAGGCACTTGACTTCAAGTTCAAGAGTGGCGCCATCAGGGCCCCTCCATTTGGGATCTTTGAGCTTCCGGGTCGTTGCTGTCCATAAGGGAGGATGCCCCCAGTTCAAAAGATACCAATCATGCCAGCCCCGGGTTCCATCATCAATCAAACGATCGGGTTTATCAGTCACCTTCACACCAGCATCTTTCAACTGGGTGGGAGTCACTGAGATCATTCTGGAACTGATTGCAAAAGTGGTGGAGTTCATATGACCCGCAGTCTGGGGGGCTGACTTGTATTCCGCGGGGGTTTCATAAATCACATTCGCGAAGGCGAAGATCGGCTCCTCAAGGTTCATCACTGGGCAGGATGCCTTCCATTGCCCACCAGCCTTTACAGCCCTGGCATCACTCCAGAAACGCGTCAACGCGTGGGAATCAAACGAATAGTAAATATCAATGCGCTGCACCGGCCTTGATTCATCAGGCGTGACCGTTATCACAGGAACACCATCGGGCATCTTGAGTTCGAGGGCTATCTTGGGCGTTTGTGGCATCTTGAATGTCACGCCTTTCAAATGTTCCTCAAACCAAAGGTATTCAGTAAGCGCGTGTTCATCGGAATGGCGATGATTAAAGTGAGGCGAAATGCTGAAACGAACCCGGTCATCGGGAAGACCACGCCAATTCCAAGCCATGTTATCTATATGGGCATGAAAGTCGTTGGTGGGTGACAACCATAATATGGGGCAGGTAATCAGCGGAATGTAGGCGTTGTCGGAGACACAAGCCAGCTCCAATGCGGTGCGCTTTTCTCTCCTACCGCCCGGCACATCAGTCTGGCTTTCCAAAAGATCACCTGAACCCCCACATGAAGGCACCGCTGCCTTCACCCGCTTGTCGATGCCTGCAAGGTTGGTGGTGAGTTTACCACCCATCGAATGACCAAAAGCCCCGATGCGAGTCGGGTCCACCTCGGGTTGCTGTTCAAGAAAAGTGATGGCACGCCTTGCAGCTATCAACACCAGGAACCAATTGCTGTTCCTAGGCGATTCAACCGCATCAAAAGTATATTCGTCCGGAGCAAGTGAACCTGCAAAATGATTCGCCTTGTTGCGTTGTGGCGGATGAGTCGCATCCAGCTTGCCCCAATCGGTTTGCGGGCCATCATAGACCATTTGCGAGCGACCGAAGTTTAATTTGTTTCCGCCCCAGTTGATTGAAATCCCAGCGTAGCCCCGCCTGGCATAGGCAACCACACTATCAAGCGAAGCTGATTGACCACCACCATGGATTTGAACCAAGCCGGGAAGATTTTTACCTCCCTTGGGGAATGCATGGAAGGCTGACATGATTGAGGGCGTGCCTTTGAAGGTTCCAACCTTGTAACGCACAACCCTACAGACTACGCCGTCACTTTCCCATTCTTTCTTGACTTCGATTTCCAATGGTTCTTTTTTAGGATCATAGCCTGACCATAGTTCAACAAGGTTTTGCGGCACCTTGCCATCTTTGAGCAAAGGCAAAGAATCTTCTGCATGAACATTCAGGCCCCTAAGCACCAGCAACAGGGCCAACACAAATGATATATATCTCAATGGGGTAATCCTTTATGGAATCTGAATAAGTCCATGACCGCGAAAGAGCAAACTAATTCACTTTTCATTCAGCCATTCTAGGTTGAATCGTGCCAGCGAGATGACTTCCTTGCCCTCATAAAGGCAGATGATGGTGCCATCCGAAAGCACCGCAAGATCGCTGTAGGCACTGGGCCCGGCTTCCAAGGTTTTGTTTATGGTCCAGGTTTTGCCATCATCACGGCTAAGCTTGATCGAAAGATTTTCCCGTCTGCCCCTGCCCGCGGGGATCTCCTTCTTTTTTGCATCAAGGCCAAGCGTGTGCGGATTCGAATAAATCAAAGTGCCCGGGCTTGATGGGTGGGAAACAATACTTGCCATGCAAATCGGTTCCCAGAGCTGGGGATGAAAATAAGGCTTGGTCCAATCAGTTGCGCCATTGGGGCTGGTGGTGATGAGTTTGCGGTTGGGCTTTGAGACATTTCGGTTAACCAGCATCACGGAACCATCCGAAAGCTCGGTTATCATGGTTTCGTTCGGGTTGCCAAGTTCACCCTCATTGGGCAGGGGTATCTCACCCGCCTTCCAGGTTTTGCCATGATCATCGCTGTAAATGGTGGCGGAGGCGGAAGGTTTGTGCTCACCAGGCTTTCCATAAGCCAACCAAATAGGGACGACCAATCTTCCATTCTTCAACTGAATACCATGACCCGGTCCGGTTGCGATCACATTCCAATTATACTTCATGCGGAATGGCTCGAAGGTAGCGGTGATATCCACCGGCTTGCTCCAGGTGATGCCATCATCATTGCTGCGCATGGAAAAACAGCGGGCGTAGTTGATGCAATAAAGAAGATGAATGTTGCCCGTCTGGCGGTTGACGATCGCGACAGGATTGTTGACGGTTTGTTCTGTTTCACCATCTTTCTTCTTGGTGGGATTACCCTCGATACGGACACCGGAATGGGCAATCTTCTTCTGCAATTCCCAAGTTTTGCCCCCATCGGTGGAACGGCGCATGTGGACTTCTATTTCACCCCAATCGGAAGAACTGTTCTTACGGGCTTCACAATACGCCAGCACCGTACCCTTGGTGGTCACGACCACACCCGGAATGCGATAAAGGCGGATACCATCCGTATTCGCGGCAAACACCGTGTTTTTTTCCATCATCGGTTGTGCGATGATGTCATGGGGGAAAAACAACAGCACCAAAGAAGCTGAAATTAAAAGCTTTGTCAAATCCTTGATTTTAATCATTATCATGCACTCATTCAAAACAGGTTTTCAAGACACGGACAGTATTTACAACTTACCCCATGAATGTTCACTCGTACATCAATAAAAGACAACAACAATCCGTGACAGCATGTCACCAAAGAATATTAGTGACAGGGGAAGGGATCATAAATACCATGGGGAAGACTAGGGCTGTATTTGGATTCTTAAAGCAGGCCGGGCATGATATTCAAACCACCACTTTCACTCCCATTAAGACTTTTCCTGATCACTATCTTCTTTTCATTGACGCTTATATCAGGCTTGACGATCACCCTGGTCAGCTTCAGGCAAAGCCTTCAAAACCGTAATAGTTTCGCCAAGGCAATCGGATATCATCTTTCCTTTAATATCAACCAAAATGTGGAAAGACTGATTCATGAGATAGAGAACTTCGTAAACACCACGGAACGACTATATAAAAAGACCAATTCGGGGGGAACCAATCACAAGGCTTTCCTTTACGCCCTAGCTGATCACCTGATAGAGAACCCGAGGTATGGCAACATCGTCTACAGGGATGAAAAGACAGGCAAAACATTCGTTCTCAAGGCTCCTGCCAACGAACAGTTCAGGTATACATCCATCAGGTCTGCGATAATCGAGGAGCAGGAGAAAAATTACACGGAAGCGGATATAAAACTCAGGGAATTCATTCCCAACCCGATGAGTGAGACCATGACGCAGAAAGTTTACAAACTTTCTGAATACCCTGAAAAACCATCGGAGGTGGTTACCGATGGGCCGTACAACTTTGAAAACTCCCCCTGGTACCTGCTTGCGAAATCATTAACGGCCAATTCCAAGAGCACTTGGACAGAATACTTTGTTTTTAAAAATTCAGATGACAAGAAGAGGCATGGTTCCGGCATTCACTGTGTCAAATCCATATTCAATGACAACGGTGAACGGGTTGCGGTAATTAGCATGGATGTGAGCAACTACACCATAAGCGATTATCTTGCAACCTTCCTGAATGACCTGCATGCCGATGGCATAAAGGGGTTTATTTTTGAAAAGCACATGGATGGATCAAAGGTATTGATTGCAAATTCCGCGCGAGATGAAAACCAGAGTGAGGTGGACAGGGAAAATTGGGCCCTGATGAACAATCCTGATGAGATGAAAGATAAAGTGATCTGGTCGATGATAAAAAACCTGCCCCCGGAGTTCAGTGCCATTCCTGATATTCCCGGGCACCAAATTTTTAACTTCGATGAAAATGGCAAGGGCTATGTGGGAAGTGCGGTAAGCCTGGTTCCGGGCAAGATGCCTTGGTGGGTGCTGTGCATTTACATGCCTGAAAATGTTTTATACGCCGACTCCTACAAACAATTTCAAGTGACATTGTTGATCACCTTTTTGATCATATTAGCCAGCACGATTTTATCGATATTTTTCGCCCGAAAAGCCTCTAGAAACATCGAGAGCCTTGCAGGGTTTGCAACCCAGATGGGGAAGCTCGATTTCGACGCTAAAATCCAGGTGCTATCCCCCGTGAGGGAACTTCAAAACCTGGCAAAGTCCATGATTTTAATGCAAATCGGGTTGAAATCATTCACCCAGTACCTTCCCCGGGATATGTTGAGAAGCTTGTTTGATTCGGGGGTCGCGGCAAAACCGGGCGGTAACGAAAAGGAAGTCACCATCTTCTTCTCTGATGTTGCAAACTTCACCCATTACTCTGAGTTCCTCCCACCCAATGACTTGGTTTTACAGTTGAATGAATACCTTGGTTGCTTCTCCATGGTGATCAACAAAAGCAAGGGCACTGTCGACAAGTTTATCGGTGACGCGGTGATGGCTTACTGGAATGCCCCAAAAAGCTGCGAAGACCACGCCTTCATCGCATGCAGGGCCGCGCTCCAATGCTTGCATAATCTTTCCTATCTCCAGAAATCATGGGCCCAACAGGACAAGCCTGTTTTCAAGGTCCGGATCGGAATAAACACTGGCAATGTGGTGATTGGAAACATCGGCACCGAGGAACACCTCAGCTACACCGTCGTGGGCGATAATGTGAACCTTGCAAGCAGGCTTGAAAGCTTGAACAAGGTTTATGGAACAACCATCATGGTTTCAGATTTCATCCTGAGGTCATGTGGCGAAAGATTGGTGACCCGCCCGGTGGACCTGGTCGCGGTCAAGGGGAAGAACAACAAACTGCTGGTGCATGAGCTTCTTGGCATCACCAATGAGACATCAAGCAAGACAGTCAAGCTCTGTGATGATTTTAAAATTGCATTCGCAACCTACTTGAACAAGGATTGGGAGACTGGGTTGCAACTATTTGAAAAACTCGCGGAGCAATTCCCTGAAGACCAGCTTGCAAAAATCTATGTCGACCGCTGCAGGCAATTCCTGAAGAACCCGCCTGATCCCTCGTGGGATTGCGGGCAGGAGATGCATAAGAAATAATTACCATCGACAAACACGGGAGAAACCAAATGAAAACCTTTTCCATGCATTGCCTGGCGGCAATCCTCGCGCTGGGGATCAACACATCTTTGCGGGCACAGTCAAAACCGGATAACACCCTGCCCCGTAGTTCACCTGAATCCC
Organism: Planctomycetia bacterium; assembly: GCA_005786805.1. Classification (GTDB taxonomy): domain Bacteria; phylum Planctomycetota; class Planctomycetia; order Gemmatales; family Gemmataceae; genus UBA969. The sequence goes on along the minus strand of SYCV01000032.1, from coordinate 5,446 downwards.
AGGGGGTTTCCTCCGCCATCATCCAGTCATTCATCGAGGCCGCGGACAAGGAGATCAACACCATGCACAGCTTCATGCTTGTGCGCCATGGGCATGTGGTGGCGGAATGCTGGTGGAAACCACAAACCCCGGAGACATCGCATATTTTGAATTCTCTCAGCAAAAGTTTCACATCAACGGCGGTGGGACTGGTGGTGGCGGAGGGCAAATTGAGCGTTGAGGATCCCGTGCTTAAATTTTTCCCGGACCTCGCCCCTGCGGAGCCCTCCGAAAACCTCAAGGCCATGAAAGTCAAGGATCTGTTGACGATGTGCACGGGCCATGACAAGGAACCCAAGCCCGGCCCACAGGATAATTGGGTGAAAACTTTCCTGGCGCACCCGGTTCTACATAAGCCCGGAACCAAATTTGTATACAACTCCCAGGCGACCTACACACTTTCCGCAATCGTGCAAAAAATTACGGGTAAAACCGTGCTGGAGTATCTGCAACCCAGGCTCTTTGAACCGCTGGGAATCAAGAACCCAACATGGGGAACCAGCCCGCAAGGCATTACACTTGGTGGCTGGGGACTCTTCATCACCACGGAAGACATAGCCAGGTTTGGCCAACTCTACCTTCAAAAAGGCAAATGGAACGGCAAACAATTGGTGCCTCAGGCCTGGGTTGAGGCTGCGACCGGCAAACAGGTTGAAAATGGCCCGAAGCCGAACAGCGACTGGGGCCAGGGCTATGGCTACCAATTTTGGCAATGCAGGCACGGTGCCTACCGGGGTGATGGTGCGAACGGGCAATTCTGCATTGTTCTTCCGGAATTGGATGCGGTCATTGCTATCACCGCGCACACGGGAAACATGCAGGCCCAGTTGAACCTGGTCTGGGATAAGTTATTACCCGCCTTCAATACCCGGGAATTAAAGCTAAACAAGGAATCCGAGGAAAAATTGAGGAATACAATCGCAAGCTTGAAGGCAAAGGAAGGACCGCCAAAGAAGTAGTTATCAATCAATGATCCTTCCATACCGGGAGATCCGCAACTTCATGCTGGTTTGATCATCTGTTGGCAGTTAATATGCTTTTTTCTTCCTTCATCCAATGGCTGTGATCTTTCATGCCCAACACTGGCAAGCCCTGGTATCGAATTCTTTACATTCAAGTATTGATCGGGGTCGCGTTGGGAATACTAACGGGGGTGTTTTTCCCGGAGATTGGAAAATCCGTCAAGCCTCTGGGAGATGCCTTTGTCAAACTTGTGAAAATGATGATAGCCCCGATTATTTTTTGCACCGTGGTGCATGGCATCGCCTCGATGAGCGACATGAGAAAATTGGGGCGGGTGGGGTTCAAAACACTTCTTTATTTTGAAGTGGTATCAACCTTCGCACTCATCATCGGCCTGGTGGTGGTGAATATTTTAAAGCCCGGGGTTGGATTCAACATTGATCCAGCATCATTGGATTCGTCGCTTACCCGGGGATACGCGGAAAAAGCCAACTCGCACAGCATGGTTGATTTCATAATGAACATCATACCCACCACCATATTTTCGCCCTTCTTCAATGGCGACCTTCTGCAGGTGCTTTTCATCTCAATCATGACGGCTTTTGCCATCACCTGCATGGGGGAAAGAGCCAGGCCAATACTCGAGGTGATCGACACCGGTTCAAAAGTTTTTTTCAACCTGATGAACATCGTGGTGAAGTTCGCGCCGATTGGTGCCTTTGGAGCGATGGGGTTCACAATCGCCAACTACGGCCTTTCCGCCCTTGGCAAATTACTCGAGCTCATGATTGGTTTTTACATCACCTCCGCCTTGTTCGTGTTTATCGTCCTGGGATTCATCTCATGGATGATGGGCTTTTCAATCCTACGCTACCTCTCATACATCAAGGAAGAATTACTCTTGGTGCTGGGCACCAGTTCCTCAGAAACCGCGCTGCCCGGCATGATGGAAAAAAGCATCAAGCTCGGCTGTTCCAAATCCACCGTGGGGCTGGTTATACCCTCCGGGTATAGCTTCAACCTTGATGGGACCAACATTTACCTTTGCATGGCTGCGATATTCCTCGCACAAGCCACAAACACCCCCCTTGATCTCAGGCAGCAAATAACCCTTCTTCTAGTGGCGATGATTTCCTCGAAAGGTTCCAGCGGGGTCACTGGGGCGGGGTTTATCACCCTTGCGGCAACACTCGCAACAATACCCTCCATTCCGGTCGCGTCTCTATCCCTGCTGGTTGGCATAGACCGGTTCATGAGCGAATGCAGGGCGATCACCAATTTGATCGGAAACGGAGTAGCGACAGTGGTGATAAGCCGCTGGGAAGGCGAACTAACCAAGGAGCAGTTGAATGAATGCCTGCAAAAATAATGTTTCAAAGTCATGGCTGGGCAAGCCGCCAGGCATGATCCTTGTCATGGTGTTGTTGCTTATGGTTCGGGTGCCTTCTGCCACCGCGCAGAACAACAAGAAAAGCGTGGAGCCATCCACCGCTGAAGAACTTGCGAAAAAGAAGGCCGCCGCGGACAAGGCGACAAATGAAAAATTCCAACTCTGGAAAGCCAAGCTACCCAAGGAACAACAAGCGTGGGAAACCACGCTCGAGAAGAACCTCGGGAGTTTCTATCTTCCCATCTACCAGATGGAGAAGCTGAACAACCGTGTTTCCGCGTGGGATTATGTCAAGGACAACCCGAAGTTACCCCGTGTGCTATTGATCGGGGATTCTGTCTCCCGAGGCTACACCCTGCCCACCAGGGTCGCGCTCGAGAATAAGGTGAACCTGCATCGCGCGCCTGAAAACTGCGGGCCCACCGCGAATGGGATCAAGAAGCTGGACATATGGCTGGGCGATGGCAAATGGGATGTGATCCACTTCAACTTTGGGATCCATGATCGTAAGACCTCACCCAAGGATTACGAGGACAGGCTGGAGCAGATCATCAAAAAACTCAACGCCACTGGGGCTAAACTTGTATGGGCCAGCACAACCCCGATTCCCCCCAACACCAAGGATGGCCCTGAGGCATCAGCAGCCATCGCTGAAAAAAATCGCATCGCCGCGACTATCATGAAAAAAAACATGATCCAAGTGAATGATCTTTTCACATTCGTGTCGCCCCATCTTTCAAAGGTGCAAAACCCAATGGATGTGCATTTCAACGCCGAGGGTTATGACATGCTGGGCAAACAGGTCGCATCAGTCATTGAGAAGATTTTAAAAACAGGTCAACCATAGAAAGGGAAAACCATGCCTATAGAAGTGATTCGTGGAAAAGGAACGCCGACAAGCCATCTGCCATTCAGCCCGGCAATCAGGGCGGGCGATTTTGTGTTTGTCTCCGGACAGGCATCAGTGGATGAAACCGGCAAAATCGTGAATGACACTTTTGAAGGTGAGTTTCGAAGGTCGCTGGAGAACACCCGGAAAATACTCGAGGCTGCCGGCCTTTCACTCGCCCATGTGGTGCAGGTGCGATCCTATGTGGACAATCCCGCTGATCTTCCGGAATACAACAAGCTTTATCGTGAATACTTCAAGGAACCATTTCCAGCGAGGACAACGATAGTAAACTGCCTGGGTGGGGCACTGAAATACGAGGTGGATGTCACAGCCTACTCAGGCTGATGATTTAGCGTGATTACCCCCGGTTGCTTTGCTACAATCATCACGATAAGCGTGGATTTTTCCCCACCGGATTTCTTACCATGCAGGTATTCCATTGAGCAATTCCATAGGCGATGTAAAACCCACCAGTATCAGGCACGGCATGATCCTTTGCACCACCATGGTAGCAATCATGCTTTACCTTGACCGTGTCTGCCTGAGCATCCTTGGCGCATCCATCAGGGAAGATTTGCAATTCAATGAGATTCAGTTTGCCAACCTTTTATCGGCATTTTTCTGGGCCTACGCACTTTGCCAGATCCCCGCTGGATGGATCGGGGACCGTTACGGGCCACGGATCGCACTTGGAATCTATCTTTTCTTCTGGTCGCTTTGCACCGGGTTGATGGGCATGGTGAGTGGCTATGGTTTGTTCCTCCTGCTGCGCCTGGGATGCGGGTTGTTTGAAGCGGGAGCTTACCCGCTTGCAAACGGTATTGTTCGAAGATGGGTGCCTTTATCCGGCCGCGGCACGGCAAGTGGCATCGTAGCCATCGGTGGCAGGCTGGGTGGCGCAATCGCCCCCATGCTCACCAATTCCCTCGCTGCAGGGGCCTCTGATGGATGGCGCAAACCCTTCATCATCTATGGATTGATCGGCATGGTTGGCGCGATCATTTTCTATGTCTGGTATCGCGATGAACCTAGCCAGCACCCCATGGTGAACCAGGGTGAAATCGACTTGATTCATGGAAAAAATCACACTCCGGACCCATCCAAGCCCGGGTTCCCAAACTTTATCGCTCTTGCCACGAACCTCTCTCTCTGGCTTGCTTCCATCGTGATGATCCTTTCCAACTTCGGCTGGATTTTCATCATCACGCTTTTCCCTGATTACCTTGAAAAGGTCTTTGAAACACCCAAGGACACCCGTGCCTTCTATCAATCACTTCCCCTTTACTTCGGCATCGCAGGCATGTTGATAGGGGGTTGGTGGACTGATCGCATATTCCGCCTTGCGGGCCCCAAATGGGGACGAAGCATTCCCATGGCGGCATCCCGCGTCATTGTCGGCCTATCCTATGTGGTTTGTCTTTATCTTGGGGATGCACTGGGCGTGACCATCATGATGTGCGTTGTGGCGGCGGCGACCGATATGGGCAACCCGGCTTTCTGGGCATGGTGTCAGGATGTGGGGGGCAAGTATGTGGGGTCAGTTGTCGGCTGGGGAAATATGTGGGGAAACCTTGGTGCCGCGATAGCTCCACAGCTTTTCATACTCATCAAATCGTATCACCCCGATGATCCAAAAGCCGGTTGGGCACTGGTTTTTCTTGTTTGTGCTGTTGTCCAGGTTATCGGGGCGGTTGCTGCGATGGGCATTGACGCCACCCACCCCATTAAAATGGAACATCGAAAATTTTAATCACCTTTGGAAAACCTACCATGAAACGAACCCTGGCTTTACTTTTTGTGTTGAGTGCTGGCTTTGCCTTGGCAGCGGACCCTGTTTACAGCAAACCGACCTTGGAAGGTGTTGCCTATGGCCCACACCCAGCCCAGGTACTGGACTTTTACAAAGCCAAGTCTGACAAACCAACCCCGCTTGCGTTTTTTATTCATGGAGGTGGCTGGGTTGCGGGCGACAGGCGTATAACCGATGCGGAAAAATATCTCGCCAAGGGTATTTCAGTTGTGTCCATCGAATACAGGTTCATAGCCGATGCCATCGATGCTGGAATAAAACCACCCGTAAAATGGCCATTGCACGATGCAGCCCGCGCGCTTCAATTCGTGCGCAGCAAGGCTTCCGAATGTAATATCGACAAGTCAAGGAT
>SYCV01000202.1 GCA_005786805.1 Planctomycetia bacterium | reverse complement strand
CGTACAGGCACTTTACTTTCCTGATCAAGCCCCTGGCCATTAGGGCCGCGAAAAACAGCCCACGGGTTTTCCGCAAATACCCCCGGAACGAAAATAATGAATATCCAAAACGCCATCATTCGGATGCACATTGCCATAGGTACCTCTTTTGAAAAGACCCGGGATCTTTGTTTAGCTTAAGCCGGGTCCTTCCAATTTGAAATGTAAAAATCAATTGAAGACCGTATGGAAATTCACCATTGTTGTTGCGTCGTATTGGGAAGAATTTCGACGCGGCACAAAAAGACTTCATGAGGAAATAAAAAATGATGGAATGCTATGGTAGGGTTTAAAGTGCTACCTGCGGACGAGCCAAAATCCATCAGCAACTATCTGGTTTTTAAATCAAAAGTTTCAAGGATTGTGGATTCATTGGTGATGGTAACTTTGAAAGTGGAGGATTCGGGCTTGATAAATCTTCCTTTTAGCCTGTCAGGTCCTTGGAATTGATTTTTGAATGTTCCGGATTTTTCCCTCCATTCAAAGGTGACCAAATAATCACCCGCTGGGATACCATCGCCATTTTTGAAGGTGCTGAGTTGAAAATCACCTTCCTCATTGGTCTGGGCATAGGGAATAAAAGATTGGTCATCTTTTTTTGAACTAGGGTGAAAATAGACAAACAAATCAGCAGCAGGTTTGCCGTTCACCAGGACTTTGCCTTTCACAGGGAATGTTGGCGTGCGCTTTGGAGCCCCACACCCAGCCAATAGCAAGAAAACAAAAAAAACCATTACTGGGCGATAAAACAAATTCATGCTGAAGTCCAAGGAGAGAAGAAATAAGAGCGATTATTCGGAAATTATCTCACCTTTCTTGGCGGTGATCATGTAGACAAAATTTTTCGGGTTCATACTGGTGTTGAGAAATCGAACAGCGCCATCCCCCATAACAACTGATGCCCCATTGGAATGAAAACCATAAATACCCCTGCCTGTGACATTGGTGCAGTTGATCATGCAAGGGCCCCGATTGCCTTGCCCATCATACAACGATCCATTGACCCAGTTTTCACCGTTGTAAGGATTGCCCCACCCCGCACCGACGGTATTTGCATTTCCACTGTTGGGAACATTGGGAAACCCATTGGTCGCGACACGGATGTTTGACTGCCAGGCCTCGGGTCGCCCCGCAAGTTCAACCAGCAAAAGCGTGTTGGAAACACCATCAGAAATGCTGGTTATCTTCGATGAGGTCAAGGGAGGGGTCGCAAGCATTCCTTCGCGGTCGCCACCCGATGGCGGGCCCACCACCGAATCCCACCCAGCGGAAGTAACCCCGGATATCACTGAATAATCACCCGCCGCGGTTGTGAAAGTAGCAGCGGGATAACCGGGAATTGCATTCGCAGGCAGGCTGATTGTTTCCATGCGGTTTTGAGTCGGAGTCGATGGGCACTGCATCACCTTCAACTGGGTCTGCAACACCGCGATGTTGGTGGGTGTGTTAAACATTTGATTCAAGTTGTACTGCTTGAAGAGATTTTCCTGTTCGAGATAGGGAAGCATGAGGGGCGCCCAACTGTAAGCAAGATTTGCAGCGGGTGGGAAAGCAACATAATAAGCGGGAGGCAAAGCCTGATAGGTGTTTTCATAATTGAAAAAAGCGAGGCCAAGTTGCTTGAGATTGTTGGAGCACTGCAAACGCGATGCTGCCTCGCGCACTTTTTGCACCGCGGGCAGAAGCAAACCAATAAGGATTGCAATGATTGCAATCACAACAAGAAGTTCAATGAGGGTGAAGGCTTGTCTTTCCTGCTTTTTACCCCATTTAAATTGCGAATGAATTAAAAGCATGGATAAAATCTCAATATTTATACTTTTAATAACCAATCCATGGACCAATGCTATTTGGTTTTCGTTGGAATGTTATCAGAAATTTCCAGAATATCGGCGAAATATTCAGGTAGAGCGATCACTTATGTGGATTATATGATTATTTACACATTCAGACCAATTTAATGCCAAAAGTGGCTTGGTTGGCACTTAAAAATTGCACAAACAACCTTATTAAAGCGAGTATTTTTTGTCCGTGGTTAGCTTTGATATGACCGCGGAAACTGCCCCCTGGCGACTGTCCGCTTTCGACCTGCTAATGGTGCAGCCTATGAAAGACGACTTGATGGATTTTTTACGAGTGGCCTCGAGAAGGTTAACAAACAGATCGGGATGCGCATCAAGAAGTTTACCAATGATGAAAATGTGCTCCGGATTAAAAAGATTCACGACCGTTGCGACCCCGGTGGAAATATGATCAATCATCTGGGTGACTTCATTCATGGCGTCAACCGCCCCACCCCGAAATAAATTGATCGCACCTTGGATATCGATCTTGGAATCTGAAAGCCTTGCGATGGTTTTTGTGAAGTATTCATCGGTTGCGACTGAATCCAAGGTGGCGCCATTTTTATCCACCGGCAGTTTCCCGATATTTCCCGCAAGGCCCATGTGCCCTTGAAGTTGCTGGCCATTCAATACAACACCCAGGCCGAAATCATGGGTGATATCCAATACCGCGAAGTTGGAAAGATTTCGTGATTCGCCAAAGATTGATTCCGCAAGGCAGAGCCCATGCATTTCCTGAAGAATGTAGGTATCCATCCCTGTTTTAGCCTCGATATCCTTTCCAAGCATTTGATTTTCAAGGAAAGGGATGGAGGAACAGGATGATATTTTATTATCAAGATGGTTGAAAAGACCCGGGGTGCTGATTCCAAGACCCATCACCTTGACACCATTTTTGGGCCTGGCCTGCTTGAGCTTCTGGCTTACCAAGGATAGAAATTCAGAATACGATCTTGGAGTGGTAAACTTATCGGAAACACCATTGATATTTCCATCAAGGCCGGAGGTGGAGATTTCACAATTTTCATGGTTGATGGTCAATGCCATCACCATTGCTTTTGCGTTCGCCAGGCGTACCAATTTACCAGGGCGCCCCAACTGGGACTTGGATGCCGCCCCTTCCTCAACCAAACGAGCATCAATAAGATCCTGAACCGCGCGGGTCACCGTTGGCCCACTAATACCTGTCAACCTGGTAAGGTCCGCACGGGAGAGTCCACCATGCTTTAAAAGCATGGCCAGAATCTCACGGGAATTCAAATGCCTGAGCAAACCAGCTCGGTTCTGACTTTTATTTTTTGTACTGGCGATTTTTTTTATCATTAAATATCAACTATATATCGAGAGTTATTTATTCTACTTTCGGAATGCATAGTATAACTTATTAAAGAATTATGAAAAGAGAATAAACGGCAAGCTTCATTTTTAATGAAGATTTGATTAAAGCTTACTTTTTTGCAAATAATATATATTGTTCATAAGTTCCTAAATATCAGATACAATGGATATTAGGAAAATTATGCTGATATGCTTGGAGATCTTATGCTTCGATTTTTTAACAATTTTTTTTATGTTACATTGGTGGTTTCATTCCTATCTAACGCATATGTTTTCTCGGCAGAACCCACCAAAGTCTCTCCAGATTTCTTCGAAAAGGAAGTCCAACCCATTCTTCAGGCACATTGCTTTTCATGCCATGGTGCCGAAAAGAAAGTCAAAGGCGGTTTGGATATGTCATCCCGTGAAGCCCTCCTCAAGGGTGGCGATAATGGTGCGGTTGTGTCCATTGAAAAACCAGATTCAAGTATCATGGTTGATGCGATCCGCCATGGCGAACGCAAGATGCCTCCCAAGGGCAAGCTTCCCTCATCCCAAATAGAGATACTGGAAAAATGGATCAAGGCTGGCGTGCCATATTCCGCGGGGAAGGTGGTTGCAAAACACCATGGCCCGCCCAAGGTGGATGCCGAGGCCCGGAACTTCTGGTCTTACAAGCCAGTGAAGAACCCAGCCATCCCAAAAGTCAAGAATCAGGCATGGGTTAAAAATCCCATCGATGCGTTCATCCTTTCCAAGCTAGAGCAAAATGAGTTGACACCCGCATTGCCAGCGGAAAAAACCGCATTGCTAAGAAGGTTGTATTTCAATGTGATCGGGTTGCCCCCGACTTTTGAGGAAGTCGAATCATTCCTCAGGGATGATTCTCCCGATGCCTACGAGAAGCGGGTCGATAACCTTCTCAACTCCAGGCATTACGGTGAACACTGGGCGCGCCATTGGCTTGACCTCGTCCGCTATGCCGAGACCAACAGCTTCGAACGCGATGGCATCAAACCCAACGCCTGGAAATATCGCGACTATGTCATCAAGTCTTTTAACTCCGACAAGCCCTACAACGAATTCATCAAGGAACAGCTTGCGGGGGATGAGCTTGAAAAAATCACCCGTGACAGCTTGGTGGCAACCGCCTACTTCCGCCTCGGAATCTGGGATGATGAACCCGCTGACCGTGACCTGGCTTATTTTGACCAGCTCGATGATATTGTTTCCACCACCGGGCAGACTTTTTTGGGCACCACCATCGGCTGTGCCAGGTGCCATGATCATAAGATCGACCCGTTCCCCCAGAAGGATTACTACCGGTTCATGGCTTTCTTCCATGGGATCAACAGTTATGGCAACGGCCCTGCCTCGCAGCGGGTCGTCGATGGGGATCTGCAGGATTTAAAGGGTGTAATCAATCCCGGTAGAAAGCCAGATATCAAGAAACTTCAGGAACTTGAAATCAAGGCGCAGGAACACGAGCGCCTTTCCAACGACATCAACAGGCAGATAGGCCGTATCGAGGATGATTTCCGTGCGAAACTTCCGGGCGGGCAGAATGATGACTTCAAACAGGACATCCACAAGCCCATCCTTTTTGAGAAACACCTTGGCAAGCTGGTAACGGTAGAGGAATACAAGCGCTGGAAAGACCTGACCGCAAAGAGGGAGGAACTCAAAAAGACCCGTCCCTTGATCCGCGAAACCTCGCTTGCGGTTATCGAGCAGGGTCCCAAGGCCAGGGAAACCTTCATCCTCACCCGCGGCATGCCCGCAGCAAAAGGCGACAAGGTTGAACCCGGCTTTCCCTCTGTCATGGTTTCTGAAAACATACCTGAGCTAAAAATTCCAGAACAGGATCCAACCGCACGATCCTCGGGTAGAAGAAAAGTGGTCGCTGACTGGATCGCAAGCGACTCAAACCCCCTTACCGCGCGAGTAATGGCGAACCGACTCTGGCAGTTCCAGTTCGGCCGCGGCATTGTCCGATCCTCCAGCAATTTCGGCTACATGGGAACACCGCCAACCCATCCCGAGCTTCTGGATTACCTCGCATCCCAGCTTGTCGCCAACGGCTGGAAGCTAAAACCCATCCAACGCATGATCCTCACTTCAAACGCATTCAAGATGGGATCGCAGGTATCCCCACAGGCGGCCATGAAGGATCCCGAAAACGATCTGCTCTCACACTTTGATTTGCGCAGGTTAACCGCCGAGGAGTTGCGCGATTCCATTCTGGGCGTCAGTGGAAACTTGAACTTGAAAAAAGTCGATGGCCCAAGCATCTACCCTGTAATTCCACGGGAAGTACTCGCGGGGCAATCGGTGCCGGGCAGCGGTTGGGGAAAATCCACACCCGAGGAAGCCGCATCCCGAAGTGTTTTCGTGTTTGTAAAGCGATCGCTCGCCCTGCCTATCCTGCAGGTGTTTGATGCACCCGATCCTGATTCTCCATGCGCCTCGCGGTTTACGACCACCCAACCCGCGCAAGCCCTTGCGCTGATCAACAGCGAGTTCGCGGGCGAACAGGCCAAGATTCTTGCCGCGGATGTCGCGAAAAAGTCATCCGCTTCCCCTGCTGACAAGGTTTCTGAAATTCTTCGAAGAACCCTGCAAAGGCAACCCAAACCCGATGAGATCGAAAGGGGCACCACCTTTGTCAAGGATTCCATGAACAAGGATTCCCTAAACGAGGAGGATGCCATCCGCAGATTCTGCCTGATCGCATTCAGCCTCAATGAGTTTATCTTCCTCAACTAACCCTGAATCAAAAACATACTTTCCAAGGTGATCCATGAAAAATTTCTGTGGCAATACAAGACGCGAGTTCATCTGGCAGACAGGCGCTGGTTTCACAGGTGTCGCCCTCGCGGGCATGCTTGAGGATTCTTTTTTCAAGGCGCAGGCTGCCCAGCCTTTCAACCCTCTCGCCCCGAAAAAACCCCATCACAACCCGAAGGCCACCAGCGTTATTTTCCTTTACATGTATGGCGGGCCAAGCCATATGGATACCTTCGACTACAAACCCGCGATGAACGGCATGGATGGCAAAACCATCGAGGTGAAAACCTTCGGCAGGGGTGGCAAGAAAAACAGCGGCCGTATCGTCGAGCCACGCTGGAAATTCAAACAATACGGCCAATCAGGCAAATGGGTCTCCGACCTTTTCCCCAACCTTGCCAAACATGTCGACGACATATCCTTCATCCATTCCATGACCGCTGATTCACCCATTCACGGATCCGCAATGATCCAGATGAACACGGGAAAGGTTCAATCAGGCGCCCCATGCATGGGTTCATGGGTCAACTACGGCCTCGGCTCTGAAAACGCAAACATGCCCGGCTTTGTCGTGATGCTCGACCCACGCGGCGGCCCCATCAGCGGCGCGAAGAACTGGTCCAGTGGTTACATGCCCGCCCAATACGAGGGCACCCTCTTCCGGTCCCAGGGTTCTCCCATCCTCGATCTTTCCAGGCGGGCCGACATGACCGACCCGCAACAACGAAGGATCCTTGACACCCTCTCCCAGTACAACGCTCAGCATGCCCTGCAAAACAAGGACTACTCCGCGCTTAACGCCCGCATCGCTAGCTACGAACTCGCGTATCGCATGCAATCCTCAGCTCCCGAAGCCACTGATATTTCCAACGAATCACAGAAAACCCAATCCCTTTACGGGATGGATAACCCGAAGACCGCTGTATTCGGCAGGCAATGCCTCCTCGCTCGAAGATTGGTCGAACGCGGTGTGCGCTTCATCCAGCTTTATTCAGGCGGTGCGCACAATGACGACAACTGGGACGCCCACGGCGACCTCGAAAAAAACCACAACCTGCATGCGGGGGAAACCGACCAGCCCATCGCGGGACTTCTCACCGACCTCAAACAACGCGGACTTCTCAATTCCACCCTCATCATCTGGGGCGGGGAATTCGGCAGACAACCCACCGCTGAATACGCCAAGGGCAGTGGCCGTGATCACAACGCCTATGGTTTCACCATGTGGATGGCGGGCGGCGGCATCAAAGGTGGAACCACCGTGGGCACCACCGATGAACTTGGCAGCAAGGCGGTCGAAAAACCCTTCCATGTCAAGAACCTGCATGCCACCGTGCTTGATCGCATGGGGCTTGACCCCGAAAGGCTCACCTATTTCTATGGCGGCCTCGACCAGAAACTTGTCGGTGTCGAGGGTGCTGAACCCATCAAGGAAATCATGGCTTAACAACTTTTAACGGAGATTCTTCAATGAGATTCAAACTTGCTGTTCTTGGTTTCTTTGCCTCCTCGATCATGGCCTTTGCTGCTGACCCCGCTTACAGGGTCCTCGCGGGCGACAAGGGCAAAGTTGCCATTGTCGACGCCACGGGCAAAGTCCAGTGGGAATACGCCAACAAGGCCGAAACCCACGATCTTCAACTTCTTCCCAATGGCAATGTCCTTCTTCCACTTCCCAAAAGCACTGTTGGCGAAGTTGACAAAGATGGCAAAATCGTCTGGCAGTTTGAATGCAAGCCAAAGGCCGGCAGCAAGGACCGCGTCGAGGTACACGCCTTCCAGCGCCTTGAAGATGGACTCACCATGATTGCGGAGTCTGGCAATCGCAGGATCATCGAAGTCGACAAAGATGGTAAAATTGTACGGGAAGTTCCCCTTACCGTTGAAAAGCCAAACTCCCATCGCGATACCCGCATGGCACGAAAGCTTGCCAATGGCAACTACCTCGTCTGCCATGAGGGCGATGGCAAAATCCGCGAGTATGAACCTTCGGGCAAAGTTGTCTGGACATATGTGATGGAACTAGGCGACAGACCCCGCTCACCAGGCCATGGCGTTGAAGGGCATGGCAACGAAGTCTATGGCGCCGTCCGCCTACCCAATGGAAACACCCTGATCGCAGGCGGGAATAACAACCGAGTGCTCGAGGTTAACACCAAGGGTGAGGTCGTTTGGAAAATTGACCAATCCGAATTGCCTGGAATCAAGCTCGCATGGGTCACCACGCTTCATGTTTTGCCCAATGGAAACATCATCGTGGGCAACTGCCATGCCGGCCCTGATAATCCCCAGCTTTTTGAAGTCACCCGCGACAAGAAAGTTGTCTGGACCTTCAAGGATTTCAAAACCTTCGGCAACGGCCTTGCCTCCTCCCATGTGCTGGATATCAAGGCCATCCGGTAATAAAAGCCCATGGGTCTTGAAGTAAGTAAGAGAAATTAAAAAGACCCATGGACTGCGTTCATGGGTCTCTTAATTTTCACTTCCCGATGGACCCGTTCTGCTTTTTAACCTCCGCCATGATCTTATCCTCGATCGATGGGGCCCAGAAAGCGGGAAGGCCGTAGTAAACCATGGAACCACCACCT
>SYCV01000201.1 GCA_005786805.1 Planctomycetia bacterium | reverse complement strand
GCGGCAAGTGTTGTCATCACTCCTGAAAAACCAATGTGGATGGCTGGTTATGCAGCCAGAAACAAACCTTCCGAGGGTAAGGCCTCTGATCTTTTTGCCAAGGCCCTTGCCCTCGAGGATGATAAAGGCAATCGCTTGGTGTTTGTCACCATGGACCTCATAGGCATACCCAGGACCTTGAGAAAATCGCTTGAAACGAGGGCCCGCGCCGAATGGAAACTTTCTCCCGAATCGTTGGTGCTAAATGCCTCGCACACCCATTGCGGCCCTGAGTTTCGCTATGCGAAAACATCCGCGGATGATGGTGAATTTAGCCGTGCCTCCCAGGGCGAATTATTCGGCAGGAACCTCGAGGAAAAGTTGATCAAGCTGATAGGCAATGCAATTGTTAATCTCAAGCCATGTAATCTTTCGCACAGCTTTGCGCGATGCGGTTTCGCGATGAATCGCAGGTTGCCTTCCAAGGGCGATTTTCGAAACAGTCCCTACCCCGAGGGCCCTGTTGATCATGAAGTGCCCACCTTGAAAGTCAGCAATGCAGATGGAAAACTGAAGGCGGTACTTTTTGGTTATGCGTGCCATAACACCACCTTGGGTTTTTACCAGTTTTGTGGTGACTATGCCGGGTTTGCGCAACAGTTTCTTGAGGAAGATCACCCAGGTGCAATCGCGCTGTTCATGACAGGATGTGGCGGGGACCAAAATCCCTACCCGCGGGGCACCTTGGATTTGGCCCAGAAGCATGGTCGTTCGCTTGCAACCGCGGTAGAGGCGGCACTTGCGAATACGATGAAACCAATAAATGGTGGATTAAGAGGCGCGCTTGAGGAAATAGATTTGCACTATGCGCCCGCCCCCACGAAGGATGAATTTTCAAGACGCCTTCAATCCAAGGATACCTACGAGGCTGCCCATGCCAAGCGAATGCTGGAACGATTGGAAAAAGGCGAGAAACTTCCCACTGTTTACCCTTATCCCGTGCAGGTGATCAAATTGGGTGATGATTTGACCATGGCTGCCCTTGGTGGCGAAGTTGTGGTTGATTATTCCTTGCGTTTGAAAAAAGAAATCAAGGGTGGATCGGTATGGGTCGCGGGATATTCCAACGATGTGATGGGATATATCCCGAGTGTAAGGGTTTTGAAGGAGGGTGGTTATGAAGGCGGTGGCGCGATGAGGTTTAGTTCCACCCATCCGGGCCCATGGGCTGATACGACCGAGGAAAAAATCATCGAAAAGGTTCATGGCTTGCATCGACTTTTGCAAACTAAATAGGGCGCTATCCTGATACGCCCTCCTAGCAAGGCATCATGGGTTGTTTTGCTGTTTGATGAACGAAGCTCTTTCAATTTGAGAATCTGATTTGGCAGCGGGTTCTTCCTGTTTTTTGGGATAACCTACCAGGATGATCTCTTTTTCCCTTTGAGATATTTCCCACTCTGCAATTGTATAACCAGCGATCACACCCACAACACTGATTGCAGGCCTGAGATAAAGTGGTCCGAAAAAAATCCCAGCAATTCTTCCAATGTCTTTGGATGAGCCGTTTAGCATACCGGGATACATTTTACGAATGGTCGCCTTTTCCAATTCCCAGTCTTGTTTTGATTTTGCGTAATCAAGCATCTGATTGATTTTTTGCTTCTGCGTCCAAATGGATATTAACGGTAATTTTGTGCCTAATGCATATAGGCCCGGAAGACTTTGCCTCTTAATTATTTTCGCATAAGACATTTCCGCCATTATCTCGATTTCGTTGTTTGAATTGATATGCATGGTGTTGGTGTATGGATCGTAATAATTTTTTCCCCAAATGCTGGGTTTGACAATTGCATTTCCAAGCCAAACCACGGAACCCAAAGAATATTTAAGCAATGGATTCATGGTGGTATTTGCTTTCAACCTACTCCAGTCTTCTTTGGGCGTTTCTGTTTGGAATTCGATATTAAGAGCTTCAAGCTCGTCACCTTCAAGATAATCGTTCATGATGCCGATGGTTGAGCGGGACAAGGGTTCCCGCGCTTTGTTCCATGGGAAAACCCCTCTGATTCGCTGGACCGTTGTTTTCTTGACAGGGATTTCTTCAGCATTTAAAAAATCGGAGCTTAATAACCTGGGAGTTGGCGATATCACTTCGGTGCGTGCGGTATCATTGGTTCTCGTGGATGAGCAACCAAGTAAAGTGATCATAATTAAGACCAAAACTAGCCGCATTATATTATCTCTAAACAAGTTAAGGCTTATAACCATTCCATTTTTAAATACAAGGGCTCTTATTCCGGAGGTTTGGGATGTTTGGTTAAAACCTTATAAATTTTTAATTGGATGTAATTGCCTTAAAAGGAAGCCTTATTTGATTCTTGGGAAGCAGGTAAAAAGTAAGTTTTAAAATTAATTGACATCTGCGAATTTATAAAAGATGATTTAAGTATCTAATAAAGTTATTTTTCAAGAGCATTTTAATGAAAATATCTAATAAAAATAAAGCTTTCACTTTGATTGAACTTCTGGTGGTTATCGCAATCATTGCAATCTTGATTGGGTTGTTGTTGCCTGCGGTTCAAAAAGTAAGGGAAGCTGCCGCGCGGATGAGTTGCACCAACAAACAAAAGCAAATAGCCCTGGCACTTCACAATTATCACGGTACTTATGGTGTTTTTCCCATGGGTCAGCCGCAGGGTTATGCCACAAGTGCTGGAGGCGGTGTATTACAAAACAACGATCGTTCAAATTGGGCTGGTTCCATTTTGCCCCACCTTGAGCAGGCTGGCATAGGTTCACAACTTGATGCGTTGTTGAAAGCTGGGGGAAATACTTATACCGCGTCATTTTCAACCAATGTGCTTCCAGTGTTTTTGTGCCCGTCTGATCCTGCAAATCCAAAAATTGCAGCCACACCGGGCAATCCACAGGGTTTTCATATCAGCTTTATCACCTGTAATGGAAGTGGTTATGCAACCACCTCAACAGATCCAAGGGGTCTTAATTTAGATGGTGTTTTTTATGGTTTATCAAAAGTCCGCTTGACGGATATTTCGGATGGCACCTCGAATACCGCCTTGGTCAGTGAGCTTATCCAGGGAAATGATTCTAATCCAAGCGGCCACGATGTGCGTGGCCGTATGTGGAATACTGTTCATGCGGGAACAACATTTTCCACCATTTACCCGCCAAACTCAACGGTTGGAGACAATACTCAAAGTTATTGTGGGGCGATTCCCAAGGCGCCATGCGGTGCTCAGGGGGCCCTTAATGCATTTTCACTTGCGCGCAGTTATCACACAGGTGGTGTTAACATGGCAAAAGCTGATGCAAGTGTAAGATTTATGACAAACTCGGTAAGCCCAGTAATCTGGCTTGCAATGGGCTCGCGCAATGGAGGAGAAGTAATCAATGAACCCTAAGGATTTTCAGATGAAATTATCAGGTGTTTGTTTTTCGATCTTATTGTTGATTCTTCTTGGATGCAGCAGCGCTGAAGTTCCATCGGAGGTTTCAGGAATGGTTTTCTTGGGATCAGAACCTCTTGCGGAAGGTAACATTATTTTTGAATCCTTGGATAATAGCAAAGCTCCGGGTGCGGGTGTAATAAAAGGAGGCAGATACACCGTGCAGGTTTTGCCTGGTTCCAAGAAAGTTAAAATTCAAGCATCGAAGCCTGGTTCCAAAATCGACCCTGTCATGAAATCAGCCATTCCCGAAAGCATCTTGGGCCCTGAATATAATGAAAAAACCACACTCAAAGCCGATATCAAGCCAGGAAAAAATGAGAAAGTTGATTTTCAGGTGAAGCAGATTGGCATGAAGTAAACCTCCGGGTCCAAGGTGATCTAATAAAGAAGCCTCAGTGCTTTTTCGCTGGACTTTCCGTTGAATTCCCCTTACAAACAAGGGGTAAATATTAATATCACCTTTCGGAGATTTCCATGAATACCTATCTGATGAAAATCGTGGCACTCGGGTTATTCCTGACTGCCTGTGCTTTTTCGAATGCAGCCAGCTTTGAACTAGGCAAACCCAAGATTCAATCCATCGATGTGATTTCCTTCCAGTCGGAAGGGGTTCTTCTTATCGGTGATGGCAAAGCTGGTCAGGTTGTTTTGGTTGATACCAAGGATCGGGAGCCACAAAAATGGACCGCTTCCGTTGGCGACCTGAAAGGTAAAATCGCAGAACGACTTGGCGTTGGAGCCAAGGAAATCGAACTGATCCACTTTGCGGTCAACCCTGTCTCGGGGAAAGCTTATCTTGCAATCCGCAAGCAGGATACCAAGAGCCAGCACCTGATCACCGTTGATGGACAGGGGAAGATTTCTGAATTTTCGCTCGACAATGTCGCGTTCAAGAGTGTCTCCCTGCCCAAGGGTTCGGGTGGTGCGATTTCCAAAATCACCGACCTGGCTTGGATGAGTGACAGGCTTTTGGTCAGCGGCGTCGCATCAGATGAGTTTGCATGCAAGCTGTACAGTGTGCAACAACCACTCGAAAAACAATCCGAGGTGATCCTCACCAGTGCTGAGACTTTTCATGTGGCGCATGGCAAATGGGAAACCAAGGCTCCCATGACTGTTCTCATGCCCTTTGAAGAAAATGGAAAGAAGTACCTCGTTGGTGCTTTTTCATGCACACCCCTTGTGAAATATCCCCTTGATGCATTCACCAATGACGCCAAGGTCAAGGGCCAGAGCATCGTCGAGCTGGGTTCAGGTAATAAACCCATCCACATGTTCAGCTATCAGAAGGATGGCAAAAGCTATGTGCTGGTAAATACCTTCCGGTTTCATCATCAGAGAAAACCGTTCGGCCCCAGCCCTTATTGGACAGCAAGGATTGAAACCGGCGTGATAGGTGAGGAATCCAACATCAACGAGAAAGCCCTCAAAAGATTGGACAGCAAGGGCGAACCGGGTACCGAAAAAGTCAAATTGATACCGGAATTTCATGGAGTCTCGCACATGGATAAACTTGACGCGGCCCATGCGCTTGCAATTTCCGAGGATGACAAGGGGGTTCTTACCCTCAAGCCTATCGCCCTTCCCTAGGATGCTTTTTTGAACATGATGATCACCATGATGGCGGCGTTGCTCATAGCAATGCCGCCTGTTTTTCAACCAGTGGATAATTTCCCGGGCTTCGAAGTTAGATTGCCCCTCGATCCCGCGTCCCCTTTGAAGGGAAGGCAGGGATTGGTGTCCTATGATGATGGGGAAAAAGTGTTTTTTGTCGGCGTGATCAACGATGCGACAGGAAAAATTGGAGCCCCCTTGTTTGGAAAATATCTGGTTCGAAAGGGAGACCTGGTGTTCATACCCAGCCAGCCTTTTTCCGGGGGAAAGACTTACAGGGCGATTTGTTCCAACAATCAGGAGAAGGAATTCTCCCAGCTTAAAATTCCCACTCCCGTAATGCAGGACGCGGTGAAGGTTCTCAAGGTTTATCCGACCACGGAAAGGGTTCCTGCCAATCTGCTTAAATTCACGATAATTTTTTCCGGCCCGATGAGACAGAGTAAAACAATTTTTGATTCGATTGAGTTGATTGGCCCCGATGGAAAAACTGTGGACGACCCATGGAGGCGCACTGAGCTTTGGAATGACAATGACACGCGGTTGACACTTTGGTTTCATCCAGGCAGGGTTAAATTGGGTGTGAATTTAAGGGAGCAACTGGGCCCTCCCTTGGAGCCGGGTAAAACCTATACCCTACGGATTCCCCAAGAACTTTTGGATGCCTCGGGGAATAGACTTTCGAATGGATTTGAGAAAAAAATCATCGCTGGGGATGAGATTCGCGGCAGGCTCGATGTGAATCATTGGAAAGTAATGCCTCCCTTGGGATTGTCAAAATCCACACTTATCATCAACTTTCCCTATGCGATTGATTCATATTTATTCGCAAGGGAGGTGAAGGTTTCTGGTCCCACCGGGAAAATAATCACTGGTAAGGCTTCGATGGGATTAGAGGAAAAATCCTGGCAATTTATCCCTGATGAACCCTGGCAGCCCGGCGAATTTGTGATTCATGTTGGTTCTGAAGTTGCTGATCTATCGGGCAATACGATTTCCAGGCCTTTTGAAGTCAACTTGGAAACTCTTGAGCCGCTGGCTGGTGCCCAAAAACTGAAGTTTCTCGTTAAGTAATTAATCGTCTATCAATATTTAAAAATCTAAAGCAAAGAATATCAACCGCGAAGACGCGAAGAGAAAAAAGAAGGCAGCACAAGAAGGTGCTGATGAGTGGGATTATGTTTGTAAAAGGTTAGTATCCTTGGCGTCTTGGCGGTGGTAAAGGATTTAAAAAGCAAAGAAAATTAACCGCGAAGACGCGAAGAGAAAAAAGAAGGAAGCACAAGAGGGTGCTGATGTGT
>SYCV01000200.1 GCA_005786805.1 Planctomycetia bacterium | reverse complement strand
TTTATATCAGCAAGTAACTTGGAGTGAACCTGTTCATCGCATTTAATCAAGATCGTGGCCTGCCTTGGAATTTGCCCCTTGATCCTCGCTGCAACCCGGAGAATCTCATTTTTCCCAACCATCTGCCTGGGTATTGTGACCTCGATCTGGGTTAGGGTGGGCCAGAGTATATTTTCATAAGGGAACACAATCCTTGCCAATGCCACACCCGAAAATGGCAAATAACCGAAAAACCCCACAAGCAACAAAACCCATACTGCCCCTGAAAATAGAAAACTAGCACCAACCCAGCGAACATGCCCCCTGAAAAAAACATTGGCATCCATGACTTTTTCAAAAGCTTCAGAGACCGCGTTTACAACTAACTCGGGCGATGCCCCATCGATGCTTTTCTTATGTTCAAGAAAATAAATCGCACTAGCCAACGAATCGCTCAAACCCGGATGCAACCTTTCCATTTTCAATGCGAACTGTGTTGGGGTCAAAGCCCCCCGGTTGACGGGCTTGAAAAGTATGAAAAATGAAAGGCTGGAAATCGTGAGCCATGAAATCAGCAATAGTGCCCGCAACCAGGATTCCAGGTGAAAACGATATTCCACCGCAGTGAAGCAAGCCAAAACAATGCCAGACAAAAAAGCCCATATCAAAACCGCCCTGAACAAACCCGCCAACTTGTTTTGCAATAAGATTGAATCCATCAATCTTTGCAAACGCTCAGCTTCCTGGGAGTAGCCGATATCATTGGATAAAAGAGTCATGGTGGTGTTAAATCCCTTATGAAGATTTATTTAACTATAACAGTTGCAGGCGCCTTCCCAGAAACCAATTCAGGGTCAAAATCAACAAAACAAGGATAAAGACCAATGGATGATTCCATAAATCCCATGGGGGTGAGGGTGCCCCGGAAGACATCTGGAATCCCCTGGAAATATCAAGGGGCATGGAAGCTGCCTGCTCGGGGTAATAAAACTTGCCCTTGGTGTTTAGCGCCAGCCTGGTTAAATCTGCCTGTGCCATGGTAAGTTTCTCCATTTCACCAGGTGGTGACAAAACCATGCAATCAACAAAGGGAGCTGGTTCCTGCTTCAATGGTTGCAGCAACTGAAAACTATATTTCCCTTCCCGGGCGTTATCGATCACAGCCTCGTAAGTTCCCCGGCTGCCCGAGACCCTGGCAAGATCAATCGTTGATATCTCCCTGCCCTTGCCATCGATCAAATTTTTTCTTTCCATCGACACCCTCACTGGAATATTATTTTCGCCAAATGAGGAATCCAAGGGAAGTCGAACCAGCACCCGGATGGAATCACCCCTCCTGTAATTTCCAGTCTTGTCAAGTTTGATGGAAATTCGGGAACCGGCGTTTCGGGAAAGGAAGCGAAGAGCCTGGATCCAAAAATTATTGTAATGCACCTGATTTTCCCTGTAAGCCCACCGCCATGATTCATCAAAGGCAAAAAACAAAACCCGGCCCGCGCCATAATACTGCGAGACCATGAGTGGCGAATTTCTCGCTCCACCAGCATTACCACCCTCCAAAAAAGCAAGAACCTCCGCGCCTTTCTTTGGAACCGCTCCTGAGAAGTGCCAGTACATTTCCCTCATTTGATTCCAAAGTTCCAAATTTTCCCTGTCGTCAGAGTTAATCCTGAAAATCGGATTTGAAATTGCCGCGGGAGAAGGGATCAACTTATAACCTTGGGTGATCCCCTCCGGCATTTCAACAAGTTGCCCGGGCGTGATTTCCACGGGTAGCAAGTCACGCAATGAAGAGGAACTGTATTCCGAGGGGAAAAATCTCTGGCCCGCCATGAAAAGAACTCCCCCACCTTTTTCCCTGACAAATTCGGCTAGGTCACCCAAAAACCGTTTGAATTTTGATGCTTCCCGGGACTTGGGGTCAACATCTCCAAAAATCACAACATCATACTGGAACAATTCACCCCGGTTGGGCAGATCTGAAATCGCGGTTTTATCCTGTGAGGGAAAGTCAGGATCTGCCTCCAAAAGAAGAACATTAAGTGAAAAAAGTTTCCTGCCCCCCGGAATCTCTGCCTGTCTTTCAAGGAGGGTCTTTAGGTAATGGTACTCATACCGCCTGCAACCCTCGACAAATAAAATTTTGACCGTGGTTGCCTGCTGCACGACAATCGCTTTTTCGAGAACATTATTGGAGACCTGAGATTCATCCATCTGAACGGGGATTGAGATTTCATATTGTTTCAAACCCTCAGTTTTTGGCCTGTCCACCAACCGGATGGTCGCGGGGGTTCCGCTGCCATCAAGCGTCACTTCCTGTCGATCAATCACATCAAGTTTGCCTTTTTCTTTTAATAGCACTGATGTGCGGATATTCTTATAGCCCGCGGAGGAAACTCTCACATCCAAAACTACCCGGTCACCAAACGCAATCTCGTCAGGCCCCTGGACATCCAGCACCGCTAGGTCCTTGGGTTCCATTTCCTCACCAAGACCAATCGCATAAAAAGGTATGCCACCTTGGGTTGCAAATTTGGCCAATTTGGATATTTCCTCGCCCTCTGTGACAACCCCATCGGAAAACAAGACAATGGCACCAAGCGGACTACCCCTAAAATCATTGATAACCTGCCTGCAAGCCCCGCCAATTTTACTGCTGTCATGGGAAGAATCAGCCTTGAGTGACCGAATTAGGTTCAAAGCATCGGGGATTTCATCGGTCTTTGATACCACTGCGATTTTTTCCGCCCCGCGCGAAATATGGTACAAGTGAATGCGGAATTTTCTCTCGAGAACATCTGCAAGGAATTTCCCCTGGTTGACTGAAAGTATTGATTGCGCGATGCCTACCCGGGTGATCTTTTGACTTTGGGAATCCGCGATTTTTCTTGAAAATGCCTCCCGGGTATCATCCTGGTACCTGTCCACCACCGACATGCTTTGGGAATCATCAATCAATATGGCGATCTCAGGCCAGCTAAACCTTTCAAACCCCATCCCGACCTGTGGCATCAAGACCCAAAGCAAAATCCACCAAAAAGCCAGCCTTAGCCCTACAAGAGTTGCAGCCCCCAAAGTGCATCGACTCATTATCAATCTAATAAATGCGAAGACCGTGCAAACCATTAGAAATCCAAACAACAGCAACCTCACCCTTCCAGTGGTTAAAAAAGCGGAAAATTCATTCTGATTTATGAACCGGGTCTGAAGGGTTTCCCCATCCCCCACTTCCATTCGACCACGCAAATTTTCAAAACTTTCAACCACAGCGGAGGGCAGAAATGAAAGTGGATTATCACTTGAGAAATTAGCGAGCAATCCAGCAAGGCCATAAAAAACCGGAATCAAAACCAACCAACTAAAACCAATCAGCAACCATGGGTTCACTCGATTTGGAGCAAGAGACCTGCCAATACCCATAAGCCACGAGAAAAGGAATTCAGCGATCGAAAATGCAAGGAAGAACAACAGGAAAGCACCTGCGATTTTCTCCCTCAACATACCCTTGCCTTGGTTATCACCATCAGCATCCGGTGGATTTACTGCGAGATCACCCGAGGATTTCCCTCCTGAAAGAAACTCGGCTTCGGGATAAAACTGGTTCAATTCATCCAAGGAACAACGGGCCAGGTCAGATTCCGAACCAGATTCCCCCATGGGGCTAAGCATGGGGTTTAAAGCAAAGCAATTACCAGCCTGGGTCGAAAGATAACGAACGATATAAAAACCGGACCTTGATGTGTTTATGAAGTTCATGCGGGAAAAATCTTCATCTTGAATCAAGGCAAGTGTCTCTGAAGTTCCACCCGGAATTGATATTTTGACCTCTCCAGATTGCTGTGATGGAAAATCCTCGATAGGACTCCCACAAAACTGGGACTGTTCCTTGAATTTGCCGGCGCAACTTGCCAACATCAATTCTTGCGCAAAGGGTAAATAACTGGGATGTGCCGGCCAGTTGTTCCATTCGGTATTCGCACTGGTGCACGCAAGGTAAACCCAACCCTTGGATCTCAATTCCAAATTATTTGTTTTCTTTCGAGAAAACCCCATTGGAGGTTGCCAACCCAATAACGCGGGAGTCGTTTGTGTAAAGCTACTGTCAGTGTTCTTTCCAAGAGAAACACTCTTGAAATTTGCCAGAATCCTGACAAGGGACTTGGGAAGTGGTTCAGTTTGAAAAACAGTGGTGAACCTGGGACCCAGTAAAGATTGCCTGTCCTCCGTGGTGCGAAAAGCATTGAGGGGAGGAAACTGATAAGACGATGGCTCCGGTTGAAACTGAAAAAGCTGGTCTTTTAAAGCGGGAAATGGCTTTACCAATTTGGCTGGAAGGACACCCCTGCCTTCCTGAAAAAGGCTGTCATTGTATGATGAAGTCTCAGCCTGGTCACCCAACCAGAACACCACCCCACCGCCTTTGCGCACAAAATCTGAGATTGCCCTGGCCTCGGAACCACGCCATCTAGCCAGATCACAAAAGAAAACAGAATCATAGCCCGCAAGGCCTCGATTTAATTCATCAGCCAATCTTGGTTCATCAATTGACTTGGCTTTAAACCTCAAGGGAACAGAGTCCGCTCCCTCGTTATCCAAGGCTATTTGCAAAAACCCTGTGGATCTTTCAAGCTCATTCGGGGAATACCTGCCATTAACGAGTAAAACATTCAATTCCCGGTTCACCCGGACAATTATTCTCGAAGTATCATCCACCGAAAGGTTATCCTGTTCGATTTGAATCTGAACCGCGTAATCACCAGGCTCTGTGAACTTGTGCCGTAAAAGAATGGCGGCCTGGGAGGAAGCCCGCATATCAATTGAATCCTCGGCAGCCTGAGCCATGGGGAATGTCTCAAACCCTGGAGTTACTTTACCCACAAGCAACCGAGCCTTGACGCGGTTTTGCGGCTTTTCTCCAAATGACTGGAGCTTTGCCGTGAATCTTGTTTCAGAGCCAACACCAGCGACCTGCCCATCCATTTCGAGATTTGAAACGGAAAGATTAGAGGGAATTTCAAGACCAACATCCACAATTTCCAAAGTCGCCCTGGAACGAATCTTGGAAATCAGAGCCTTGGCGGGAGCCGCATTACTTCCCAGCCATGATGCCTTTTGAAGATCGGTTATGAAAACAACTTTTCGAGTTCCGTAGCGTGGCGGTGATCTCTGTAAAATATTGTCCACCAAACCCAAAGTGCCCGTGAAATCGGCGCATCCATGGGCACAAGAAATCAGGGCAATCTCAGAGTGAATCCTTTCAAAATCCTCAGAGGCCTCATTGATGATTGTTCTTGGGGGAAAGGACATTTGAACCAGGCTGATGGCATCTCCGGGATTACAATCCTTCACCAATTGATCAGCATGTTTCCTGGCTTTTTCAAAGGGACTGGCCCCGTCCTTCAATACCAGCATACTCAACGAGGAATCAACAACAATAGTCGTGTGAACCCGGATTGCACCTGTGATTTGTTTGCCCTGCATCTCTGGGAACAATTTACGCCAATAAGGTTCCGCCCATGGCATTGCAGCGGTGCAGGCGGTCGCAAGCAGCAACACCATCAGACATCGAAGCGCAAGCAACAACCATTGTTCAATTCGCCATCGTTTGTCCTGTGCTTTCCTGGCCTCCAGAAGAAATCTGATGGTGGGAAAATCAACAACCTGCCTTCGAAATCTTCTCAGAAGATGAATGACCACTGGGACAGCGACTGCCCCCGATGCGGCAAGCAAAGCCGCAATGGGAGATTCAAACAAGAAGCCAAACACAGGAGAAATCAAGTGAGTGGCCCCCGCATTTCTTTTCTCTGACGCGACTTTCTTCCGCGCAAATAAGCGGAAATCAAATCTCCCAGAGGTTCATCGGTTCTCAGCAGAATATAATCGCTGTCCAATTTTCTTAATTCCGACTGGAGATTACCGCGCCATTCTTCCAAGTTATCCAGGTAACCCTGCCTTAATGACGCGGGATCCACATCAACTTGAGGCTCACCTTCCAAGCCTCTGAACAAGGTTGGATCTTGGAAGGGAAAATCAAGCTCCTGGGGATCCATGACATGAAATGCTACAACCTCATGGCCCAGATGATTCAGATGCCTTATGCCCTGGATGACTCCGTTCATGTCGTCAAGAAAATCACTGAAGACAAACACAATGCCTTTTCGAACCTTCCTTTCACAAATCTCATGAAGCAGAATGGGCAGATTTGTTTTACCTGTGGTGGGCCCTAGGGATAATATTTCAAATATCGCCTCCAACTGGGAACCCCTGCCTGAGGGTGACAATCGATTCAAAACCTTGTCATTGAAAGTGTACAAACCAACGGAATCACCATCATGCTGCAGCATGTAAGCAAGCACACTTGCAGCGATTGCGGCATGATCAAACTTGGTCCGGATACCCGACTTGGATTCCATCCAGTTTTCAGAACCAAACGCCATCGATTCGCTGCAATCAACCAGCATTGAGCATGCCAGATTTGTTTCCTGCTCATATTGCTTGAGATAAAGCTTCTCGGTACGGGCAAGGACCTTCCAATCGAGTCTTCGAAGATCATCACCGGCGGCGTACTCCCTGTGCTCAGCAAACTCGACTGAAAATCCCCGCATTGGACTGCGGTGTTTGCCGGATATCATTCCCTGGACAATTGTCCTGGCCTCAAGTTCCAGTCCCTGTAACCGGGCCAGCACATCAGCATCTAGATATTTTCGATTAGTGGTCAAATGACACTCCGAAACTAAACATCCGACATTGGGACTGAATCAATCAATTTCCGAACGATTTTATCAGTGGTCATTCCATCTGATTCCGCGTGATAATTCACAATGATCCTATGCCTTAAAATGGGAGGGGCAACAGCCTTAATATCCTCCCTTGAGACAAAAAATCTCCCAGCAAGGGCTGCCCTTGCCTTACCTGCCAAAACCATTGCCTGCCCAGCCCGGGGACCCGCTCCCCAGGCGATATATTTCCTTACAAATTCCGGACCAGAAACATACGAGTCGCTGTTACGCTCTGGCCTGCTCATTCGCACTATGTCCATCGCATACTTCACAACATGAGGAGAAGCTGGAATTTTGCAGACCAGGTCCTGCATTGCTTGAATCTCTGCTTCCGCAAGAACCTGTTCGACGGGACTAAAGCGGCCTGATGTGGTCCGCGAGATGATTTCTAGCTCTTCCGATTCAGTTGGATAACCAACCAAAATCATGAACATAAAGCGATCCAACTGTGCCTCGGGAAGTGGATAAGTCCCCTCCTGTTCAATTGGATTCTGGGTTGCAAGCACAAAAAATGGCTTGGGCAATGCATGCTTCTGCCCACCGACAGTAACCTGCAATTCCTGCATGGCTTCAAGCAACGCGGATTGGGTCTTGGGTGGAGTGCGATTGATTTCATCAGCAAGCACAATGTTTGCAAAAACAGGGCCGTTGATAAAACGGAAAGCTCTCTCCCCGGAGGCTTTATTTTCCTGCAATATTTCCGTGCCGGTTATATCAGAAGGCATAAGGTCGGGAGTGAATTGAATCCTATTGGATGATAAACCCAGGCTGGAAGCCAAAGTTTTGACAACCAGGGTTTTTGCCAACCCGGGAACCCCAACCAAAAGACAATGGCCCCGGGAAAAAAGCGCGAGCAATAGTTGCTCGATCACCTCGGAATGTCCCACGATAACCTTGGAAATCTCCTTCCTGATTTTAACACCCGCCTCCATGATCTTTCTTAATCCTTCAAGATCGCTGGCTTCCTCCAGTCCTCGTTCAATTTCCCCCATGTTTAATTCTTCAACCACAAACACCAGACCTTTCTTGAAACCCGGAAAAATCAGAATCCACCAAAAGCTTTCGCGGACATATAAAAATTATAGTCAGGGAGCTAGCGAATAAACCTCAGAGGCCAATCCCACCAGTAAACCATCGTGGCCGACCAGGACCTTTGGCTGATGAACCACCACCTTGGGAAAACAATTCATTTCAATCCCTGGCATCAAATGGAATTCTCCCACATTTCTAATATTCCAACGGGCTCCACCCGCATAAGTTTCAAGATGGATATCCTTCACAGAATCGCCATTCAACAGAAAAAACATGGGCATTCCTTTTCCCTTGGGATAAATACCATCCGCATTCCGAGTGATTTCCCAAGGGCCCACTTTAAATGTTAACTCTGGCCCGGGAGTCGGCGAAGCCCAAGCCACCAGATACTTACCCGCTTGATCCATTTTCCAATCAGAGGTCTTAAAACCAACGGGTAAATTAAAGCAACAAGTCTCCTTGAGAGAGTCCAAACCCCACGACTTCAAGGAACCATCCGCGAATCCGAGAAGGCTATCCCCAAAAATCCGCCAGGCATCAATTTTCAAACCTTTATCAAATATCAAAAGAGGTTTTTCCCAAACCTGCATTCCTTTGACCAAATCAAATAAAAACAATGCGGTGGCAACATTACACTCAATCCCCACCACCACGCGATTATCTTTGACTAGAATCGAACCCGGTTTCCCTGTTTTCATTGAAGCGGGAACAAGCGGATATCTGGAAACACAATCAAAATTTTTCGGTTCCAAAAGACAAAGTTCCCCATCCGAATTCAGGGCTAGAATATTATCCCCTGCCCTGACCATGGTCTCCCAGTTCGCATTGCCGATTTTGGGAACCAGGGTTGGCCTTGAAACACCTGCCCTCAAACACCAATAATTATTCATTGTGTCAGGAAGAATAAATGCATGGTCGATTTCAAGTAATTTTGAAAGCTGCAGGCGGTGCCCAAGAAAATCATGACGAATTATCGGGAAATAACGCTCGAAAATGACATTTCCACCCGTGGAATCCAGGCAATAAACCTTCCATGATCCATCATGACAAAAGATCTTGTCAACCGACAAGCTAAACTCAAAAACAGTTTGATTACCAGAAATCAAAGGCTTGAAATGCCACAATTCCCCACCCTTTTCCAAATCCAAAGCCAGCAAGCTTTCATTGAATCCCAGGAACAAAACTTCACCCAGAATTTTCACCCAATTACATCTCTTCAAAAAATCTTTGTCCCAAATTATAAAACCATCTGAATTGCGGACCACTTTGACATTTAAGCCCTGGGTTATCGCGGAAACTTTTGATTCTCTCGCGATTTGGACCTCGCCTGGTTGAAAACTCTCACCTCTGTTTATCAATCTTTTAGTCCACTTTACCTCATTGATTGCTGGTCGGGGAACCAAGGCAATATCATCTGATTTCGAACTCGTTTCCCGATTTTTTCTTACCTGTGGTCCCGTGATTGACAAAGGTTCTTTTTGAACATTTGGCTTCTGATTCTTTGCCCCAACATAGACACGAATGGCATTACGATCCACACTTAGTAAACACTCATCAAACAAGAAAAGGTTTCCCGGTTGAAGACGATGAAACAAGGAAAGATCAGCGGCAGGCATCCCTGTTTTCAAGTCCACCACGAAAACACCCTTCACCGTGGGCCATATGTAATTATTGCCCAAAACAAAACCCCTCCCCGCAGAAGGGAGAGAACTTCCATCAGAGGGGATGCTCCATGCCTGATTATCCAAACCATTGGTCGAATTTAATGCCCTGAGCCCATTGCCCGTTCCCAAAAGCAAAATTCCATCTTTCACAGCAATCAATTGATCCACATTTGCAATTTCCCTGGACCAAATAAGGGCACCACTGGCATTATCCAAGGCTTGAACATTTCTACTTTTCAAATCCAAATGGTAAATGGTCGCTTCATGAAAAATCGCCCTTACTGCAACTGAGGATTTGATACTCCGCGAATTTTCAATTTGTTGGGAAGGTCTTACCCAGACAATTTTCCCTGTTTTATGATCGATGGCGGTCAGCGCCCCGCTCATACTTGTTGAAAGCAGATTGTTTCCGGCAAGAGTCAAAAATGACTGCTTGCCTGCAAATGAATCAACCGGGGTGGATTCCCCAGAAACAATGCATGTCCAAAGCAAATCTGGCTGATTAGAATCAAGATTATAACAAAGGACCTTCAATGATTCCCTTCCATTGATCCTCTGGCTTGCGAGAATATAAACCTTTCCATCATGAACCAAAGGATCACTTTCAAATCTGACTTGATCAACTGGGGATTGCCTGGCTTGCCAAAGCATTTGACTCCCAGCCGCGTTTAATTCCAGGCAGGCCAAAACACCTCCTGCAAACGAGATATCCTCATTGGAATCAGCAATGGTGGTTTCTTTATTTTTGGCAGGGTAATCAAACGCCACCAGAATTTTATCAGGAGCTGAAAATGTCAGGGCCATCTTCCTTTCCAATCTGGATTGCTGGCCTGAATTCAAATTGGGGAATTGCTCTTTCGGTTCATACAAAATCTTTCTATTCCCCGAAACAATGTCAAAAGAAACAAGTTTAAAACCATCTTGGAACAATATTCTCGAGCCCACCCTAAGGGGATGGAGTGATAAATCAGGCGACCGTAAAGGGGCCATTATATTTCTAGGCGCATTCTCTTTTGAATTATCCTGCGCATCAGGATAAATACTTATCTTCCAAGTTGGTGGGTTTGCACACCTATTAGCCAACTCATAAACGGATGGGCCATGGAAAATTATCGGGTTTCTCTCCTTGTTTAAGGCATAATTACCCCAACTCGCACCCAAGGGCGGGAATATTTTTGATTTTGAAAGAGTTTCCAGTGCCTTGACCATGTTTCCGTTTTTCGAGGCTATGAATCCATCGTTATTGGGAAACTCAGAAGAAAAGCTTTCAAATCTTTCACGGGCATTTTGCCCATTTCCATCCCTTGCCAGGGATGCAGCCACCAGCCTTGCCCTCAGTATCGGAAGTTGTGCAAAAACAATCGGCTTGGCGAGTTTGAGTTTTTTTTCCGCCTCCTGCCTCAAAGCCAAGGGTAGATTCCACCAGTTCTCGGCTTCTTCAATTTTTGATTCTTCAAATGCCTTATCCCCAAGAAAAATGCAGGCATCTATCCCGGAATTTGTAAAAAGGCTCTTTCGCGCGATATCCTGCATCAAGTCCATGTTGTTGTTTAGTTTTGCAGTTTCAAACTGTTTATTGAAATATGAATCCTTTCTTTTGAAATCCATACTCCCTAGGTCCGTGCCCAAAAGTAAAACCTGGCAAGCCCAAGATGCTCGGACTATTTGATTCTTTGATTCCATTACAAGGGAGTCAGGATTGGTTTCTATGATTCTTAAAAGATTTTCCTGGATGGATTTAGACGGGATACCAAGAATATCTTTGTGATATTGAACAATTTTTGAATCCAATTCCTTGTCGATTTGAATTGATTGGCCAGTCGATGGATTGGCAAGCAACCCACCAATTATTACCGCGGCAATTAAACGAAAAAGAGCATCCTGGCATTTCTTCATCGAATTAAACCTCGTTGACCAACTATTTATGGTACCAAGACTATTGAAGGATAGAAAACTAAAAGCTACTTCTTCTAACTCAAAGAATTACAACATATTCCAATAAGATTTCTTATAAATGAGAAACCAAATCGCTTTCTTCTCAACAATAAGACTGGGTAGGTTTTTATTGAACTTGTTCTCCCATCTTTCGCAATTGTAAATAAAATGTTAGTTGGCATGAGGTTTGCCCGGTTTATTATTTAATTGGTTAATATTGATTCAATAAAATGTTAAAGTACTTTGGGCAGGGGGTAATTCCCCACAACAAGGTTCTTTTTGGATTCAAGGATTGCCTGACACATGGCAAAATGTCTCATCAATACATTTGAAAATATTCACAAACTATTTTTGTTTGCGGTTATAACATCGACGGTGGGCATTCTTTCCGTATCTGGATGCGGGAACAGTATTGACTCCTACCCAGATGATGTGATTTATCCGTTTCGCAGCGACCTGATTGTGGATGAACTCCCCAAACTGACTCATGACCGACTACCCGGACCAGGTCAATTGGACAAGGCAATTGCGAGGATCAAAGAGTTAGGGGGTAAAACCATGAACCCCAGGGATCTTCCCGAAAACCTCAGGGTCGAGTTAGACACAGAATTGCAGCAAAATTTTGGTACTCCTCACAAGCCAACAGTTGGGCTTTCCACCAACTCCGAAATTAACGCCCTTGCCAAGAGCTTGAAACTTGATGAGGAAACCCTTGCGGCGGGTAGCAAATTATATCGAAGAAATTGTCTTCATTGCCATGGACTGGCCGGTGACGGTCGTGGTCCCACTGGACCATGGGTGAACCCACATCCAAGAGATTTCAGACAGGGAAAGTTTAAATTCATTTCATCAAACCCCGGTGGTAACAAGATCAAGCCCCGCAGGGATGACATTATTCGAAGCCTCAAAAATGGTGTTGAAGGAACCTCGATGCCTGCTTTTGGATTATTGGGAGATCTAGCAATCGAGCAATTGACAAGTTATGTGATCCATTTGTCCCTCAGGGGCGAAGTCGAGTTCGAAACCACCCGAACCTTGTTGAAAAAGAAAAACAATGTAAGTGAGCTTTTCGAATTGCTTCCAGATGAGGAACCCGCCAAGGAAACTATTTCTGAATTCGTAAAACTTTATCTCAAAGACCTTTTGAAGTCTTATCAGAAGGCTGACTCGAAAGCAATCGAACCAGCGGTTTACCCAAATTTCACTGATGCGGAACTTGTCGAATCAGTCAGGCGTGGATTCCATCTGTTCAGCAGTAGTGCTTCCGATGCTTTTGGATGTGTAAGCTGCCATCAAGATTTTGGAAGACAGCAACTTTACCAATATGACGAGTGGGGCACTCTGGTAAGGCCCTCAAATCTGACCCTTTCAGTGTATCGGGGCGGCAGAAGGCCAATAGATTTATACTGGCGTATCAAGCGCGGTATTCCGCCATCAAAAATGCCAGCAGTGACTATCCCCGCAAATGAAGAAAGCCAAAAAATCTGGGATCTGGTCAATTTCATCGAGGCTTTGCCTTTTCCCGGTTTGTTACCCGATGATGTTAGAGGCAAAGTGTACGGGGAAGCCCCGCGTGGGGTTGCTTCACTTCCGGAAAGCAAAAAGTAAAAAGGCAGGAGCAGACGCAGTGCAAAAATGTTGGGGTCTTTTATTTGCAGCAGTAAACATCGCAGCAATTGCCTTGTTTGCCATTTCCCCCGCCATGGGATGGTGGTTGCCAAGAAACATCGCCAGCTATGGTGCCGATGTTGATCATTTGTTCAATCTCATCCTGATTGCAACGGGTTTTTTCTTTGTCTTGACTCAGGGAATTCTGGTCTATGTGATGATTCGTTTCGCTGCCCGAGATGGGCTAAAAGCCAGAAACATCCATGGAAACACAACCCTCGAACTTGTTTGGACACTTGTCCCCGCATCCATTCTTATTTACATTGGTTTCGCACAAATCCCAACCTGGGCAAAAATGAAATACATTGAAATCGACACTCTTTTCCCAGTGACTTACAAAGGATCAAACATCGAATCGGACTTGCATGTGACGGTACTGGGCAGGCAATGGGAATGGCGCATGCGGTACCCCCAGGGCAACATCCCGGCTGAACCCTCCGTCTGGGCTGACTCAGGCAATCTAAACGATCTTCACCTGGTTAATGAACTGCATGCATGGAAGGATGCAAGGGTCAAGATTCACCTTAAGACCCAGGATGTTATCCACAGTTTTTTTCTTCCCAATCTTCGACTCAAACAGGATGCGCTACCGGGGAAAATCATGCCCATGTGGTTTCAACCGATTGAGGCAAATGTCCGTTACAATCCCAGGACCAAAGTTCTCGAGGAAATCGGCTCCTTACCATGGGAAATCGCCTGCGCGGAACTGTGCGGGGGAAACCACTACCGAATGAGGGGCAAACTTTTCATTCACGAATCGAAGCAGGATTACGAACTTTGGTTCGCTGACGCATTAAAAAACCAACGCCTTCATGAATCACCCCGCCCGCAACCTATTGTTGCCGCTGGAAATGGAGGCCAACCATGAGCCACAACGATTCCCACGGGACAAAGCCAGGCTTCCTTAGCACCTATCTTTTTTCCGAAGATCACAAGATCATAGGTATTCAATTCCTGTTTTCCGGTTTGATCTTTTTTGCGATTGGAGGGATCCTCGCCCTTTTAGTGCGTTTACAACTTGCATGGCCTGATGGCAATCTGCCTTACATCGGCAGGTGGTTCCCCCAAAGTTGGGGCGGAAAAATGTCTCCTGAATTCTACACCATGCTTTTCACCATGCATGCGAGCGTGATGATTTTCTTCGTTATCATCCCTTGGCTTACCGGCGCTTTCGGTAACTTTCTCATCCCACTCATGATCGGTGCAAGAGACATGGCCTTCCCGAAGCTTAATATGCTTTCTTACTGGGTGATGTGGCCGGCCTTCATAATCATTATGTCCAGCTTTTTCGTAGACGGTGGCGCCGCTAGCTCCGGTTGGACGGGATATCCAACACTTTCAAATGTGGGTGCTGAGGCCGGTCTGGAAAAATCCCTCCCCAAGGCTGGAGACCCCTCCACCCCTTACTCGATTCTCAAGGATGATTCTTACAATTCACCCGCTGCCCCGGGTGCTGGCATGGGCCAGATTTTCTGGCTCGTTTCACTTATTTTTGTAGGCATTGGCTCAATGATGGGTTCTGTGAATTATATCACAACAATCTTGAATATGCGCGCCCCGGGCATGAACCTTATGCGAATGCCTCTCACTGTCTGGTCCCTTTTTATCACTGCGATTCTTCAAGCACTTGCACTGCCCGTTCTCACTGTCGCATTGATGCTCCAACTTTTAGACAAGCTAATAGCGACAAGTTTCTTCCTTCCCCCCGGTGGATTAAGTTTTGGAAACTGGCACACAACCCCCGGTGGCGGACAACCCCTTCTCTGGCAGCATCTTTTCTGGTTTTACTCCCACCCTGCGGTATATATCATGATTCTTCCCGCTATGGGCGTGGTCTCAGATATAATCGCGACTTTTGCAAGAAAGCCCATGTTTGGCTATAAACCCATGGTTTTCTCCATGGCTACTATTGCTGGACTCGGATTCATAGTCTGGGGGCATCATATGTTTCAAAGCGGCATGGACCCAAGGCTTGGCACTGGATTCATGCTTGCAACAATCCTGATCGCGGTTCCCAGTGCGATCAAAACCTTCAACTGGCTTGCGACTTTGTGGGGGGCGGGAATCCTTTACTCCACCGCCATGCTTAATGCTCTTGCCTTTGTATCCATGTTCGTGATAGGCGGCCTGAGCGGCATATTCATGGCTGCAACCCCTGTTGATGTTTACTTCCACGACACCTACTTCATCGTGGCACACATCCACTATGTGCTTTTCATGAGCAGCATATTTGGAATCTTTGCAGGTATCACTTTTTGGTTTCCCAAGATGTTTGGAAAACTGATGAACGAACCGCTGGGAAAGATTCATTTTGCCCTGACATTCATATTTGGAAACCTTACATTTTTCCCAATGCATATCCTGGGAATTGGAGGCCATCCAAGAAGGTACTACGATCCCACGATTTACCAGTATCTTGAGAATCTCCAACCCCTGAACCAGTTCATGACAATATCTGCAATACTTTTGGGCCTCACCCAGATTCTATTTGTGATCAACATTTTTTACTCGGTGTTTTTTGGCCCCAAAGCTGACAAAAACCCTTGGAACAGCAACACACTCGAATGGGATGCGCCCTCGCCTCCACCACATGGGAACTTTGAACAAATACCGATTGTTTCAAGGGGGCCGTATGAATACGCATTGGAAGGCCCCTCGGATCATCTGATGCAATCAGCGACCACTGGCGAAGGTGAAAAAACCCATGAATAAACCCATTGAGATGATTCCCGTCAGGAAACCCATCATTGCGTTATGCTGCTGGTTTTCCACTTTCTTGGTGCTTACGCTTCTCACCCTGGGAACACTTATCACAACGTACCGGGTTGGCATGGTAGACCCCATATGGCCAACCGAACCATGGTATCTCCTAAGCCAAGATTGGTCAGAACCGTCTGCGGGTTATTTCATTGAACATATCCACAGGGTTGTGGGTTATATCAGTGGCTTTGCGATTATAGGAATGATGCTTACATCGTTTCTTTCTGATGGGACCAAAACCCGCAAGGCTTTGTCTACTTTATGTATTCTGGGTGTTTCACTGGGGGTTGCGGTCGCCATGACAAGTATTGACAGGGCCAAAGCCGTTGCCGATCCATTGGGAGCGGTGAACCATATGAAAATGAGAACAGGAATGGTGATAGCTCTTGGAAGTGCCCTGATTCTTCTGATCCAATCAATCATCATTCTGAAAAACAGGGAACCAAACTCAGGCATGAAATTACTGGCTCTTCTCTCCTATCTTGGGGTCATCGGGCAAGGATTGCTGGGTGGACTTCGTGTTTATCTTAATGCCCTTGTAGGCCCCGAACTCGCCACCATTCATGGTGCAACTGGACAAATGGTTTTCGCCTTGGTGGCAGGTACCGCGACTCTGGCTACATTTCCTGGCATATTTCCAAAACTTGAAGACAAGGAAAAAAAACTTCTTCCCATCATCGGCTGGGTCCTTGTGGTCGCGCTTTTATTTCAACTTGCATGGGCGGTGATCGTCAGGCATGGTGGGCAGCCATGGGCACAAAGATTACATATGATTGGTGCGTTTATCGTGTTTGGAATAGTGGCATGGCTTTCATTGAGGATGGCGGGCTCGACTAATGGGCGTCTTTTTTTCAAACCTTACACCATCCTTCTTGGACTTGTTGTTTTTGTTCAAGTAATCCTTGGAGTTGAGGCATACATCGGTAAATTCGCGACAGGCAAACCCCTAGTCCAGGAAGCGGTTACATTTGGACAAGCCACTGTTAGGACTTTGCATGCATTGACAGGGGCTTTACTCTTGGCAATCGCTTTTGCTGCCGCTTTAAGAATCAGCCAGACTGCTACAAAAAAGTGGGCCTCGAATGAAAACTAGCGCGACTTTACAATTAAACCTTCCATCGCGAACAAAGTCGCGTGCAATGGATTTCCTGGACCTGACCAAGCCACGCATCTCTGCCATGGTGTTATTCTCTGTCGCCGCTGGCGGGCTTTACGCTGGCGCTAGAGGATCCCAACTCCTTGTGGTTTTAAATACCGTGATCGGAACCACCCTGGTATCGGCGGGCGCTGGCGCACTTAACCATCTTTGGGAAAAACACACGGATTCCCTCATGCAACGCACTGCGAACAGACCTCTTCCCGCAGGCAGGTTGCAGGCAATGGAAACCTTTCTTTTCGGTATGCTTTTGGGGCTTGGAGGAACCGCCTACCTGCTGGTCACCATACCGAACAAACTCACTGCGTTACTGGCTTTCGGGACACTTGTTTCTTATGTGCTTATTTACACCCCATTGAAACAAATAACCACTTGGAACACACTTATTGGCGCTATCCCAGGTGCAATGCCTCCTCTTATCGGCTGGGTGGGCGTAAAAGGAACCCTTTCTCCTGAAGGATTAGCGCTTTTTATGATTCTTTTCGTTTGGCAAATCCCTCATTTTCTCGCCATCGCCTGGCTTTACAGGGACCAATATGCCCAGGGAGGGCACAAAATGCTCTCCTCGTTTGATCCAACAGGCGATGTTACCTCACTGCAAATGCGCGTTTACTGCCTGGCACTTGTCCCGGTAAGTCTTTTCCCAATTTTAATCAAAGCCGCCGGGCCCTTGTATTTGATGGGGGCTTTGCTTTTGGGACTTTTTTTCTTCCTGCGAACCTATCGTTTTCACAAGGAACGCAGCATGCAAAACGCCCGAAGTGTTTTACGGGCATCCCTTATTTACCTGCCCGGTATCTGGGTTTTACTTCTTATTGACCACACCCTTAATCTTTTGTTCCGCAGTTAAGGATAAAACATGATTGCCGGCGAGAACTCAACGACCAATCTCCCCATAACCAATGGCAAGCTTGCCATGTGGCTTTTTCTTGCAACAGAAGTCATGTTTTTCACCGGGATGCTTGCCACCTGCATGCTATTGAGGGAAAGCGCGCCGATTCCCGGGTCTGGAATACCCCAATGGCCGGCCCAAAAAACCGTGCATGTTGAACCATGGCTTGGCGCCATTAACACCGTGATCCTGATTTGCAGCAGCCTTGCCGTGCTTCTTGCCATCAAACAATTAAAAAACAACAACACATCTTCATCAACCATGTATCTTGGCATTTCACTGGTACTGGGAACTGTATTTCTCGGGGTCAAAGCTTTTGAATACAAGGGGAAATTCAGCCATGGCATCATTCCTGGAAATATTGGGGAATGCCTACCGGGAATGTCCACCCAGAGAGAAAAACTTCTGCAACAAAACGGGCTTGCATATGTTCGAAAAGTACAGGCACAATTGCGGATTATTTGCGCCAATGTCAATAATGATAATCTCAAAGATCAGCCTGAAGCCATCCAGAAAGCGCATGGCATTTATCTCCTGACCCTCGATGGCAAGGATTCGGAAAACAATTACATGAGGCCGATTTCGCCCGGTCAACTCGGCGAAAAAGTTAACAGTCTGATAGCTGAATTCCCGCAACTACATCTACCTCCGGCGATTCCAAATGGCAATTTGTGGGCTTCCTGCTATTTCGCCCTCACTGGCGTACATGCAATCCATGTGATATTTGGATTACTGTTCCTTTTTGCAATTTTTCTTAACGGACTGCTCGGCAAACTCAAAACCATGGAAGCCAGCTTGGAGGTAACCGGATTGTACTGGCACTTTGTTGACCTCGTTTGGCTTATACTTTACCCGATCATATATTTCCTTTAGGCATCAAACATGGATAACAACGAAACAAAAGATAGCCAGCCAATGGTTTTCATAACTGCGGCAATTCTTGCTGCTAATGCACTTTTACTTCCTTTAATTGCAGCATACATTCAAAACAGCATCAGAAATTATGTGGTCATCGGGGTTATTTGCCTTCAAGTTTTATTGGCGGGATTTAACTTCATGCACTTGAAGCGAGATGGCAAGAACATCTGGTTCATCATTTTACCAACCGCTTTACTCTGTTGTTTTTTGATCATAGCATTGCTCCCCGACACTGTTTTTTATCGCCAAAGGTAATCACCATGAGAAATTACCTTTGTATTTTAATAATATCCGCAACCATGCTCCAAGCTGCTGGATGCCATCAAAAAAACATTCCGGGTGATAAACTTGAAGACTTTGGGCTTGTGGGGGATTTTTCATTTCTGGAACGGAGTGGGTCCCAATTTTCGCAGGATAATCTCAAAGACAAGGTATGGCTCGCCTCTTTTGTTTTCACCCGGTGCACAGGTCCCTGCCCACAGGTTTGCGCCACCCTCGCGCGGTTGCAGGAAAAACTAAAGGATGTTCCCGACTTCAGGATTGTAACTTTCACCGTTGACCCAGAACGGGACAATCCAATGGAGTTAAATCTCTATGCCGAGAATTTCCGTGCCATCCCCGGACGCTGGTTTTTTCTCACCGGAAAAGAAGAAACCTTGCATCAATTGATCAGGGAAAAATTCCGACTTGCAGTAGGTCGCAACGCACCCGACCAATCCAAACCGGGAAATGAGTTCATACATAGTCCCAGGATCGCACTTATAGACAAATCAGGACATATCAGGGGATATTTCGAGGGGACCCCAACCAACCTTGATGGTACCCCGGTGGAAAATTTTGAAACCAAAATTAAGCAGTTGGAATCTAGCATCTTGAAACTTGCAAAGGAGAATTGACAGCGTGAACTTTCTTAACCAGCTAATCTGCCCGGGCTGGAACGCCAGTCTAAATGGCCTTGCCGGCTTGCTGATCATTGCCGGATTTTTGGCAATTAAACTAGGTAAAAACAAAAAGCTTCATTCAACCATCATGTTATCCGCGGTTTTGGTTTCCGCAATTTTCCTGGCTTCCTATCTTTATTTCCACCTGGTGATCAAAGGCAGTGTCGCAACCAGATTCCAAGACAAGAACCCTTTGGCCCCTGAGTTTGTAAAATATCTTTACTACACAATCCTTATTTCACACACCATACTGGCCATCGTGGTCACCCCGATGATATTGTTTACCGCCTACCACGGAATCAAAGACAATATCGCCAAACACATGAAGCTTGCCCGTGTGACTTTCCCAATATGGCTTTATGTTTCAATCACTGGTGTTGTGGTTTACTGGATGCTATATAGAATGTACTAGTAGGTAAACAATTATGAAATTCAGACGCTCGATTTTTTTAAATGCTTTTCTGCCAACATTTCTTTTTCTGATTTTAAATCAATACGCAACAGCATGCCCAAATTGCAGGGAATCTACCAAAAACACTCCTGGTGCCAGTATTGATGAACAATACAGCGAGGCCAGGGCTTTTAACAAAAGCATCTACTTGATGGCGGGCATGCCTTTTGCGATCGTTGCTGGATTAGGCTTTTTCATCAGATCCCTTGTTGTTAAACAAAACTCCGTATCCAACAATCAGTCGCCCAAACATGATGCTTGATATCGATTTGTCAAGGAACAGGAATTGCCTCAAATTTAAATGGTATTTCTTGATCCTTCATACCTTTGACAGATTTGTAGCCCAAATCCCAATCTGAAAAATCTCCGATAGATTTATCCCTCAAAAGAAAATGGTATGTAAGATCAGCTATTCGGTTTTCAATTTTCTCAAGGATGTAACCATCAGCAGGAATGACTTTAAGGGTTTTCCTATTAACAAATTTTAATTGATTTAGAACCACCCAATTCTGGCTAGTGTCAAACTCTGGGCCATTCGGTGCAATTTCGCATCGCAATCCAAATGAAATCCTCGATGTCCCCGAAATCACTTTGTTTATTTTGCATTTAGAATCATCTGCAGCAAATGCCGTTTTTTCGGTTGCGCCTTCCGCAATCAATTTTGACAAACTACCGAAATTCACATCATGAAAACCAGTAGGCATTATGGCTTTGATTTTTCCATTCACAGAAAAAGTCTCCGCCATGTTTCTTTTCAAGTAAGAAAGATTCAAAACTAAGGGAAGTTTATTGGTGGATTCAACAGGTGCTAATGATTTACCCTTTGTCTTTGAAGTCGGTATGATTTTTCCCTCATACTTAACCTCAATTTCATGGGCAATAGTGTCAATCAAAACCGGCTCAACCTTTTCATTCCACTCGAGAAGAAACTCTACTTTTGTAGAAGAGTTGGAAAAATCCAAGTCAATCACTGAGGAAACACGGGTCAATTTTGATTTAAAAAAAGAATTGATTGGAACCAAATCTTTCTGGCCAAAAGCAAAAACATCAAAAAAAGAAACAAAAACAAGCAAGCAAACAAAGGCCAGAATTGTCCACCTAAACATTTATGCCACCCTTAGCCATCAAAAAAAATCAAAAGTTTTTTCAAATCAAATAAACCAAAACATCCAGGCACCGTTCATAAATATCACTTCAGGTCCCATCTGTTGTGATTAACAAGGAAGTTTTAAGCAGTCCTCCCCATGCGCCAGCAAACTAAAAGTATATCCTGACAAAAAACCATCCAATCACTAAAACAATTTTAAAGTAACGCATCAATAATCAGCGATTTAAATTCCCCAAGAGTGGGAGTTTGCATGCCGGGAACTTTCCCCATGTCATCATATTTCCTCAAACGAACAGCAGATTGATGGTAAGGGTTCTCCTCAAATTTAGCCGCTTCGAGGTCCGACATGGGCCCGCCTTGAATTTTAAGACTTAGAAGTGAGGCTGAAGAAAGACCATCAATGTAAGATTTACTTTTATTGCACAGATACCTCTTGGCAGCAACATGCAACCTGATGGGTTCAACAATTTCAGGTCCAAAAAAAGACTTCAATTTAATTGCCCCAAGGTTTTCATGACACATATCAATACCCCGCAACGCGACATCCTCACCCGCATCATGTTGAAGGTGACCAAAATCATGTAAAAGTGAGGCGACCACAACAGAATCAGTATCATTGAATTTCATGGCGAAAGTGGCAGTTTGAAGAGCGTGCTCCAACTCGGTCACAGATTCACCATACTGGCGCCCACCATTTCTATGAAAACAATCAAAGATCAATTTAACAACTTCGTCAGAAGACATTTTAAACCTCTCGTAAACAAACAACTGAAACCATGATATCATTCGTAATCATGGATATCCCATTAGAAAAAATGGGACTGTTGATATTTTTGACAACAACCAAACATAAATGATCACGACAATCCGAAAGTGCCAAAAGGAATAAACAGGAAGTTCCGAAAACCAAGGGGGTGGTAAAAAATAAGATAATAAACATCAAAAATATAAATAATTGCAAGTATAAAAAAATAACCTCCCCGAAGGGAGGTTATTTAAAAAGCCGGCAATAACCTACTCTCGCCCTT
Organism: Planctomycetia bacterium; assembly: GCA_005786805.1. Taxonomy (GTDB): domain Bacteria; phylum Planctomycetota; class Planctomycetia; order Gemmatales; family Gemmataceae; genus UBA969. The sequence goes on along the minus strand of SYCV01000200.1, from coordinate 342 downwards.
GACGGACTACCATTGGCTCTAGATGCTTAACGGCCGTGTTCGGAATGGGAACGGGTGTGGCCATCTAGATAAGCTCACCGGCAAGATCGTGACAAATAGGCAGCGGTAAGAAGCGGAAACATTTGGAGAACCTGAAGAGAAAAAAGGATCAATGCGTCCAAACAATCGACTATTAGTACTGGTCAGCTAAGACTATTACTAGCCTTGCACACCCAGCCTATCAACCTGGTGGTCTTCCAGGAGTCTTCGTTCTAAGAACATGGATACCTAATCTTGCAGAGGGTTTCACGCTTATATGCCTTCAGCGTTTATCCGAGCCGTACGTAGCTACCCTGCAATGCC
>SYCV01000199.1 GCA_005786805.1 Planctomycetia bacterium | reverse complement strand
TTTTCCATTCCGAATAATTCCTGGATGAAGACAAACGAGGAACAAATACCGATTGTATTTTTGAATCGTTCGCAGAATGCGGCTGAGTGGGATAAGTTGACCTCCTTTTGGAATGCGGGCACTCAAAAAGTTAAGGATGCGGTGACAGGAAAGGAAACAGAGGTCGCGGTTGTGAAAATCAAGGTTCCACTTGGACTGACTCAAAACCCACCGATTCCTGTTGAAAACCCGATGACAGTAGCCAAATGGAATCTCGGCAAAAAGATTTATTTTGATCCGATTGTGTCCTCGAACAATACGGTATCATGCGCGTCCTGCCATGATCCTAAAATGGGATTCACGGATCAGTCCAAGGTTTCGGTTGGTATAAATGGCAACCTTGGTGGCATGAGTGCCCCATCGGTGTATAACTCGGCCTACAGCTTGGTTCAGTTTTGGGATGGTAGAGCTCCCACTTTGGAAGCCCAATGTCAGGGCCCGCCCCAAAACCCGCTCGAGATGTTTGATGGCAAAGGCAATGCTTGGGAAGCAGTTATTGATAGGATGCGTGCCAAGCCGGAATATGTTGCCATGTTTAAGGAAGTGTTTGGAACCTTGCCAACCCGGGATGGAGCTGCCAAGGCAATGGCTGCTTATGAGCGCACCGTGTTGACGGGAAATTCAATCCATGACCGTGCTGAAATAGCGATGCGCAAGAGGGTTGCGGATGAGGAAACAGGCAAGTTTGAAATACTCGCCAAGGATTATGAAAAAGTATTGGCAGAGTCGTTTGCCGCCAAGGATTCGTCTTCCTTGAATGCCCGTGGTGTGAAAAGTGCTGAAAAAGCAGAGCTTTCGGAAATCGCCCGAAGCATCAATAATGGCAGGATTTTGTTCAATGGTAAAGCCCGTTGCAATGGTTGCCATGTGGGCGATAGTTTTTCCGATAGTCAATTTCATAATCTTGGCGTGGGTGCCAAGGAAGGAAAATTGCCTGAAGGGATGCTGGGTCGTTATGGTGCCCAACCAACGGGTCAGAAAAATCCCGAGTTGGTCGGTGCCTTCAAGACCCCACCCCTCAGACAGCTTCTTGCAACCGCGCCTTACATGCATGATGGCAGCCTTGCAACCCTTGAGGATGTTGTGGACTTTTATGAGAAGGGTGGAAATGTGAATCCCTTCCTCGATGTTCGCATGCGCGACTACGCTGCGGAAAAAGCAACCGGGAACTCAAAGGCGGTCAAGCCCCTTCCATTGGGACTAACTCCTTTTGAAAAGAAGGACCTGGTTAATTTCATGAAGGCTTTGAATGGTGAACCCGGCGATGCGATCGTTGTTGACCCTTCAAAATTTGCCAAATAGCAACGATTGATAAGTTCTGGAGAGTATTTATGGCTGGATGGTTCAGGATTTTTCTGTCACAGGAAGAAGGTCCTGAGCCTTCCGCCATCATGGAATGCCTCCAGGGTTTGATACCGGGGGTGCGCGGAAATTTTCGAGTAGATCCCGATGGATGGTTCCAGTTGATTCTTACCCACCCCTCAATCGGGGAATTGGTGGTCGATCATTTTCTAGCTTCTGAAAAAGGTGTCCGATCTGAAATAAACACCTGGGCCGCATGGCTTGAAAGCAAGCAGTGCCTTGACTTGATGGAACGGATCATCCAAGTCAGGCAGGTTTTGTCTTTTGAGGTCACTCCCGAGTTGGAGGAAAATGCAACCGATCCGGGAATCTTCAAACGGATAGCCCTAGATTTATCCAGGCTGGGCAAAGGGTTTGCACATTTGGATGGCGCGGGATTTCTGGAACATGATGGAACCCTGCTGATAGAGGATGAGGATTCTGTCAGGGTGGATCTGAAATGAGCACATCGGAGAAATACCTCAAGCCCGAGGTTATCAATCAAGTTTCCCGGCTCGATTTAAGGGCCAAGTTCATTGTCGAGGGGTTTCTTTCCGGGTTGCACGCGAGCCCTTTCCAAGGCTTCAGTGTTGAATTTTCAGAGCATAGGAAATACGCGCCCGGTGATGACATCAAGGACATTGACTGGAAAGTCTATGCAAAGACCGAGAAATATTATCTCAAGAAATTCCAGGCTGAAACCAACATGTTGGGGTACCTTGCGATCGATCAAAGTGCCTCGATGGGCTACACCTACAGGCAGGATCTTACCAAGTTTGAATATGCGACATGCCTGGCAGCTGCTCTTACCTACCTCATGATCAACCAGCAGGATCCCGTTGGCTTGGTAACCTTGGGTGAAAAGCTCAAGGCATGGTTGCCTCCCAGGAGCAAACGCACCCAGTTTTCATCGGTTCTTTCGGTTCTTTCCCGGCTCGTTCCAGAGGGGATCACCGATTACGCCTCATGCATGAGCCAGCTTACCTCCCTTATCAAGGGGAAAAGCCTGATCATGATTTTCAGTGACCTGCTTTCGGACCCGGAACCCATCATCAAATCCATGCACCAACTCAGGCATCGAGGCCATGAGATCATTCTTTTTCATATTCTTGACGAGGCTGAGGCAAGATTTCCCTTTGAAGGAATGGTGGAATTTGAGGATGTTGAGACCCCTGCCATTGTCACCGTGGATGCTTATGGTATGAAGGAGGATTATCTCACTGCTGTAGGGCAATTCAGGGAAAAATACAGGGATGAATGCCTGCGCAGCGGTTGTGATTATGTTGCGATAGATACCAGTGTCAATTTCGACAAAGCCCTGATGGAGTATTTGTTGCAAAGGCAAAAGCGATTCTGATTCATTTCATTCAAAGATTGTTTCCTGCTTTTTAAAAATCATGTTGGAAATGAGATGAAAAATCACCAACCATTCCTAGGATCTTAGGGCTTTTCCCGGTAGGATGAATGAAGTGAATTGTTAATAGTTCAATCGCCCCAATGTGGTTTCAGAATATGGGTTTTGTTCATGGATATTTGCTCGCAGGTCTGGTAATGGTTGCATTACCGGTGCTTTTTCACCTGCTGATGAGACAAAAGCCCAAGCGTATCAAGTTTCCCGCGATACAGTTCTTGATCCAAAAACAAAACAAAAACCAGAGAAGGATGAACATACAGCATTGGTTGTTGCTTTTGCTTCGGATGCTGGTGGTCGCGTTGGTTTGCCTGGCGTTATCAAGGCCCCGTATTACCATGGGTGATTTTTCCTTCGGGCGGGACCAGCAGATCGCAGCAGTGATGATTTTTGACACCACTCCAAGCATGGACTACAAGATTGGTGATAAGACCAGGCTTGATGAGGCTCGCTTTCAAGCCGGTAAATTCCTTGATGAGATTTCACCTGAAAGCAAAATCGCAATCATCGACCTTTCTTCAAGTCGGGAAAATGCCAGGCCCGGCACCCAGGAATGGTTGCCCGGAAGAAGGCAGATTGAGCAGAAACTGGCTGAGTTGAAAACGCATGCCGCCGGCGCCTCCCTTGCATCCCAGGTGAATTTCGCCTGCAAGTTGCTGAAAACCCTGGGTGATGGCGAGGGTGTTCCCCCCAAGTTTATCTTTATTTTTTCTGATCGCACGGCCCAATCTTGGACTGGGATGGATGGAACCTCGGTATCCATTCCCAAGGATGTCTCCACGGTTTATTTTGATGTCGGGGAGGATAATCCCGCGGAACTTGCCATAGACAAAATGGTGGTCGAACCGGTGGTGGCGGAGCCAGGTGGGGTTATCAATGTTCGATTGGTTCTAAGATCCACCGGGATGGATCACAAGGCATTGGTGAATTGTTCGATCGAGAATCTTCCCGGTGATTTGAAAATTGCTGATAAAAAATCCTATCTCTGCCCGAAAGGTGTTTCGACCGAGGCTAATTTTGAGTTACCCGTGCCAAAGCTGGAAAAACTGGAGGTTGGCCCGCAGTATTTTCAATTGGTTGCAAAACTTGCCTCCACCGATGCATGGGACGCAAACGATAAACGGTTCGCCACTTTCCAAGTCAGGCCAAAGTCCTCGATACTCATATTGGCTGAAGATGCCAAAACGCCCAGGATCATGAGGGCGGCACTTGATGCCTTGGGTTCATTCAAGTCTGAAACAAGAATTTTACAGGGTGCAGCTCCCCTTAAACTTGATGATCTTTCCACTTTTAAAACGGTGGTTTTATTTCAAGTCAACAAGCTGGAACCTGCACTTGTTCAGAAATTGATGGCTTATGTGAAAAGTGGAGGCGGCCTTGCAGTGGTTCCCGGCCCCTCCCTTAATCCGGAGTCTTATGGCACCGCTGAAGCCAGGGATCTGTTGCCATTGAACTATGCCTCGTTTGAAAGAATTCCCGCAGGAAAACCGGGCTATTGGCTTGGTGGATTTGATGGTGCAAATGGTCTGACTGCGCCCTTCAAGGATTGGATCGCATCTGCTGACCCGGATTTCAATCGTCCCGAACTTCGTCCTATTGTGGTGGGAAGATGGAAGGTGCAACCTTTGCAGGATGCAAGCGTTCTTGCGAGTTACATAATTGATGGCGGGCTTGCAGATGCGGCGATTGTTGAAAAAAGTGTTGGTGCTGGAAAAGTTGTAGGGTTCACCACGCCACTGGATGGTGGCAACATGGAGGGGAATCGGCGTTACAACAACTACTGGCAGGATAGTTCTTTTGGCTTGATACTTGTGGATCGCACCGCAAAGTATCTGGCAGGCGAGGCGCGTTTGCCCGAGCTAGACTTCATCTCTGCCCAGCCAGTTGTCATTCCGATTTCAACAGCCTTGTTGAAAAGCCCATTGCAACTCCGGGGTCCCGGGCTTAGCCCTGCTGAAAGCACAATAAATCTTGGTGAGAATCGTGACACTTTGGTTCTAAGGCAACCAGTTGAACCTGGTAATTATCAACTTCTCGATAACAAGGAAAGGCAACTGTGCGCGTTCAGTGTCAACCTACCCACGGAGGAAAGTTATTTGGAAAAAATCGCGATCGAAAAAGTCGAGGAGTTGCTAGGTAAGGGATCTGTTGTGCCACTTGGCAAAGATGCGGACTTGACGGAGCGAATCAGGCAGAATTACAGGCCACCTTTGGAGTTAATGCCCTGGTTGCTTTTACTTTTGCCCCTGGTCATGGCCATGGAGAGCCTTACCGCAAACAAGTTCTATAAAAAGGATCCCCAGCCCGCATGAAAATGATTTTGTGTGATCCCGGTTCGCGGAGGATTGCCTGATGGATTGGGTGATGGATCCATTATGGCCCTGGTCAACCGCAATATCGCTGCTGGGGTCTTTGCCCTTGCTTTCGATTATATTTCCCATGCTGGCGATTTTGGTCGTGGCTGTGGGATTTCCTGCGATGATGCCCCTGCTTGGCAATTCGAGAAGCAAGCTGGTATTTCTGTTGGTTGGGGGGATTCTGGTTGCAGTTGCAATGGGTTGGACCGCCTTGCAGGGGGCGCTTGGTAGCGGGGGGTTAGCTGTTGGTTTTCGGGCAATGGGCGGGCTTTTGTTTTTTTCACTTCCCGCTTTGCTTGTGGGGGTCACCATCTGGACCTATGTGGGTATCCCCCGCGCAACTATGTCCAGGATAGGAATTATCCTTTTTTTCAGGTTGCTGGCGATGCTGCTGGCGTTTCTGGTGGCATTAAGGCCGGCGATTGCGATTTTCGACAAGCAATCGGTTCGCAGCATTATTTATCTTTTGCTGGATTCATCGGAGAGCATGACCATTTTGGATGAGGCGGACCAGGTTTCCCGATGGGATCATCTTCAGCAGGTCCTGAAAGACTCCGATCCATTGTTAAAGAAATTGCAGGCTCAGGACACCGAAGTCAAGGCCTTGCAGTTTTCCAGCAAACTTTCTGATTATGACTTCGAAAACCCCGGCACCCCCACGGGCAAAACCACTGACTTTGGTAATGCATTCAAGGGGGTGCTGGACAGGCTGCTGGGGCAGGAGCGATTCAGGGGGATGTTGTTGTTTAGTGATGGTTCCGATAACGGCACTTCCAGGCAACCTGCGCTCCCTTTGGCCCAGCGTCTTAGAGACCTTTCACTGAATGTTCATTCATTCGCGCTGGGAAAACCCACCACCACAGCGGGGCAGACCGACCTGGCCCTTGTCTCCATTTCCACAGAGCCTGCCCCAACCATCCCGCTTGGCGGGGAGATCAGTGTCAAGGTGGTTTTAAACGCCCCGGGATTTGACAATGCATTGGTGGGGGTCCGTCTTCTTTTGGATGGTAAGCCGGTTGAGTGCAGGATTTTTCAGGACGATGCCGAGGTTAAAATTCCAGGTGCCCCACCGCAGACCATCCAGCTCAAGCGTGCCGAGGGCAATGAAATCCTCATAAGGCATAAGCCACTTTCCACATTGGGGGAGGTCAAGGTAACGGTGCAGGTTGGCGATCCCAGGCGTGATCTTATGCCATTGCCCGGGGAAATCAGCGCCGCGAATAATCAGATTGACACTTATGTCACTGTTGTGAAGGAAGGCACGAGGGTTCTGTTGGTTGACAAATTACGCGCCTGGGAACCCCAGTTCATTTGTGATGCATTGGGCAGGGATTCCAAAGTGAGTCTGTTTCCGGTGTGGCTTCGTGGAAATGGCAAACCAGATGATGATGTGCTAGATCTTTTCCGTTTTGACCAGCGAAGTTATGATGTGATCATTTTTGGTGATATCACCGCCGCGCAGATCAATTCCCTGGGTAATGAAGTGCTTGAAAAGATTGAGAGGTTGGTGTTTGAAAAGGGTACCGGATTCCTGATGCTGGGAGGTTACAGCACTTTTGGAAATTCTGATTGGAAAGGCACCCCGATAGAGAAGCTGCTTCCTGTGATGCTTGATGCGCAGGGGCAGATTGATAACCCGGTGAAAATGGTGCCCACCGATGACGGACTAAGAAGATACTCTTATATTCTTAAGATCACCAACAAGGTTGATGGCGCCCCGGGTGCATGGGCCAAGCTCAAGGAGCTTGATGGTCAAACCAGGTTGGGTAGCTTGAAACCGGGATTGTCCACTGTTCTCGCGGAATCTGATCGCAAAGACCCACTGCTTGTCACGCAGAATTATGGCAAGGGCCGCACCTTGGCCTTTGGTGCGGATACATCGTACAAATGGATCCGTGATCCGGATTCAAAACAAACCCATGCGAGGTTTTGGACCCAGATGGTGCGCTGGCTTGCAAAGCAGGAGGAAATGGAGGGTAGTGTGCTTGTTATTCCGGATTCGAGGCGCATTCCCGCAAATAATGAACTTGGATTTCGGGTTGCCTTGCGGGGCAAGGATGGAAATGAGATTGAGAATGGGAAATATCAAGTGCAGGTTTCAGGACCGGATGACAAGCCAGTCAAGATTCCAATTTCCCGAAAGGGCACGGAGGAACGCGGGGTGTTTTTGAACTCCTCCATACCGGGAGAATATAAAATCGAAGTTGAGGCCGAAGGCAAAGATCCCAGTGGGGAAATGTTGCAGGGAAAAACATCAGCTCGTTTCATGGTTTATGATGAAGACCTCGAGATGACTCGGAGACAGGCCGATCATGAATTGCTGAAAAAAATCGCGGTTGCAGGTGGGGGTTCATTTCAAAGAGTGGAGGAATTGAAAACTTTCCTGCAAAAGATGCTTAATGAACCCCCGCTTACGGAAAAAACCGGGGCAAAATATTACCCTGATTGGAAATCTAACGCCGGGTCACCCATATATCCTTTGATCTTGATCGTATTTGTGACTATTGTCGCCACGGAATGGCTACTTCGCAGATGGTGGGGCTTGGTCTAATAAATATGAGAATATTTTAAATTTTCAGATCATGGACTGGGTACACATAAATCACTTCAAAAGCGATGTTGTTTTGGTTGTAAAATGTTTTACAATAATGGTTTATGTTTTTGGCTTTGCGCCTTTGAAGGGTGGTAAAGAGGTATTGGTTGATCGGTTGTTACGGTTATATCGAAAAGATATTGTTATTCCTGCAAATGCCTTGTGGAAGAGTGCTCTTCGGGGCGTTATGATATTAGCTTCCAATCAGGGTTGATTGGAGTTGTCAGGGAAGGCTAACAAGGCCAGGCAGACCGACTTGATTTGTATTATTGTGGGAGGTGGCGGGGTGTTAAATTGCTCGGAGGGTCTTCGGCGATGACGATTAGGCCGCAAGACCTGGGTGATCCGTCTTTCCGTTCCGATCTGGGTCTCGAATACAACTATCTCTCAGGGGCGATGGCCAATGGTATCGCTTCGGTTGAGCTGGTTGCCGCCATGGCACGGACCGGCATGCTTGGGTTCTTTGGCGCCGCGGGCCTTTCTTTTTCCCGGGTTGAAGATGCCATTCGTCGTTTGAAATCTGAAATCCCCGACAAGCCCTTTGGATTCAACCTTATTCATAGCCCGAATGAACCGCGTCATGAGATGGCGATTGCGGAGCTTTACATCCGCGAAGAAATCAGGTTGGTGGAAGCTTCAGCTTTTCTTGATTTAACACTACCTTTGATTCATTACAGATTGCATGGCATCCATCGGGATGCGAGTGGAAATGTTGTGACTCCAAACAGGGTGATTGGCAAAGTATCCCGAATTGAGGTAGCTACAAAGTTTTTCAGCCCCGCCCCTGATAGATTTGTCCAGGACCTCGTCAAGCTTGGTAAACTTACACCGGAGCAGGCAAGGTTGGCATCCGAGGTGCCTGTGGCTCAGGATGTCACTGCGGAGGCGGATTCCGGGGGCCACACCGACAACAGGCCCGCCATCACTCTGGTTCCCACAATCATCGCTTTGCGTGACCGTTTGCAGGCGAAATATAATTATCAGCATTCATTGCGTGTAGGGGCGGCAGGCGGAATATCAACTCCGGCGTCGGTTGCAGCGGCCTTCATGATGGGTGCCGCTTATGTAGTTTCTGGGTCAGTGAACCAGGCATGTGTTGAATCCGGGTCATGCGAGATGGTTCGTAAAATGCTGGCGGAATCGGGCCAGGCGGATGTCGCAATGGCACCGGCCGCCGACATGTTTGAAATGGGTGTGAAAGTGCAGGTTCTCAAGCGGGGCACCATGTTTCCCATGCGTGCCCAAAAACTATATGAAGTCTACAGGGATTTCGCCTCGATCGAGGTTATTCCCCCGCAGGAAAAAGCCCAACTCGAAAAAACAATTTTCAGAACTTCTCTTGATGAGATATGGAACCAGACTAAAGAATTTTTCAGCAAGCGGGACCCCGAGCAGGTAACCCGCGCGGAAAAAGATCCCCGGCATAAAATGGCCCTCGTTTTCCGCTGGTATTTGGGGCAGTCCTCCCGCTGGGCTAATTCAGGTGAGCCGACCAGGGTTGTTGATTATCAAATCTGGTGCGGTCCCGCGATGGGGGCTTTCAATGAATGGGTCAAAGGTTCTTTCCTTGAAAAGCCTGAAAACCGGAAGGCCGGTGTTGTGGCATTGAATCTGCTGCATGGCGCCTCCCAGTTGATGCAGTTTCGTATCTCCGCCCTGCTTGGACTTCCACAGCAGGGCGTTGATTCTCCCGTGCCGATGGAAATTGAAAAACTCAGGGTGCAATCCGGTTTTGCAGGAGTGCCCTCATGAGTGATATGAAACCCAAAAACAAAATGGAACCATTGGCGATTGTTGGAGCGGGGTGCTTTTTCCCTGGTTCAGAGGGCTTTGAATCGTTCTGGAGCTTTGTCAAAAGTGGCCGGGATGGGATCACCAAAGTCCCAGCCTCGCATTGGAATCCGGATGATTATTTTGACAAGGATCCAAAATTCCCTGACAAGGTTTACAGCCAGACTGGCGGTTTCATTTCCCCGGTTGATTTTTCCCCGGGTGACTTTGGTATCGCGCCGAATAATCTTGAAGCCACCGACACATCCCAATTACTTGGTTTGATGGCGGCGAGGCAGGCGCTTGAGCATGCGGGTTACCAGTCCGGAATTGGGGAACCCAAGCCCGGGTTGAAAAATTGGGATCGTTCCCGCGCCAGTGTTATTCTTGGAGTCACCGGCACCTTGGAACTTGTGATTCCCCTTGGTGCAAGGCTTGGTCATCCAAAATGGAGGAAGGCCCTTGCAAAGGCAGGGGTTGATGATGCCACATCCCAAAAGGTAATCGATGAAATCAGCTCCTCTTATGTTCCCTGGCAGGAAAATTCCTTCCCGGGGCTTTTGGGTAATGTGGTGGCTGGTAGGATTGCAAACCGTTTTGACTTTGGAGGCACCAATTGCGTCGTCGATGCGGCATGTGCAAGCTCCCTTGGTGCCCTGCATCTTGCAGCCATGGAACTTTGGTCTCATCGCTCAGACATGGTCATCTCCGGCGGAGTTGACACTTTCAATGATATTTTCATGTTCATGTGCTTCAGCAAAACTCCCGCACTTTCCCCCACGGGGCATTCCAGGCCATTTGATGCCGAAGGGGATGGAACCGTTCTAGGCGAAGGCCTTGGGCTTTTTGTCCTCAAGCGCCTTTCTGATGCTGAAAAAGCAGGTGATAACATCATTGCGGTCCTTCGTTCTGTCGGGACTTCAAGTGATGGCAAAGGCGGGGCTGTTTACGCCCCTCGCGCTGAGGGACAGATGAATGCCCTCAAGGCCGCTTATCAGGAGGCTGATGTTTCCCCTGATACCATCGACCTTGTGGAGGCGCATGGCACTGGAACCAAGGTTGGCGATGCCACTGAGCTTTCCTCGTTGCTGCGGGTATTCCAGGAGTCAGGGAAAAAAGGTTCCTGGTGTGCGCTCGGTTCCATCAAGTCACAGATTGGCCATACCAAGGCGGCAGCAGGCGCGGCGGGATTGTTAAAAGCCGCCGCTGCCCTTTACCACAAGGTATTGCCTCCTAGCATCAAGGTGCGAAAGCCCTTGGCGGGAATGAACCGTGGCAAGGGACCGTTTTATTTCTCGGCCCAAAAACGCCCCTGGATAGCAAGCGCAAATCATCCCCGAAGGGCCGCGGTAAGTGCATTTGGTTTTGGTGGTAGTAATTTCCATTGCGTGCTTGAAGAATATCAGAAGGCGAAAGTGAAGCCAGATTGGGATGGGCAAACGCAAATTCTTGCCATCAGCTCATCATCAAAAAATGAACTGGTTCAAAAATTGGAAGCCATCAAGAAATCATCGAATTGGATCGCATGGCGAAAAGAGTGTCAAAAATCGCGCCTGACATTTGATCCAAGAATGGATTGGCGATTATTGGTGATCAGCCGTAAAGGTGAGACTGAAGTTGCGCAGTTGTTGCAAAAAGCACGCATGGCCCTTGATCAGTTTCAAAAAGACAACCCGCTGCCTCCTGGAATTTTCATTGATCACGGGCAGCACACCGGGAAGCTCGCATTTTTGTTCAGTGGCCAGGGCGCCCAATATCCCGGTATGTTGCTGGACCTTTCCTGCATATTTCCGGAAATGCTGGACGCTTTTGAAAAAGCCCATCAAATCCAGTTGAAATCCAGGCCAGAATCTTCATTGATGGTGGATTTGGTTTATCCCCAGACCACATTTGAACCAAGTGAAACTGAACAGGACCTTTTACGATTGCAGGATACCTCGAATGCCCAGCCTGCCCTGGGAGTTGTCGAGTTGGGTGCCATGAAAGTCCTTTCAAGGTTTGGAATAAAACCTGAAATGGCCGCGGGACATAGTTTTGGAGAGCTAGCGGCGCTTACTTGTGCCGGTGTTTTGACTGATGACCAGTTTCTGGCCCTTGCCTTTGAGCGGGGCAGATGCATGGACGAAGCATCAACCGGAAACGGAGGCATGATCGCGGTGCTGGCACCTGAAAAAGAAGTGGACACATTGTTCCGGGCAAATGGCATATCCTTGGTGGCCGCCAATCGCAACACATTAAGCCAGATTGTTTATGCGGGCCCTGTTGAACAGGTTGATCGTGCTGAAAAAATTCTCGCAAGCAATGGGTTTAAAGCCCGAAAGCTTCAGGTTGGCGGGGCCTTCCATAGTCCCATGGTTGCCAATGCCCAGCAGCCATTCAGGAAGTTCATCGAATCCAATATTTCCTGGGGACAAAGTGGCATCCCGATTTATTCAAATACGACTGCTTCGATTTATCCAGCAGGGAAAACAGATTCCATTGGTGTGCTTTCTGGCCAGTTGGCAAAAAGCGTCGAATTTTTCCAGATGATCTCCACGATGCATCGTGATGGCGCAACCACCTTTGTTGAAATCGGTCCCGGTGGCAGATTGTCAGGCTTGGTTTCTGAGGTTCTCAAAGGGAAAAAGCACCTGACGATCTCGCTTGACGCGAGCCAGGGAAAGAGGCCCGGTGAATATGATCTGGCGGTGCTGTTGTGCAAGCTTTGTTCCATTGGCATCAATTTGAACATTGCTGCCTGGGATGATGGGGAGATTGATTCCCAGGTTGAAAAGCCCGGTTTCACTGTATCCTTGAGCGGGGCCAATTATATCCGTGCCAAGACTGAAAAAGTCGAGCCCCAACCTCAGGCGGTGTTGAAAACTACTCCCCCTAAAGTTACAAATGACAAAGTCATTGAAACCAAGGTTGAGACCAAAGGTGTATCTTCAATTAGTCCTAAAATACCGTCGGAAAATCCAAAAACCATAAACCCAATCATTAACCCGCAGCTTAATCAGGAAGTGAAATCAGTACCGATGTCAAATAGAAACCTAAATGCTGACGGCATAGGCCGTGTGCTTGATGTAACCCGGGCGAGCCTGGATATGCTGCAAAAGCTCCAGGAACAATCTTCGCAGATACACAGGCTTTATCTGGAAGGGCAGGAAAGCGCCCAGCGAAATCTTAACGCGTTGATCCAGCAGCAGCAGATCGTGCTGCAGGCTTCTTTGGGAATGAGCCTCCCATTGCCCGAAATTAAAATGGAAGAAAAAAAACAGCCTCAAGTTTCATGGTCATCACAGGCCGTTGTCCCGCCTGTTCCTGAAAAGGTTGTTTCACAGGTGGTAACCCCGGCCGCTCCGGTTGTATCAGTGGTTCCCATGGTTTCCCCAATGCCACGGGTTGAAGTGGAACCCACAAAAATCCAAACACATCCAACTAATAATGTGGTGTCCGTCCCAGCGATGACTTCTGTGTTATCAACCCAGTCGCCACCCCAGCCTGGGTCCATAGCTTCCGTGTTGATGATGGTGGTCGCTGAAAAGACGGGTTATCCAACAGAAATGTTGGAACTGGACATGGCGTTGGATGCGGACCTTGGAATTGATTCGATCAAGCGGGTTGAAATTCTTGCCGCATTGCAGGAAAGGCTTCCCGATGCACCTGTCGTCAAGCCGGAACACCTTGGTTCCCTAAACACTCTGCGACAAGTTGCCGATTTTTTAATTGGATCGAATGCTGCTGAATCAAAACCCGAGCCCAAGCCATCTACTCCCGCTGTGATGGTCACGCCTCCGGTATTGCCCAAGGTTTCCAACCCAATTGAATCGGTCTTGATCCAGGTTGTATCGGAGAAGACAGGTTATCCAACAGAAATGTTGGAATTGGACATGGCATTGGATGCGGACCTTGGTATTGATTCAATAAAGCGGGTTGAGATTCTCGCTGCATTGCAGGAAAAACTTCCCGAGGCACCGGTTGTTAAACCCGAGCATCTCGGAACATTGAATACGCTTCGCGAGGTATTGAATCATTTGGATGGCGGGGGTGGTGGCAAAGAGCCGGTTTTGGAGGTACCCCCCGCAAAAAAATCATTCAGCCAACCTTTGATTCCTACCGGGCTTGACCGGTTGGTTCCCAGGTTGGCTACGGTGGCTGGCAACCCCGGAACTTTTTCCATTGAAAAGCAAATTCTTGTCACCGGTTCAGACCCTGAACTGGTCATTGATGTTTGTAATGCAATCATCGGAAAAGGATACAAAGCTGAAAAAATAGGATTGGATGAAGTGATCAATTCCTCCTGGGATCGCCTTGGAGGTCTTGTTATTGTTTCTTCCCCGCATCGTTCAAATGAGGATTTTCTGCTGAAATCGCTGAGGGCGGTGCAATCAGTTGGAAAAGCCCTGCGCTCAGAATCGTCCTCATCAGGTTCAATTCTTTTTGCCGTGACCAGGTTGGATGGCGCCCTTGGATTTGAATCTATCTCTGAAGACCTAAACCCGATTGATGCCGGGCTTCTGGGATTGGTCAAGACTGCCGCCCGGGAATGGCCTTTCATCCGATCGAGGGCCATTGACCTGGACCCTAGGATCAGTAATCAGGAAGCTGCGGAAAAGATAGCCTGCGAGATTTTGTTTCATGGGCCGCTTGAAGTCGCTATCAATTCAATGGGCAGAAGGTCTGTCAACCTTGAAGTCCAGCAGGTTGAGTTATCCAAAACCAATCCTGAACTTGCCGGTAAGGTGGTTGTTGTAACTGGCGGCGCCCGAGGCGTGACCGCTGCTTGCGCACAGGCCATTGCCGATCTGCATTCGCCTTCAATCCTGGTTCTGGGAAGAAGCCCCGAGCCGACACCTGAACCTGAATGGCTCACGCAGCTTCAATCCGAGATGGAAATAAAGAAACAACTTGCTGCTCGTTCGGGTAATTCACTTTCTCCAAAAGTTATTGGCGACCAGTGCAGGCAGATAATTGCAAATCGTGAGGTTCGAAAGAATCTTGGTAAATTGGCTGCCAATTGTGCCAAAGTGATATACAGGTCTGTCGATATCCGGGATGAAAAAGCGGTTGCCCAAGTACTTGGGGAGACCCAGGCGGCGTTTGGACCTGTTTGCGGTATCATTCATGGTGCTGGTGTCTTGGCCGATTCCCTGATTGAAGATAAAACACCCGAGCAATTTTCCCGGGTATTTGGAACAAAGGTGACGGGTCTCAATAACCTTCTCTCGAATTTGAATGTTCACAATTTGAAATTCCTGGCATTGTTTTCAAGCACTACAGCTCGCTTCGGCAGGGCTGGTCAGGTTGATTATGCGATGGCTAACGAAGTCTTGAACAAACTCGCTCAAAAGTATTCCCGATTATTGAAAAACACCCGTGTTGTATCCTTCAACTGGGGACCATGGGAGGGGGGCATGGTGGGCGAGGGCCTTAAAAAACTCTTCCAAAAGGAAGGTGTTGGACTTATCCCCCTTGACCAGGGTGCCGCTTTGCTCGCTTGTGAGTTGGCATCCAGCAACCCCGCTGTTGAAGTCAGCGTGTTAGCCAAGGGTTCATCTTTTCCCCGCGAGGAAAATTCATCCAAGCTTAAAACAGAAGTTTCTGCCCCGGTCACTTTTGAGCGCAGACTCGAGCTTTTGGAGCATCCTTTTCTAGAGCATCATGTGATTGATGGCAGGCCCGTTCTTCCCATGGCCATCATGCTGGAATGGTTGGCCCATGCCGCATTGCATGAAAACCCCGGTTATCAATTCCATGGCTGCGAAGACTTTAGGATTTTACATGGTGTGATTTGTGATCAACCTGAATCACTCCAGTTGCGTTATATCACCCGGGAATCACGGGCCACGCCCCAGGGGTTGATCGTTCCTGTGGAGGCAAGAAGTTTTCGGAGTAATGGCAAAGAAATCCTGCATGCCCGGGCTGATATTTTACTGGTCGAGTCATTGCCTGCCGCCCCTTCCAATGTCAGATCCATCACCGCGCCCAAGGTTGAATATGCGCCCGGGGATTTATACCGGGATGTGCTTTTTCACGGGCCTCTGATGCAATGTTTGGAAAATGTTGAGAGTTGTGGTGAACGAGGAATCACAAGCTGGGTCAAGGGAGCGCCTGAGCCGGTGCAATGGATCAGGCAGCCATTGAGACAACGCTGGATTTTAGACCCCCTTGCCTTAGATGCGATATTGCAGTTGATGATTGTGTGGACCTCAAAAATGCAGGGAATGGGTTCTCTGCCTTGCAAGATCGGAAGTCTTCGGTTGTTTCGAAAGCCAGCATTCAACCAAAGGTTCAAGTCCGTGGTGGAAATCCGCAAGGCCAATGAGCTCCATGCGGTTGCTGATGTTGACTTGATAGATCCCCAGTTTGGAGTGGTGATGCGTCTGGAGGGTGTTGAAGGTGTCTTGGATGCATCCCTTTCCCGGGCATTTCGCAAAAATCGACTGGGAAAGCCAGCCATCATCTAGTCCGGGTTTTGCATGAATAGTATGAAGCATAGCCCCGCGATAACAGATCATACTTTATTTTCTCCCATTGCGGTCGTAAGTGCCGGCACGGTTTTCGCAGGCGCATCAAATTTGGAATCCCTATGGCGAATTGTCGCATCCGGGCAGGATGCCTCTAGCGAGGTTGATCCCTCCCGCTGGGTTTTGAATCCTGAAAGAATCCGGGCTGAATTCCCGGCACAGGCCGACAAGGTCCAAACCACTCGTGGATTCTTTGCTCCTGTACCCTTTAGGAATTCCCAAAAATATCAACTGTCTGAACAATTTCTTGAGAAGCTTGATCTTGGAGGATTGTTTGCGCTCGAGGCAGCTTTTCAGGCCCTTGATGGAAAGATTGAAAAACTTGACCGTCAGCGAGTCGGGGTGATTCTCGGGCATATTGCATTGCCCACGGAGGGAACCTGCAGGTTGAATCTCCAGGTGCTGGGAAAAGTTCTTTGTGAAGCTGCTGGCTTGCCGATCCCAAGGGAATGTGAGGGATTGGATCCTTCATGGCTGTCAAAGCCTGCTGCTTTGCCCGCGAATGTTATTGCCAGCGCCTTTAATCTCGGAGGCCCCTGTTTCACGCTTGATGCGGCTTGCGCCTCAAGTTTTTACGCGCTAAAGCTTGCCTCGGATGCTCTTCATCATCGCAGGGCTGATGCTGTGCTTGCAGGAGGTGTATCCGGTGCCGACAGCCTTTACACCCACATGGGTTTCAGCCAGTTAAGGGCGTTGTCCAAGTCTGGTCGATGCAGGCCTTTTGATCATCGAGGCGATGGATTGATGGTGGGTGAGGGTTCGGGTATTTTTCTTCTAAAACGCCTGCAAGACGCGATCCAATCGGGTGATCAAATACTGGGTGTGATTCGTGGCATTGGTCTTTCCAATGATGTGGGTGGCGGGTTGCTGGCCCCAAATAGCGAGGGGCAATTGCGTGCCATGCGTGCCGCATACCTGCAATCAGGTTTGAAACCTTCCGACATTGATTTGATGGAATGTCATGCCACGGGAACCCCGGTTGGGGACGGGATAGAATTTTCCAGCATGGTGGAATTATGGAAGTCTGAATCATTCAAGCCAAACCAGTGTGTCATAGGGTCTGTTAAATCAAATGTCGGGCATGTTCTTACCGCGGCAGGGAGTGCCGGACTCGCTAAGGTTCTTTGCAGTTTTCAACATCAACAGCTTCCCCCGACCGCTAGTTTCGAGGCTTCTACCGCATCAATCAAAATTGAAGGCTCCGCGTTCAGGGTCTTGAAAACGGTTGAACCCTGGGAAAAAAGGCGGGCGGATATACCCCGAAGGGCGGCGCTTAGCGGCTTTGGGTTTGGTGGTATCAACGCCCATGTTCTTGTTGAGGAATGGATAGGCCAGAAACTGGAAGTCGGGCAGGCCCCGAGTGAGAATGTTCCAATTGCGGTGGTTTCTGTGGCGGCCAGAAACGCCGGGGATTCAAGCACCGAGCCTTTCTTTCAAAGGGCGATAGGACTGGGAGAATTGGAACTAGGCACTTTGACAAAGTCCTGGAATGTCGAGGCATCAAAAGCAGTTGCATTGGATCTTCCAGATGGTGTGATGCCAAAGGCAAAACCCAGGAAAGCAGTTGAAATTCCCCTTGACGCGTTCCGGATTCCACCTCGTGAATTGGAACAGATGCTTCCCCAGCAGGCTCTTGCGCTTGATACAGCCCGGGAAGCCATTGAAAATGCCAGGTTCAAGGACACCGACTTCCAAAGGATGGGTGTTTTTTTGGGTGTGGGACTTGATTTGAACACAACAAATTATCACCTTCGCTGGTGGTGGCTTGCAAACAATCAAGACCCAGAAAATGTGAATACTGCGGGGCCGTCGCTAAGTGCGGATCGCACCATGGGGGCGTTGGCAAGTATTGCAGCTAGCAGGATTGCCCGGGAATACAAAGTGGGTGGCCCATCCTTCACAATAGCTGCGGATGAAAATTCAGGATTAAGAGCGCTGGAGATCGCCTGGGAATCATTGGCATCCTTTCAAATTGACAGTGCCCTGGTGGGTGCTGTTGATTTTTGTACCGATTCCCGAATGATTTTACCTTTGGCAAAGGAAGGCAAAATTGCCCGCGCGATTTTGCAGCCACCCTTGGCCCATGGGCCCACAGGTGTGGTCCCATCCGATGGTTCCGCAATTCTTGTGTTGAAACGGCTTGAGGATGCGGTGAATTCCGGCGATAACATCGTGGCTGTCCTTCGTGGAATGGGTTCTTTTAAAGATGCAACGCAACAGGGGAAATCTGACAAGGCTTGTAGATTCGCGATGGAAGGCGCCTATCTCTCTTCAGGTATTCACCCCGCAACCATTCAATACCTGGAATCAAACGCGTCTGGTTTTGAAAAAGAGGATGCAGCCGAGGCGCGGGCCATCGGGGATTTCTTTTCGCCCAGACAGATACCTGGCCAGGCGGTGCTACATGGTTCCCGGTTTCAACTCGGGTGGTCCGGCGCAGCGACTGGCCTGCTTTCCCTGGCCAAAGCCTGTCTGTGTATCAGCCAGAAGGTTTTGCCATCAAATTCAATGGGGCAACCAGATTCAGATTGCCGCCATGAAGATGTGAAATTTCTTTCTGAAAATTTCAGCCCCATTCCTTGGATAAGGAATAGTGAGGAAGGGCCGAGAAGGGCGGCGGTAAATTCCCTTGGTTGTGATGGCACATGGATGCACATTTTGTTGGAGGAATCTGAATTACCTGTCAATCAAGATTTTCCTAACCTTGTCGCGTCCGCTTTTGCCGAGTCTCTTTTTGTAATTTATGGCAATGAAGTTGCTGAAATTGATTCTAATCTTATTGGATTCAAAAAGTTTGTAGATGGATCTGGGGTTGAAAGCCTTCAATACTTGGCCCGAGCCTGGCATGAAAAGAATCTCAGCATTTCCGGTTCTGATTTTGCGTTGGCTTTTATTTCACAGAACAGGTCGGAATTGGACCTTATTGTCGATGGTGGGCATAAAGCCATTCATGGCCAACCGGTAGATCAAAAAATCTCAGATAGGATTTTTTTCAGCAGCAATCCTCTTGGTAGGGAAGGGCAGGTAGCGCTTGTGTTTCCCGGATCCGGAGCGGATTTTTTCTCCATGGGGTCGGATATCTCCCTGCGGTGGCCATTAAGTCATCTCAATTACGACAAGAAGACCTTCAAATTGAGGGCTCAAATCCTGCCCGAGCTTTACTGGCATGGCCGGCCACCCCGACAGCCACTTCCCCATGAAAGAATCATGGCACAGGTTTCGTTTGGTTGCATGACTGCGGAAATTTTGAGGCAGTCAGGGATTAAAGTTGATTCGGCGTTAGGCTATAGCCTGGGTGAATCAACCGCATTGGTTGCGACTGGTTATTGGCCGGACCGAGATGGTCTTTGGCATGCCTTGGATGGCTCGACATTGTTCAAGGAGGATCTTGTTGGAAAAAGGCAGGCAATCGCACTTTCCTGGGGCTTGGAACCAGGCAGGATCCCGGATTGGCTCGTTGGTTTGGTTGAAAAATCGCCCGAGGAAATTGAACAAATATTGGCGGACTACGACCGTGTCTACCTGCTTATCATCAATAGCCCCAGTGAATGCGTGATTGGTGGTGACGCAAACCAGGTGAAAAAAGTAGTCAAAAAACTTGATTGCAGGTTGATTCCCCTGAGCACCGAGACTGCCGCGGTTCATTGTGAGGCTGCCAGGCCCATTGCGGATGCGTATCGGAGATTTCACCTGCTGCCAACCACCAACAGGGAAGCGCCTTTTATTTACAGTGCGGCTTTTGGTTCCGCGTACGAGGTCACCAGGGAGGCTGCATCCGAGGCGATAACAGGCCTTGCCCTGGGCACCATGGATTTTAACAAGCTGGTGAAAACTGCTTACAAAGATGGGTCTAGGATTTTCTTGGAGATGGGCCCGGGATCATCATGCTCCCGGATCATCTCGAATATTCTCAAGGATAAACCTCATTTTGCCAGGTCTCTTAGCAGTTCCAGAGGCAGCCAATATTTGTCTTTTCTGAAAACCATGGCGGCACTAGTCGCGCAGCGCGTCCCATTTGATTGCGGTTTCCTATTCGTCCCACAGAAAGAGACACAGTCAAAAGGCACGAAGGTTGCCTTGGTTTCTGGTTCAGATTGTTTTTCCTTCAAGTCCCGTGATGTGAATACAATGAATCCCATGGGTATTTATCGTGAGGAAATTGAAGAAAGATTGCAATTCGTGGGAAATGTTGATTTGATCGATTTTCATGGCTTGGAACATGCGGTGAAAATGAATCAATCCATGATGGATGCCCATGCCGCTTATTTGAAACTTTCCCGGGCTACCATCGGCCAGATGACGGCAATGATTGATTTTCAAAACCAAGTGCTAGGTTCAACCCAATTAGGATCAGGGTGGGATTTGCCGCCTGTAAAAGCGCCTTCTGTCATTCAATCTGAAACCATGGTTGAAATCCCTTCTGTTCCCCCAAGAAGCTTGGATCGTTCCAAATGCCTGGAGTATGCCCGGGGTAAAATCGCAGGGGTATTGGGGGCCATGTATTCCCAGATTGACGCCTATCCGACCAGGGTCAGACTGCCTGATGAGCCGCTAATGCTCGTCGATAGAATTTTGGAGATTGAAGGCGAACCCTGTTCCATGGGATCTGGGAGAGTGGTCACCGAGCATGATGTTTTACCTAATGCATGGTATCTGGATCATGGCAGGATTCCGACATGTATCGCGGTGGAATCCGGCCAGGCTGATTTGTTTTTATCCGGTTTTTTAGGCATCGACCACAAGACAAAAGGGCTTGCTGTTTATCGGTTGCTTGATGCTGAGGTTACTTTCTTTCGCTCACTCCCCGTCGCGGGTGAGGTGATACACTACGACATTCGAATTGATCGATTCTTTCGCCATAATGATACTTATCTTTTTAGGTTTTGGTACGATGCCACGGTTAATGGTGAACCTTTGATGGCGATGAGGGAGGGTTGCGCTGGTTTCTTCACGGAAGAGGCGCTTGCCGCGGGAAAAGGCATTGTCGTTTCCGCAAGCGCGGAAAAAAACAAAGATTTGATCCCGGTTCCGCCCTTGGTTCCCATGACGAGCGAATCCTTCTCGGACCAGCAATTGGATGCGCTGCGAAGTGGAAACCTGGGCGATTGCTTTGGAGCTTTGTTCGCAAATCTGCCCTTAAAGGATCCTGCGACTTTGCCGGGGGGCAAAATGCGTCTGGTGCATCGTGTTCCCCTGCTTGAACCTGAGGGTGGGCCCGCAGGAATCGGGCGAATTGTTGGAGAAGCCGATATTCATCCTGATGATTGGTTCCTGACCTGTCACTTTGTTGATGACCAGGTTATGCCGGGAACGCTCATGTATGAATGCTGCCTGCATACACTTCGTATATTCCTTTACCGTATGGGGTGGGTGGGTGAGAAATCAAATGTCGCGTTTGAGCCCGTCCCCGGGGTGACCGGCAAATTGCGCTGCAGGGGCCAGGTTACTGCATCCACCAAAAAAGTTACCTACGAGGTTTTGATCAAGGAAAGAGGTTATCGCCCTGAACCTTATGTAATTGTTGATGCCTATATGTATGCTGATGGAAAAAATGTGGTCGAAATAAAATCCATGTCGCTTCGAATGACGGGTTGGACCAGGGAATCGGTTGAGGCTATATGGGCATCGGGAGGGCGTGGTAATGGGCCTAAAACCCCACGCTATGACAATGCCAGCATTCTGGCATTTGCGATTGGGAAACCCTCGGATGCATTTGGTGAAGCATACAAAGTGTTTGATTCCGAGAGAAGGATCGCCAGACTTCCCGGACCGCCTTATAAATTTCTTGACCGTATCATGGAGGTTGATTGCGAACCATGGAAGATGGTGGCAGGTGGCGAAATAGTCGCTGAGTATGATGTTCCACCCGATGAGTGGTACTTCATTTCTGAAAGACAGGCTCCGATGCCTTTCGCCATTCTCCTGGAAATCGCCCTTCAGCCATGTGGCTGGCTGGCGGCCTATTTAGGCTCTGCTCTGACCAGCAAGGAAGATCTTTCATTTCGTAATCTGGGTGGCAAAGCTGTTTATCTGGAACCTGTTCTCGCGGATGCTGGGACATTGTCAATAAAAGTGAAGATCACCCGGGTTTCTTCATCCGCCGGCATGGTGGTTCAATCCTATTTGTTTGATGTTTTTTGCAGGGGCAAAAGTGTCTATAAGGGCGAGACAACCTTTGGCTTTTTTTCAAAGGAAGCTCTTGCCAATCAGGTCGGGGTTCGAGGAGCCGAATTGTGGAATGTTGAAAAATACACTCCTGTTAATGCCTTGATAAGCACGGAATCTCCATTTCCTGACGAATTTTTGAAAATGCTGGACCGGGTGGATTACCTTGAGGAAAAAGGTGGGGCCAATACCCTGGGTTATATTCGTGGCAGCAAGCGGGTTAATCCGAAAGACTGGTTTTTTAAGGCGCATTTTTATCAGGATCCCGTATGGCCTGGCTCCCTTGGCCTTGAAGCGATGCTGCAATTGATGAAAATCCTGGCAACTAAATTCTGGCCCGGGGTTGATACTTTTTTGCCAATGGTTGGCCCAAAACCGCATATTTGGATGTACCGCGGGCAGGTTATTCCCCATAATAATATTGTAATGGTTGAAGCAACCGTCACCCAAAGGGATGACTCTTCCGGTTTGATGGTTGCAGATGGTAAACTATGTGTGGATGGTTTGATAATTTATGAGATGAAAGACTTCCGGCTTCAGGCCTGGAAATCGAGACCGTGAAAATTGCAGGATGGAACCTTTATGAAATATTCCCGTGTGTATCTGGATGCGATCGGGTATGAACTTCCGCCGGTGGTTGTTTCCACCGAGGAACTTGAGACCAGGTTGCAACCTGTTTATGAAGCGTTGAAATTCAACATGGGCCAACTGCTGGCATGGACGGGTATCCAGGAAAGGCGTTGGTGGGAGCCAGGTTTTTCCGTGGCGGAGGGTGCAGCCGTCGCAGCGAGGAAAGCCCTCGACCGTTCCAATGTGACCGCCCAGGATCTTGAGGTTGTGATTTATTCCGCCGTTTGCAGGGAACAATTTGAGCCAGCCACCGCCTGTTCTGTTGCTGCCAAGCTCGGTGTTGGAAGTAACGCCTTGGTGTACGATATCAGCAATGCCTGCCTGGGGGTTTTAAACGGTATCCTGGATATTGCCAACCGTATTGAACTGGGCCAGATCCGAGCCGGGGTTGTCGTATCCTGCGAGACCTCCCGCGAGATAAACGACACGATGATCGCGGAACTTCTCAAACGAAAGAACATCGAGACTTTCAAGGATTCCCTGGCGACCCTGACCGGGGGTTCCGGGGCTGTAGCGGTCGTGGTTACCGATGGTTCTTTTTCCAGTGAGAAAAGAAGGAAGTTGATAGCCGCAAGTGCGCAAAGCGCTCCCGAGCATCACAGTCTTTGCCGATGGGGCCTTACCCATGAACCCATTCCGGATTTCATCCCGGATGGCGCTTCACCCAAGCAGATAATCCAAGGTGTGATTCACGCTGCAAGGCATTTCATGACCACCGATTCGGTCGCGGTTTTAAAGTATGGCGTGGATCTTGGCCTGCGAACCTGGAAAAATTTCGTGGGCAAGATCGGCTGGACACCCGATGCGATTGACAAGGTCATTTGCCATCAGGTTGGCGCACCCCATCGTGACTCGGTTCTAAAAGCGCTTGGTATATCCCTGCACAAGGATTATTCCACTTTTCCCTTCCTGGGGAATATTGGAACAGTTTCACTGCCTTTGACAGCCGCAATCGCGGAGGAAAGAAAGTTCCTTCTCCCCGGTGACAGGGTTGGTCTGCTTGGAATTGGCAGCGGGCTCAATTGCCTGATGCTGGGTGTAGAATGGTAGTTGGCAGCAACCCCGGAATTGTTCCTGGACCTCCAAAGTCTCTTCTTTCCTGGATAAGGGAAAATCCCTCACTTTATCCTTTCAAGAGTGAATATCTTGAGTTGGGTGCCCATAAGCTTCACTACATAGATGAAGGTTCCGGAAAACCTGTGTTTATGATTCATGGGAATCCCACATGGTCCTTTTTTTACAGAAAACTTATTCCGGTACTATCTAAGTTCATGCGGGTTATCGTTCCAGACCATGTGGGATGCGGTCTTTCCGACAGACCTTCCGATTCCGAGTACAAGTACAATCTTGAAAGCAGGCTTCACGATCTTGATAAGTTGATCAATCATGTGGCGCCCACCGGGAAAATTAACCTGGTTGTGCACGACTGGGGTGGTATGATTGGAACTTCCTGGGCTGTCCGTAACGCTCACAGGATTGAAAGTATTGTTTTTTTGAACACTGCGGGGTTTGGACTTCCGAAGGGGAAGCCCTTGCCCTGGACTCTTAAGGTATGCAGGTCCGGAATTTTTGGTTCCTTGCTGGTCAGGGGATTCAATGGGTTTTGCCTCGGGGCGGCTCGATATTGTCCAATCAAGGGCCTTGATCGGAATGTCAGGGCTGGATTTCTTTCCCCTTATTCAAGTTGGAAAGATCGGCTTGCAATATTCCGTTTTGTGCAGGATATACCCATAAGCCCCGATCACCCTTCCTATAACATCATCGAGGAAACAAGATTAGGCCTTACCAAGTTGGATGACATTCCCAAAGTCTTCTGCTGGGGAAGGCATGATTTTATCTTCAATGATGATTTTCTAGCGGAGTGGAAAAAGCATTTTCCAAACGCGCAATATCATGTTTTTGAAGATGCCGGGCATTATCTTCTCGAGGATGCCCCGGAAGGCGTGTGTGCCAAGGTTCAAGAGTTTTTCATGAAACACGCCGGGGGTTGAGCCATGCAGGGCTCCCTTAATATCGCCAACCTTGTACGAATGATGGCGCGGGATTTCCCAGATTCCAATTCCGTGGTTGTGCAATATGGGGCTGATCATGCTTCCGGTCCCAAAATCCTCTCCCAACTTTCATTCTCCCAATTACAACAATCGATTGAAGCAGCTTCCCGGGGTCTTTTGGAGGAAGGTATCGAACCGGGTATGCGGGTCGCGGTGATGGTCAAGCCGGGTATCGAATTTCTACAGGTTGTTTTTTCATTATTTTCAATTGGAGCGACTGTTGTAGTTGTTGACCCCGGCCTGGGATTGAAGGGCATCGGTTCCTGCCTGTCAGAAGCAACGCCGGATGCATTCATAGGAATCCCGATTGCCCAGCTTGCAAGGTTTTTGTTCGGATGGGGAAAACTCTCGATTCGTAAAACGATAACTGTGGGCAGTTTTATTTTTGGAACCAGTTGGTCCGATGTTTTGCGAAAAGGTTCGAGTTCAAACAAGTCTTCGATTTGTAATGCTTTTGATCCCGCCGCGATTTTGTTCACAAGTGGAAGCACAGGAATATCCAAGGGTGTGGTATATGAGCATGAGCAATTTCATGCCCAGGTGGAACTTTTAAGGGGCCTTTATCAAATAACCCCGGGTGAGGTGGATCTTCCCACTTTTCCGCTATTCGGGCTTTTTTCCCCGGCATTGGGAATGACAGCCATCATCCCTGAGATGGATTACACCAAGCCTGCGAAAGCAGATCCTTATAAGATCCTTGGTGCGATCAATCATTTTAAGGTGACCAATCTTTTTGCTTCTCCTGCCTTACTTCGAAGGCTTGCAAGTTTGCCCGGGAGTGTCAAATTTCCAACACTCAAGAGGATCCTTTCCGCTGGGGCCCCGGTTCCAGCGCGGGAAATTTCCAATCTCGCGGCTCGTTTGAATCCAGGCGTATACCTTCACACCCCATACGGGGCAACCGAGTCATTGCCGGTTTCC
>SYCV01000198.1 GCA_005786805.1 Planctomycetia bacterium | reverse complement strand
TGGTAATCCCGGACAATCGATTTACTGGCGGTACAACATGCCAACCCTTGGCGTTGCTGTAACCGATGAAGCTCCATTTGCGATCAAGGTAATTGAGCCCAAAGTTCCATTGGTCCAAAATGGTTCAATGAACCTCAAGGTCGTCGTTGAACGCAAGGAAGGATTCAAGGGTCCCGTGACGGTGATACCTGTATACAGCCCTCCCGGTGTAGGAACGATTGCATCGATCACCATTCCCGAAAATCAGAATGAAGGTTTGTTTACCATCAATGCAAATGCAGGGGCTCGGGTAAAGAATTGGAAGACCGCCCTGCTTGCCAATGCCACCACTCCATCCGGACTGGTTTGGACCTCATCCCAGATGTTCAACCTTGAAATAGCAGCCCCCTTCATCACCGCTTCAATCGAACGAAGCGCCATCGAGCAGGGCAAGTCCGCAGAAATCCTTTGCAAGATCAACCAAGCAACTCCGTTTGAGGGAAAGGCGAAGCTTGAATTAGTGGGCCTTCCCTTGAAGGTAACGGCCGCACCTGTTGAGATTGATAGCAATACCAAGGAGATTTTGGTTAAGGTTGAAATTGATAAAACCTCGCCGATTGGTCAGCACAAAAACATCATTTGTTCCGCTGTCATCACCAAGAACGGTGAACCAATCGCCCATACCTTGGGCAAAACAGACATAAGGATTGACGCGCCAGCGGCACCCAAAGTGGTTGCAAACACTCCCGGAACTGCTGGTAAACCCGCGACTACCGCTCCTGCGGGCGAAAAAAGACTAAGCAGGCTTGAAAAACTCAGGCTTGAACAGGAAGAACGAGAAAAAGCTCAAAAATCAACCCCCGAAAAGAAATAAATATCTGGAGAACCATACGATGAAGATTTCAGGTTTATCAGGCGCTTGCGCACTATTTTTATTCGCATCCTCCGCCTATGTTCAGGCGGCTGCCCCTGTGAGCATTGCGGTTTTCCCCCCTGATGTGAATGTTCAATCAGCCCGTGGGAAACAAAAAATAATTGTTCAAGCGACTTACGCTGATGGCATAACCAGGGATGTGACCGCGCAAGCAAAGGTCACGGTTGGTGACTCCAAGATAGCAAAGGTTGATAAAGCTGAGATTTTGCCTGTAGGCGATGGCAAATGCTCTGTCACTGTTGAATTCGAGGGAAAGTCTGCACAAATTCCGGTTGAAGTGAAGGATGCCACCAAGGATAGGCCGATAAGTTTCAAACTTGATGTGATGCCAATCTTTTTGCGTAACGGTTGCAATCAGGGTGGTTGTCATGGTGCCGCAAGGGGCAAGGATGGTTTTCGTCTTTCCCTCTTCGGTTTTGATGCCGATGGTGATCATTACCGTTTGACCCGTGAACTTAATGGACGAAGGATCAACCTCGCCATCCCAGAAGAAAGCTTGCTTGTTGAAAAATCCATAGGCAAGGTTCCACATACCGGCGGGCAGAAATTCGCCGCTGGTGACGAATATTACAATGACATGATCCGCTGGATTGATGCGGGTGCCCCACAGGATACCGCCGGAGTTGCAACTCCGATTTCTGTTGATCTCTTCCCAAAAAGCGCCCTGATGGATGGCAAGGGAAGCACACAGCAACTTATCGTAAGGGCGAAATACAGTGATGGCACCGAACGCGATGTCACTTCCCTGGCTCTTTTCCTTAGTAGCAATGATAATTCAGGCAAGGTGAGCCCGAATGGCCTGGTGACCGCAGGAGATCGTGGCGAAGCATTTGTTATGGCCCGCTTCTCAACTTTCACCGTTGGGGTTCCTTTCATCGTTCTTCCCAAGGATCTGAAATTCTCCGCTCCCAATGCCCCTGAGAAGAACTACATCGACACGCTTGTGAACACCAAGCTCAAAAATCTTCGAATTGCCCCATCAGCCGTCTGCTCTGATGAAGTTTTCCTTCGCAGGGCTTTCATCGACCTTAACGGCATGCTTCCTTCGGTTGAGGAATATAAATCCTTCATGGCGAACAAATCCCCTGACAAAAGGGAACAACTTGTCAAGGACTTGATGGACAGGAAAGAGTTCTCGGAATTGTGGGTTTTAAAATGGGCTGAATTACTCCAGATTCGCAGTTCCAACCAAGTTAGTTACAAGGCTACCCTGCTTTATTACAACTGGCTTCAGGACCGGATCGGCAGAAATGTTCCCTTGAACCAATGGGTTCAGGAGTTGCTTGGTGCCAATGGGGGAACTTTCAACAACCCCGTAACCAACTACTACCAGAATGAAACCGACATCTTGAAGGTCACCGAAAATGTCGCCCAGGTTTTCATGGGCATGAGAATTCAATGCGCCCAATGCCATAACCATCCCTTTGATCGCTGGACCATGGATGATTACTACGGTTTCGCGGCATTCTTCACCCAGATCGGAAGAAAGCGAACTGATGACCCAAGGGAACTTGTCGTATACAATAGTGGCTCAGGTGAGATCAATCATCCGGTTGGCGGCAGGCGCATGGCCCCCAAATACCTTGGTGGTGATTCCCCTGATGTCACAGGCAAAGATCGCAGGGCTTTGATGGCTGAATGGCTTGCCTCCCCCAAGAACCCTTACTTTGCGACCAACCTCGCGAACATGGTATGGAGCCATTTCTTCGGGCTGGGTATCATCAACGAGGTTGATGATGTCCGCGTGAGCAACCCGCCATCTAATGCCGCGCTGCTTGAGGAACTTGGCAAAAAGTTTACCGAGTATAACTACGATTTCAAAAAGCTTGTGAGGGACATCGTTCTTTCCAACACTTACCAGCTTTCCACCCAGGCAAACTCCAGCAATGAAAGTGACACCAAGAATTTTAGCCATGCTTCCATCCGAAGGATCAAGGCTGAGACTTTCCTGGATTGCATCAGCCAGGTGACCGAAACCAAGAACAAATTCCCCGGTCTGCCACTAGGTGCAAGGGCTGTTCAAATCGCTGATGGCCAGGTTTCCAATTACTTCCTTACCACCTTTGGAAGGGCGACCCGTGAATCGGTTTGCTCGTGCGAAGTGAAACTTGACCCCACCTTGAGCCAGAGCTTGCATTTGCTTAATGGTGATGCGACGACCCA
>SYCV01000031.1 GCA_005786805.1 Planctomycetia bacterium | reverse complement strand
GTATTCAGGAAAACCTGTGGAAAGGAAAAGAATCTGGTCCAAAAACACCAGGCTTGCGACATATTGTTCGGTCGGTCCATCAATGATCCAAAGTAATTTGCCGTTATCAGCATCATAGCTGGTCACGCATTTGCTACCACTCAGGACAAGCTGGGTGACACCCGGGAATTTTTCAGTTTGAATGAGCACGGGTGTGCAATAGCTTCTGGTTTTGTTGGGCCGCTCAACCCGCCATTTTTCCTTACCCGAGTTTTTCTCATAGGCGACAATGTAGCCATCCGAATCCTGGTCACAATTTAGAATCACAATGTCTTTGTGAAGGACAGGGGAGGAGCAGAATCCATGGCGGGAAAGAAGCTTGCCCGGACTTTGTTCCCAAACCTTGTTCCCATCAAGGTCGTAACAGAATAATCGTACCGCGGGAAAATCCATGAAACTGACCCATAGGTGTTTTCCATCAGATGCCGGGGTGGCGGAACTGAAACTGTTTTCACCATGTTTTTTTTCTAGATCGGAAACAAGCAGGGGTTTATCCCATAGAACCTTGCCGGAATTGCGATCTATGGAAATAAGCCTGCGTTCATGCTTGTCTTCAACACATGTGGATAAGAAGATGCGATCGTTGATGACGATGGGAGAAGAGTGACCTTTTCCCGGGATGGGGGTTTTCCAACGGATGTTTTCAGATTTACCCCATTTAAGAGGGAGGTTTTTTTCCGAGGAAATACCATCGCCCCTTGGCCCGCGCCATGCTGGCCATTCTTCCGCCAAAGCAAGTCCGCCAGTGATTAAAAATGCAGAGATTAAAATTATTTTATGCCTCATTTTCAGGTCTCCTTGGTC
Source organism: Planctomycetia bacterium (assembly GCA_005786805.1). Classification (GTDB taxonomy): domain Bacteria; phylum Planctomycetota; class Planctomycetia; order Gemmatales; family Gemmataceae; genus UBA969. The sequence continues at coordinate 10,882 of SYCV01000031.1, read as the reverse complement.
AAGGGAAAACAATCATTCGAATTTATGAATATAGCCTAACGCCTCGAGAGGAAATTTTCGCCCTTTTTCTTCTAGGAAAATGCCTTCTTTTGTGATTTCGCCAATATGTGAGATCCGGACACCCTTTAAAGGTTGATCCTGTAGCAGTTTTTTTGCTTCCAAGGGGGGTAAAGAAAATAGAAGTTCGAAGTCTTCGCCATCTCCCAGCGCGTGCTGTAGGGGTGATTTTTGGTCGTTCATACCGAGAGCGGCCTCTGATATGGGGATTTTATCAGCGTAAAGTGTGGCACCACACTTACTCTCAGCACAAATTCTGTGGAGATCGAGGGCCAGTCCATCACTGATATCTATCATTGAGTTAATATCAGCGAGTTGGGAAATAATGGAAGATTCCCTTACCCTTGGCGTGAAATCCAGATGTTTGCCTAGTATTGATCCGCCCAAATCACCAGTAACAAGGATTAAATCTCCGGGTTTGGCGTTGCTTCGAAGCACAGGTCCCTTCGGGCCGGGTTGGCCAAGCAATGTTATGTTTATCGCAAGAGGGCCATCCCAGGAATTGGTATCACCGCCAATAATTGAAGTGTCAAAGCAATCGGCAGCCTGCTTCAATCCGGAATATAACTGGTATGCAAGTTGTTTACCGCCATTTCGGGGAAGCGCCAGACTTACCAAAGCCGCACGGGGAACACCCGCCATGGCTGCGATATCACTCAAATTGACATTCATTGCCTTGCGCCCGACTCTCTCAGCACCTGCTTCCGCAAGAATAAAACAGCTTCCTTCCAGGAGCATATCGGTGGTGGCGAGGCATTGTTTGTCATTGGGCCAATTAAAAACAGCAGTGTCATCTCCCGGGCCCACGCTTGCCCAATCTTTGGCTGTATTCAGGGTTCTAAGCCAGGAGATGAATTCAAGTTCGGCCCTGTCTCCCATGTTGAAAATCCTCTTGGAATTAATTCTTATGTTATTGTTACGATAATGAATGCAGAGTGCAGTAAATTGTGTAAAATAATTTTAGATTTAATTTTACCTCTGACATTCAGTAAGCCATGCGAACAGATTACTCCTTGAATCTTCCAATGGAATCCGCCTCAATCCTGGTCCGGGTGTTTGATAAAAACCCCATGCGGACTGAGAGCGAGATTTGTTCCATGGTTTTCAGGGATCCGGGCACGATCATGACCATCGAGGAAGATGGGCTGTTGCGAGCTTGGAATATCAACACATTCACGGAACAGAAAAAAACAGAGTTGGAATCGATGATTCCCGTCTGGAAGTTTAATCACGACGCCAGTCAGGTCGCGGGAGCTTCCGATTTTATTCATTTGATGGATGTTCAATCAGGGGAAACTCGATGGGGTGCCCGTTCACCCAGTTGGGTTACCTGCATTGCATTCAACCATGAAGGTAGCATCCTTGCCACCGGCCATGAGGATGGCAAGGTGAGAATTTGGAACTTGAAGAGCAAGAAACCCATCGCTGAGGCCCATCTTTCCAAGCTGGGAGTGAGCGCGCTTGCATTCAGGCCGGATGGACTTGAACTTGCGGTTGCCACCGAGGATTGCAGCATAACTATTTTGGAATCTAAAAATCTAAGGCAAACCGGCAAGCTCATAGGTCATAAGGATAGGATTCCGGCGATGGTTTGGTCCCCGGATGGTGGCAGGCTTTATTCCGCAGGTTGGGATACCACGGTTCGAGTTTGGAATGTTCCAGAGGGAAAACCAATTATTCTTCTGAATAATCATTCGCTTCAAGTGCAGGCAATAGCGTTAAGCAATGATGGGAAATACCTCGCTTCTGCGGATTCCGACCTTCTTGTGAGAATTTGGTCGACGGATTTGTACCAGGAAGTTGCCGCCGCCCGAGAAATGGATGAGGAAATTCGTTTTCTCGCTTTTAGTCCCGACAGTCGGGTGATTGCGAGTGGTGGTGTTTCCCACATAACCACCTGGGATTTTGAGCCACAAACCCAACGGGCTTTTTCGGTTCATCCGGGAATGTTGCGCAATTCAATTTCTGTTCATCCATTCCAGAAAGAATTGGTGGTGCTAAATCCGGGAAACCCTCCCGATATTTGGAATATCGAGAGCAAGGAGGAAAAGCCCATTCCCTATGGGATGAACAATCCTGAGGATTTTCTCGCCTTTGCCCTCTCAAAAAATGGGAATTTACTCGCTGGTTCATTCATTGTTCAAAGCCTCGCGCAACCAATTAACCAGCCTAATGGCACCATTGCCCTGTGGGATTATCATGCGGGCAAGCTTGAAGTAATTATCGATAGCGCGACTGCTCCCGCCACGAGCCTTGCGTTTTCAGAGTGTGGAAAATTTCTGGCATCTGGAGGAGTATTGGCAACCGAGGTTTGCATCTGGGACCTTGTGGCCAAAGGTCCCTATGTTCAGATCAGCGATGCGGTGGAAGGTAACTCAATTTCTGATCTTACATTTGTGCCGAATTCCAACATGATCGCCATTGCAGGCGTTGACTGGCTGGCAACCAGTGGAAAAGACGGGCAGGTCGCGCTGTGGGATTTGAGTTCTAAAAATCTTGTTCATAAATGCCCGATGGGCGCGTTTCATCTGGCCACCAGCCCTGATGGCCTTCTTCTTGCCTGTGCCCTGGTTCGCAAGCAAGTTTTGGTTCTGAATCTCAAGACTTTCGAGACGGTCGCTCTTCTCGGAGAATTCCAGCATGCGATAAATTCCATTTCATTCAGCCCGGATGGTAAAATCCTTGCGGCATCATCGGAAGACCAGCAGGTCAGGTTCTGGTCAGTTGGTGAATTCTCCCATTTGGGTACGCTTTCGCTTGATTTCAGGGTCAAGGGTATAGCATTCAATGTTGATTCCAAGCATTTGTTTGTGCTTGGAAACAATAGTTATTGCTGCCAGTATGATATTCAGCAGTTTCTTGGGTTTTATCCGGAAAAATAATGCCATGTGGATGGTATTCAACACCCCAGTTTTATGAACACGCCATATAAACAAAGTGAATCGGTTAACCCGGAACCCGTCAAAAATCCCGATTTCACAGGTAAATCGATAGGTGATTTCAAGCTGTTATATAAGTTGGGGCATGGCGGGATGGGGCAGGTTTTTCTTGCCGAGCAGATGTCCCTCAAAAGAAAAGTCGCCCTTAAAATTTTGAAATCCGACCTTGCTGAAGACAAAGATTCCCTGCAACGATTCAAGAAGGAAGCCGAGGCGATCGCCCAGGTTGTACACCCCTGCATAGTGCAGGTTTATGCCATTGGCGAATCTGATGGCCGTCATTACATGGCGCTCGAATATGTCGAGGGAAGAAATCTCAAGGAATACCTGGGCCTTAGAGGAACCTTGGATGTTCATTCCTTCGTGAGCATTCTCAGGCAGGTGGCTTCAGCCTTGCAAAGGTCCAGTGAATCGGGGATCGTTCATCGTGATATAAAGCCGGATAATATTCTCCTTACCAGGAAAGGTGAGGTAAAGGTTGCTGATTTCGGACTGGCACGATTCGCAGCCGTGATGCAGCCATTGAACCTGACCCAGACAGGAATGACCCTGGGAACTCCGTTATACATGGCGCCCGAGCAGGTTGAGGGAAAACAAATCGACCAAAGGACTGATATTTATTCCCTTGGTGTCACTGCCTACCATATGATAGCCGGCCATCCCCCTTACCAGGGTGAGAACGCATTTGAGGTGGCACTCAAGCACCTTCGTGGCGAATTGACGCCCCTTGCGGAAATTCGACCTGATTTCCCGGTCGAAATTTGTGGTTTGGTGCAAAAGATGATGTCTGTAGATCCCAATCAAAGACAGCAGTCTTTTGGGGAGATTCTTCATTCGTTGGTCCATATTTCCCGAAATGAAAAGATCGATTTGGATTTGCTTGCATCTTTCCCAAGTATCACCGCCATTCAAAACAGTGACACACATGTTTTCCAGAATGGAGTCACGGATATCTACCATGCACCGATAATTTCCAGGAATATTATTTCAAGGGGAAGAATGATATTGATCGGGGGAATGGTGGGTTCGGTTTTACTCGGAATGATCGCAGGTCGATCTTACAACCATGATGATTCATTGAATTTGAAAGACTTTTCCAGCCTGCAGGATATTGATGAGGATATCCTTGATAACACATACAGTGAGCAATCCTTGAAGCTTACTGTTGACCGTTATCTTAATTCCAATTCAAAGTTCAAGAACACAACCGGGGGGTCGGGTGTATGCACCGACCTGGGCTTGTTGTACCTTGGAAATCACAAGTTGGATGATGCCGAGAAGCTTTATCTTTCATGCAAGTTGAACAGTAAATATGAGGCGCTGGGTAATCTTGGCTTGGGGATTGTGTACGCGTTGAAAAGCAATCCTGAAAAGTCACAGGAATACCTCGGCAAGGTGACAGCCAGTTTTGCACTAAGCATTTGCAACACATATCCGGAAATGAAATTTTGGATTAACGAGGCGATTTATTTCAATACCCAAAACGGTGGCAAAGATGCTCAAAAGTTTTCAAGATTGTTGAAGGATGCAAGCACCAAGAATAACAAGAAATCTTCTGATCCATTAAACAACAAAGGCCTTCCCCCGACAAAGTAGGGGAAAGCCTTTGAATGGTTTTGGACCAATAAACCTATTTGGAACCGAATACAGCGTCTTCGATTACTTTTCCTGGCAATTTACCCTCAAGGGACATCACTTTGCCTTTAGATCCGGTCTTCATGGATTTTACAAATTCCAGCACAGGAGTGAGTTCCTTCTGCTGTGCAGCCATCAAACCAAGAAAACCAAGTGCCTGGGCCATTCCTTGATCCATTGTTTCCTTTAATTTTTTGGATGAATCCTCATCCTTGGCGGAAACATTGATGCTGAGCGTGATATCCTTGTCGATACCAACACCACCACCCACGGATTCAATCCCATCCACGATTGCCTTGGCGGGTTCTGGAAGGCCTTTGCTTGGAAAAGCGCTACTTACAGCAACCATGGAAATCGCCAGGTTGGGGTCAAGTTTTTCAACCAATGTGGAGAAATTCTTGTTCGCCAGCTTGCTTCCGGAATCAGCAAGTGATTTTTCAAGGTAATCTTTCTGGGTTGATGCCAGAATCATGGAATTGGATGCAATCATCATGAACATCGGAACCTGCTGGTCGGGAATGATCACTTCAAAAATGGTTTTATCGCCCGCTTTATGGGTCTTAACCTTGTCCTTGTTGTTTTTTGCTTCCTCATTGGCCTTAGCGACAAGCTTTTCAGCTTTGAACTTACCCATAACAATGATGAGGCCCTTTTCCATGTCGCCACCGCCTGGAGCGGCAACTGTCAGGGAGTCGATATCTTTGAGAGGATCGAACCCCAAGTCGGTGAGGATTTCAGCACCAGGCAAAGTTTTCATGATTTCAGATGCTTTTTCAATTCCCATTTTTTTAGCAAGTGGCGAATCAATCATTGCGCGAAAGTTGATTCGAAAAAGGGCCTGGGTATCAGCGGGAAGCTGAACAGCAGGTTCGGCAGCGTAAGAAATTGCAAATGAGCTTATTGCCAGTGCCATTACCAGCGCCACAGGTGTAAACCGCCAAAATTTAAACATGAATAAAATCCTTTCAAACATTCCTGAGAAAAATCCACTAATTCGACACATAAAAAGACTGAATCACATTACCCTGGTGATGATACATTTAAGATAATGAGATTCTAGGCAAGAAGCTGAGACCGGGTGGTCGGGAGATGGTCCCCTGCGCTGCAAAACCTGGATGTCTCTTTTCTCATCGGCCCCAACCAAGGCCAACATATGCTCTATCATATCCATGGTTATGAGTCCAGAGCAACAACAACTGACCAAAAATCCACCCGGTTCCAAAAGTCTGAGACCTAGGGAGTTTAACCTTCGATACCCCTTTATGGCTTCATTTATGGCATTTTGTGAGCGCGCAAACTTCGGGGGGTCAAGAATAATCAGGCCAAATTTTTCCCCAGCTTCCACCAATTCCGACAATTTTTCAAAGGCACTTCCCAAAATCCACCTGCAAGGGCCAAGATTGTTTCTTTTCGCATTTTCTACTGCAAGATTCAGAGCAGAAGCTGATTGGTCGATGCCAACGGTTTCCAAGGCGCCGTATTTTAGTGCATGCATCGAGAAACCGCCCCCATAACAAAAAACATCCAAAACTCTCCTGCCTTGCGCAAGTTTCCCAACCTCATGGCGGTTTTCTTTTTGATCAAGGTAATAGCCTGTTTTTTGACCCTCGCTCAGGTTCACCATAAATTGTAAACCATGTTCCACGATGGGAACGGGGCCATCCGGAGGAGTTCCACGGCATATTTCATCCTGAAGGGAGATTCCTTCCAATTTTCCAATACCCTTTTCAGTACGAAGATAAATCCCATCAGGATTTAAAAGTTCTTGAAGAATATCAAAAAACATTTCCCGGCGATTTGCCATCGCCAGTGAAGTAAATTGGGCAACAAGCCACCGGCCATATTTATCCACACAAATTCCGGAAAGGTTGTCTGCCTCACTGAAAACCAGTCTGCATCCTGATTCATCATTAATTAAACCAAGGTCAGTCCTGAGTTGGATTGCATTTTGGAATTTGGTTTTGAAAAATTCTTTGTCCAAGGATTGGTCGGCATTCCAGGTATATAAGCGAACACGAATTTTACTTTGACTGTTGTAGAGACCCTTCGCGATAAAGTTCCCCCCGGCGGAATAGACTTCAACCTCAGAGCCATCCGGAAGGTTTTCCTCCACGGAATCGATCGCCCCTGGAAATACCCAGGGATGTCTGGCATAAAAAGGCTTTGCCTTGCCTTGCTTTAATGTGATTCTTGCGGGTGACATTGCTTGTGCGGTCCTAGCAGGCGGGTGTTGTCACTCCGTTTTGTTGAAGTGCTTCCAAATAATTTAGAGTGCGGTCAAGGTCGGTGGTTGCATGCCTGGCTTTTAAAAGGGCGTTGATCCGAAGCAGCAGTTCGTTTTGCTTGATCGGCTTGGAAATAAAATCATCAGTGCCGGCATCGACGGCTCGTTCCACATCTGCATGTTGGTCCAGGGCAGTGACCATGATGACCGGGATGGGCTTGGTTTGGGGATTGCCCCGAAGTCGCTTGCAAACTTCAAAGCCGCTCATTCGGGGCATCATGATATCCAGGAGAATCAAATCTGGATTCCAATCTGAAACCAGCTTCAAGGTTTGCTCACCATCACCCGCGGTTTTCACCAGATAATCGGTTTCTGCCAGGTAAGCTTCGAGAAGTTCAGCACCTTGGGGATTGTCATCCGCGATAAGAATTTTGAATTGTGTGCCACTCATTTTTACAAATCTCCTCAAAAGCCAAGGCAAAAGACGCATCAATAATTTATTGTAGTGGAACTTGGATGGAAACGGAAAAACAAGCAGGGGCGGGAAATAATTCCCACCCCTGTTTCAGGTTTTTCATCATAATTTAGAAGCTGAATTCAACCCGTCTTTCAGAAAGCTGGGTTTGCAGCCTGCTCACGATGCTGGAGTGCATCTGGCTTACCCGGGATTCACTAAGGTCAAGGGTCGCCCCGATTTCCTTCATGGTCATGTCCTCATAATAATAAAGGATGATGATTAGGCGCTCATTGCGGTTAAGGCCCCTGGTGACCATCTTCATCAGGTCGCGGTTTTGGATTTTCTTGGTTGGATCCTCGGCGCGCTTATCTTCAACAATGTCGATTTCCCTCACATCCTTGTAGCTGTCGGTTTCATACCATTTTTTGTTAAGGCTTACCTGGCTGACTGCGGTTGATTCACCCTGGAGTTTATGGAATTCCTCGAGTGGTACACCCATTTTTTCAGCCATTTCCTCAGGAGTTGGTGAGCGCCCCAGGGAAGCTTCAAGAGATTTCCTTGCCTCTTCCATCTTGCTGGCCTTGCTGCGGACCAACCTTGGCACCCAATCCATGGATCGAAGTTCGTCAAGCATTGCTCCACGGATACGGGGCACGCAATAAGTCTCGAATTTGACACCTCGTTCGGTATCAAACGCACTGATCGCATCCATCAGGCCGAAAACACCAGCGCTTACTAGATCATCAAGTTCAACACCATCAGGAAGGCGAGCCCAGATTCTTTCAGCGTTGTATTTGACAAGGTGGAGATATTTTTCAATCAATTGGTTTCTCATCTCGTCGGTGGGGTTTTTTCTGAATTCCCTCCAAACCTGCATCTTATCCTGGGTTGTGTCAATTGTGTTTAAAGCTTCATTTTTGCTGCATGATTCTTTAATGATTTTTTCCATTTTTCTACCCCTTAATTCATTAGCAACCTAGGAAGTGGCTTTCAGCTTTTAGGAAAAGCCCGGTGGAGAAATGAGTGGATGAAATCAATACAAAATCTTTTCAGATTTGATGATTGTTTGACAAGATATCCAAGTGCCCAACCCCCCGGTTGTTTGCGCTTTCGCACAAGCCTTTGAATGATCCTGTTCTCCCTGTCAATTAACCCCCGGCGAATCTGGACTTCTGCAGCCCAGCGTGCAAGCCAATAACCCCCAATTTGAAAATGTCTCGCTTTTGACGAAACAAGCCTTAATTTTCACCGACTTTTCAACCTTGCTGGTTTTTCCCAGCAAGCTTTGTCAATGATCCGGGCAATCCTTGCCCGGAGTCCCAAGTCATATTTTTCAGGCTTTCGCCTGCCTCTTCTGGTTTGCTTTCAGGGTTCCCCAACCCGTTTTGCAATCCGTCCGAGCGACTTAAGTGAGGGGAGAGATACCCTGTTTGTAATAAGTGTCAATACATGATTGAAACACTTTCAAAGTTTTGAAAATTTTTCAAAACAGGGTTTTTACCCTTAAAATTAAGGCTTTATTTTTGCTTTTTGATTTGTTCCCAATGACAATCACCGAAATTAATTGGTGAATGGCGTCAAATAATGAGATACCTTTGATATTTGTCTCAAAGAAAAATTCGTTCTTAATCAAGGTGTGGTCCATTTATCCAGGGAGATGCTTTTTTGACGACTTTGGAGATTCATCAGAAGGATGGCACGGTTTGGAGCATGGAATTTTCCAATGCCATGGAAATCGGAAGGCAACGCATTGGAGAACCAAACCCTATCCAGTTTGTCCATGGGACCGGCGAAAATGGCGTGGATCGCCTGATCATTGCCCCCATGTCAGAAGCTTCATTCAGCAGAAGGCAGATTTGCCTCGAGTTTGTCAACCCTCGGACACTCCGCCTTACAAACACATCCAAGAAACCCTGGCAACTTGATGTTGAAACCATTCTTGAACCAAACAAATCGATTGAACGCAATGTGCCCTTTTCTTTCGCGTTGCATAACCTTTTGTTCAAATTCCTTTCCAACTCCCAGGTCTTTCCGGTTGAGGAAGTCGAGATGTTTCAATCCATCTCCGATTCCGTCGGCAATGCCTCGAATTCTTCCATCCTTGAGCAATCCAGCAAATTGGCAAATGTTGCTGAAACCGAGTTCATTGATATCGTGAATTGGTTGCAGATGACCATGCATGTTCTTCAAGGAACTATTGGCAGCGAGGATTTTTTACAGCAGGCGGCGGTCACCCTGGTTGACATAGTTGGCTTGGAATCAGGCAGGGTTTTGCTTGGTGAACCGGGGAAGTTGAGGATTGCCGCGGTGCATCCGCCTGAATTTCTTGACATGAAAAATTGGGAACCCAACAAAAATATTGTCAAGCGCCTTTATGATTTAAAGAAAACCATCTGGCACACAGGCGAGGTCAAGGTGGGAAAAACCAATCTTGGGTCGATGGCGGTTGTCGCTGCTCCGATCGTCGATGCCAGCGGGAAGTTTCTGGGGGCGCTTTATGGTGAAAAATCACCAACCAAGATAGAGAAGCGTTCCGCGATTATTGAAGGCCTTTTGGTTGATATGCTTGCTTGCGGGTTATCCACCGGATTGGCCAGGCAAATTCATGAAAAGGAGGCTGTTCAGGCCCGTGTTCAATTTGAACAATTCTTCACACCTGAACTGGCAAGGCAACTTTCGCAGGATCCCACCCTGCTGATTGGCAGGGAGGCGGATGCCACGCTTTTATTTTGTGATTTGAGGGGTTTTAGTCGCATTAGTGAGAGGATAGGCCCGGAGGGATCCAACCGGCTTATGAGCGCCATATTTGATTCACTCTCCAAATGTGTTCAGGAACAATCAGGCGTGTTGGTTGATTATCTTGGGGATGGCATGCTTGCGATGTGGGGCGCGCCTGGCCATCAACCCGACCATGCAAGAAGGTGCGTCCTTGCAGCGCAAAAAATGCAGATGCAGATTCCCCTGATCAATGAGAAATGGAGCCGGGAAATTGGTGAAACCATAGCATTGGGAATTGGCATTAACTCTGGAAAGACCTGGGTGGGAAACACCGGGTCATCTATGAAATTCAAATATGGCCCGTTGGGACCCGCGGTGAACCTGGCAAGCAGGGTCGAGGGAATCACCAAATATCTTCGAAGTTATCTTCTCATAACAGGAGCAACCAAAAAGTTACTGGATGACGGTTTTGTCACCCGGAGGATTTGTAAAACCACCGTGGTGAATGTCGCGGAACCTGTTGACATTCATGAGGTTTTCATCGAGCCTAATGATCGTAACAAAAGGTTGAAGCAAGTTACGGAACAGGCGCTGATGGAACTTGAAAAAAACAACTTCAGGGAGGCTGCGAAGATTTCAGGCAATAGCCTTGCTGAGTTCCCAGATGATGGCCCGCTTATCCTGATTCTTCACAGGGCGGTTCAGCAATTGATAGACCCTTCAATTGTGTTTAATCCCGTGTGGCATCCTCCTGGGAAATAAAACTGACCGGGGTTGTCAGGATTGCAGGTTTTCAAGCATTTCTTTTCGGGATATGAGGCGCTGACCCCTGCATTCATCTATGTGGAGCGC
>SYCV01000197.1 GCA_005786805.1 Planctomycetia bacterium | reverse complement strand
TCCCGCTAAACCCAACATTCCTCCAGTTGCTAAGCCAGTTAATCCCCCCGTGGCGATTCCAGAAATCACCAAGCCCAAGCCGGTTCCCCTTCCCACTAAACCCAATATTCCTCCAGTTGCTAAGCCAGTTGATCCCCCCGTGGCAATTCCCCGTCCATTACCCGTTCCAAAGCCACCGATGGTCCCCCAACCTTCACGCCCCACACCTAGGCTGCCGGTTCAAGAACCTGTTTTAAATTTGATTAACCCCATCGAGCCGGACCGAAGAAACCAGCCACTTGATCGAAATTTTTATGTTCAACAAACCGTGAGGGATTATCACACGCATGTGCATAAATATCCGGTGCCTCTTTACAGGAACCAAGGGTTTGTAAATTACCCCAGCACTTATTCGTGGATAAACAACAATCGATATTATTACGGGTGTTACTACAGGAATTATAATTACATCACCTGTTACGACTGGTTCAACAGGCGGTTCTCGATAATCGCCATGCCGGTTCAATACCCAGTCTATCCCATAGTAAGCGCATACACCCCGGTGGCATACTGCCAATCATTGGATACCAATGGATTTTTAGGGCCTATGCTGATGTTGCTAAGAATTGCCCAAGGAAACTACAGTTGCCTTACCCTCATCAATTAGATGGGGATTATTCAGCAAGTGAGGCACAGATGAGCTCCTTGTCATTTCGCCAAAAAATGCACTTGTTGGCAAACGCGGGGTGCGACCAAAGCACATCGCGGTTGAACGCGGAGTTGGTAGGTTTAAGAAGATTCGCCCTGCTTACCTCCTCGTAGCCTTTTTGGGAAATTTTGGCACAGATCAAATCACCGGTCTCGGAGGCGAGGTAAAAATGGTCCTCATTTTTGACCAGAAAAGCAGTACCATGCGTGGTGCGTTTCCCGGTGGTTGGCTTGAAATCCGTCCAAAGCCTTTCACCTGAGATAATCTTGAAAGCACCAAGCCAACCCTGGTGGCAATCAGTGCCATAGACAATGCCATTTTCCGCAAAGGGAGTACTATTGCATGGATAAAGCGCGTTTTCGCGTGTGCCCTGCCAGAGAATGGATGCTCCTGGTTTGTCCGATGAAAGCTTGAACCCGGCACCTATGCTACCGATGCCACCAGCATAAAGTAATTCGCCATCCTTGACAGGCGCAGAAACCGACATTCCGTAATTTGGCTTGAGGGGAAGCGACCAGTAAACTTTGCCGGATGCAAGTTCAACGCTGTTGAGTTTATCAGCATCCCAGATTAAAAGCTGGTCCACCCCCGCGGCATTGATCAAGGTAGGCGGGCAGTAACCTGCCTCTGAGGCGGAGATGGTTTTCCAAACTTCTTTACCAGTATTCTTATTGAAGGCCACTGCCACACTTCCCTCGCCACCAACCAGACAGTAAACCAAATCACCCTTTACAAGTGGATGGCCGCAAAAGCCCCAGAGAGGGGTTGGTGCCCCGTAATCTTTCTTGAAATTTTTAGTCCAAAGAGGCTTGCCGGAATTGGCATCAAGGCAGAAAAAATCACCCTCGGCACCAAGGCCATAAACCTTGCCATCAACAACGGAGGGCGTCACCCTAGGGCCTGATGCGTAAGAAATTTTATAGGTCACCGGATAGTCATATTTCCAAAGAAGGGCACCAGTCTTGGCATCAAAACAAAGAATCCTCTCGCTGCCCGAGCGCTCATCACGCTTGTTGAAATCATTGGTGCTATCCCCCGATTTAGCGACAAAGTCGGGAACAAAAACCTTGCCATCAGCAACAGCAGGGCCTGAGAACCCACCTGCGACACTGCTCTTCCAAAGAACCTTGGGACCATCCTTGGGAAACTGCCTGATGATGCCTTTTTCATTCCAGACGCTGTTTCTGCCGGGCCCAAGCCACTGGGGCCAATCATCTCCCCATGCGGTCGAGGATCCAATGCAGACCAGGCCAAAAAGGCAAATGAGCAAGCGTGTCTTCATGTTTCAATCCTTGTCGATGATGTTATAAAACAACGATATCATCAGGGATCGGCATGAAAGAATCAAGGGAAAGAGACTGGAATTTACCCAACAAAAGCCCCCCCAGTAAATCCCTCGGGAAACGCGAAGAAGTCATCCGCGAAACGATGATCGAAGACCCTGATCTCAGAGGGAGCATTGGTATAGGGAGCTGTGACGATGTCAGCGGTGCCATTGCCATTGACATCAACAGCAGCAATCGTGACCCCACCGGAAAAACCCACGGGATAAACAAAAAGGGACTCAATTGTCACGGTTCCTGTGGAATTGAAAACCTTGACATGCGGCCCGCCACCTGGGCCGGCAGCAACCATGATATCAATGGTGCCATTGTTATCGTAATCACCCGCCGCGACAAATATCCCCCGGGTCACACCTGGATCAAACGCAAAGAAATTAGCCAATGCGGATTGCTGGCCGGAGACCAACGCCCTACCACTAAGGCCTAAAACATGAGGCCCACCCCCGGGACCGGCGCCAGTGATCACATCCGAATACCCATCAGCATTAAGATCACCCGAAGCGACAGAAATACCACCGGTAAAAGCGGTGCTATAGGCAAAATAACTGGCGATGACGGAGTTATCTAATCCACTGAAAACCTGCACATGCGGCCCTCCTCCCGCTCCCGCGCCCGTAATGATGTCAGAATAGCCATCGCCATTCACATCACCGCTGGCGACAAAAATACCACTGGAGAACTGAGGCGCATAGGCGAAGAAGTTCCGCATTTCAGAAAAGTCAGCGCCATTATAGACCTTTACATTGGGACCGCCACCGGGACCGGCAGCCACGATAATATCTTCGATACCATCGGCGTTTATGTCGCCCCCCGCCACACGAACACCCCCTCGGAAGCCGGTGTCAAACGCATAGAAAGCAGTCTGCGTGTTCGCCGTCCTGTTGTAAACATTCACCTGGGGTCCGCCTCCAGCATTTGCACCCACGATAATGAGATTATTGGAAGCACCGACCGATTGGACCAAACTAGCGCTTGCGGTAGAGTAGAAAAAAGTGTTTGAAAAATCGGGTGCCCCAAGGTACTGGGCGGTTATGACTCTTCTGCCTCCGGGAAGATTATTTGTCTGGAAGGATGCCACCCCATTCACTAGGGGCACAGGGCCACTGATCGCGACACCGTTATCTAGAAACACGACATCACCGATCGGAACGCCATCCACAGGGTTGACTGAAACCACCGTGGCAGTGAAGGTGATGGGCGAAAAGCGGCTCGCGGGATTTTGCGAGGAAACAATCTGCGCGGAGGTGGCATGCGTTGGAAGAATGGTTTGCGTGTAGGCAGTGGAAAAAGGCGAGGCCAGGTAATTGCTGTCACCAAGATACTCAGCCCGGATGAGATGGGTACCGGCCGTGGAAAACGAGGTGGTGAAGGTTGCAGTCCTTGCCCCGGTGGCCGCGTTTGTAGTGGAAGTATTGATGTTTTGCAACGGCTGGAGAACGCCATCAATTTCAAACAACACCTGCCCGTTGGGTGATCCCCCGGGGAACTGAGGAGTGACCAATGCCGTGAATGTCATTGGAAGATCGGTCCCATAAACAGCCACCGGGTTTGAAACCAAAACCGAGGTTGAAGCCCGGGAAACATTGTGAATGATGGAATTGGTGGAATTGCTTGAAGCTATGACACCCACCCCGGCATAAGCCGCGGTGATCACATGAGGGGAATTAACAACCCCGAGATTGGTGACATTCACACTTGCGGTTCCGCCCGCCACCGCGACAGAAGCCCCAATTGCGACGCCGTTATCAAAAAACTGCACCGTGCCTGATGAAATCGGACCACCAAGACCGTTCACGGATGCGGTGAAGGTGATCAACTGCCCATAAAGGGATGCATTGTCGGCATCCGAGGAGGAAATCGTAGTTGTGCTTACAACACCGACAGCAGTCAGGGTCACATCATTCCCATCACCACCAACATACGAGATCCTGTAGGAAAAATTATTTGAGGTTACCAGTGCCCCCTCAGCAAGCCCAGAGAAGGTTCCAATGACCGCATCGGCCCCATCGTTATCTATGATGGTGTATTTTGTCCCCACAGCATTCGGGTTAAAGTTGAGGGAAAGATTCAAAACAGGTCCACCGGAAAGCGACACACTTCCCTGGACTTTGAACTGGTCATAGTCCGACCCCGCCACGGGTGAGGATGTTCCTTGACCATTTAAATCAATGGCCATCACAGCGGCGCTGCTCCTGATATCCAGCGAACCAGTGGATAATATTGATGTGGTGTTGATGGCGATCCCAGGAACAAGAAAGCCTGCTTGGCCACCATTGACAGTAATGGCTCCGGTTTTGCCAGAACCCATGAGCGTGGAGCTATTTTGAACAGTTACCGGAACATTATCGGAACCGATCTGAACCAGAACACCCCCATTGACAACCGTGGCAGCCTGCGAATTATTGGAGCCCGTGACTAGAAGCGTGCCCGCACCCTCCTTGCGAAGAGTGGTGGACCCACCATCAATCTTACCTGAAACCGCAAGTGTGCCTTGGTCGACCCCGATGCCTGCACTGAGCGAGGTGCCAGCAAGGGTGATGTTCCCAGCCCAGGAATTGTTACCTGAAAGACTTCGAAGTGCACCCTGGTTGCCAACGCCATTACCATCAAGGTTAAGGGTTCGGTTGGATATGGCGATATTACCCTGAAGCGCAAGCGTTGCAGGGCCTGAGGCACCAGATGTGGAAACTGTGATGGCTCCGGCGGGATTCGAACCCAGCGAACTGGAATTTTGCAAAACCAAGGTACCTTCCTGCACGGAAACAGGAATAGTTAGAGTAGTGGGACTGTTGATCCTGACGGTACCCGCGCCGATCTTGATCAGTTGCGAATTCAGATTCACAGCGTTTGCAGTCTGGGTGATGTTACCCAATATCTGAAGTTCACTGCCTGCAGCAGCACCAAAGGATGAGGTTTGATCAATAGTGATCGTACCCGACCAAGAATTCGCGCCGATGCTTTGAATACCACCCAAACCTGTGAAACCAGTGCTGCCGACAGTGATGTTGTTGGTGAAGTTTAACCCTGTTCCTTCGATCTGGATGGAACCTGCACCAGATAACCCAGGGGGAGCGACCGAAGATTGAGTCACATTGATCGCGCTGGCGTTTTGAATTGATGCGACATTTGTCAGGCGCAGGTCTCCCGAGCTAACCAAGATCTTTCCTTGAAGATTGGCATTTGTACCTGAGAGAGCCAGGGTGTTGGAGCCTCTTTTTTCCAAAGTATCGGCTGCAGCAAGAGAGATATCTCCCGAAATTTTTAATGTTCCACCGGGTGAACCACCAATGGACGCATCATCACGGACAACCACATTCCCCTGCCATTCCGCGGTGTTCGCATTTCCGGAAGGCGAAATAATCTGGAAAGCCCCGAGGCCCTCCAATCTTTGAGAGTTTGTGAAGGGAAGGCCTGGGTTTTGATCCGGCCCGTTACCCCCCTGAATAACCAACTGGTAACCCGCACCAAAAACATAAGATTGCCCCCCGATATTGGAATCACCAATGGTGAAGGCACCGAACTGGGGTGTTGGATTGTTTGGATCCAGAAGATTCGCCGGAACCTGGCTCACAACAATTTGCTTCACGGAAGAACTTGGGGATTGGGTTCCCAATGCCGCATTATTCTGGGCATTCAAAAATCCGTTAAAAATCGTGACATCACCAGTGAAGGTATTCGCCTGGGTAAGTTCAACAGTACCCATGCCCCACTTTCTCAAGCCTGATGAACCACCAATCGCCCCGTTGATTTCCATTGTGCTACCAAATTGCTGGCCGATGCTGGCATCGCCATTGGGATTAAGAGCCCCTGTAATCTGTGTGGCGGAGGGATTCGCCACCAGGGTGACGGTGCCATTCCACTGGTTTGGGGCGCTGGATAATGCGGTCATGCCATCGAGTGAACCTTGGGGAATCCCAAGATTTAAACCAGCAGTGCCCACGGTCGGAACAAACCCATCCCCACCAAGGAGAACAAGGTTGCGGTTGGAGATTTGTGCACCACCATTATAAATATTCCCTATCGAATTCTGGGAATAATCAGAGGAACTAAGACGCAAAGTCCCCCCGTTAACCTCCACATTGGCGTTTACCAAGGGACTTCCCAATCCCTGATCATTGGAGACAACCAGCACGCCATTTTCAACTGAAGTGACGCCTTGGTAGGAATTTCTACCATCAAACACCAGAATACCGGAACCACGCTTGATTACCTTGTTGTTGTTCACATTTGAAATACTGGTGTAATTGGCTTCCACATCACCATTAATACGGTTTGAAAAAACCAGCCATGATCCCTCATTTGCAACATTAAATGAAAAATCGGAGTTATTCTGGCCAATCTTCACCGGCATGTAGAACCAGTTGGAATTGGTATTATCGGGAAAAGATGCAGCGTTACCCGAGTAAACCGCATTAATTTGAGTTTGGACATTCAGGGGATTTGCCGAGGCCCCTCCGGTTGGATAGAACCCAAGAGTGGGTCCGGGAGAGGTGGTCGCAGTCGCGGGACCGAACTGGGGATAATCCCTGCCGTAAATGTAATATCCTGAGCCGAATAAATCGATGCTGTTGACAAAATCAAGTGACTGAACAGCCCCGGGAAGGTATGAAGCCTTGTTACCATTTGAATCAAGGGAAAGATCGTTGATGACATTGACGGAAATTGGCAAAGGTAGTGCGCCCCCGTTGGGGTCGGGTCGGGAGAGGTCGCCAAACACACCAGCAATCGGTGTCACAAGCACCGTGGGATTACCTGAGAGATTGGGAAATAGAAGACTATCGCCATTTTGGGGTATCCCAGGTTGGCCAACTGAAGTGCTCCAGTTGTTTGCGAGGGTATTCAGGAATGAACTGAAAGTCGGATCACCTAAAGCAGGTGGAATATTTGTGCCATTGGGGATTTCGCTACCATCCCAGACCCGGGTGGCGCATTCCAATCTTTCCTCAAGTGGCTCTAGATAAGGGAAAAAAGACTTCCGATTTTTCCTGAAACTACCAAACTTAAATATATTCTTGATAGCAAAGGCCATGAGATCACCCTCCCAAAAGTCAAATGGGTTTTCGAACAGGCAGCACCCGTAATGGCGGGTGCGGTAAAATGAATTAATCCTGAAGTTGGAAGTAAAAATCAGGTATTCAGGTATGCTGAAATAATTGACGATGCTGTGCCTGCCCACCAACAACCTTTGAAAAAAATAATCAAAAGATGAGTGAAATATGAAATTCACAGTCTCTATAATAAGTTCGTAAGTTAAACAACATGCGCCTTAAGAGCATACCCAATTGAAACTGTACCACGAGCCATTTTTTAAATTCGCATTTTCAGACCATCGAAAAATCGAGAAGATACACTTACCCGAATCAAAACCCAACTCCCATGTGATCGTGTGCAAATTTCCCTCACCATCAAAAAACCCCGATGATATCATCGCTGAAGGATTGACCAATCAGGAATGCTGGTTGGTGTTTCCATGCCCGATTATTGTCATGCCGGGCGATATCTTTTACGCGATCGAACAGGCACCATCATGACCAACTCAACTTTGCTGCTTTTTTTAATCACATGTGTCTCCAGCGGATCAACATCCGAGACACCAGCAACAAAAACCAATGTTCTCCTGATCATGGCTGATGATCTTCGCGCCGACTTGGAATCTTATGGCGCAAGGGTGGCGACTCCGAACCTGACCCGACTTTCAAAATCAGGCAGGCAATTTGACAGGGCTTATTGCCAGCAGGCTTTATGCAATCCTTCGAGGTCATCCCTTTTAACGGGACTAAGGCCGGACACCCTCAAGCACTGGAATAATGGAAAGCATTTCCGGGACAACAACCCCGGACTGAAAACTCTCCCCCAGTGGTTTAAGGAACATGGTTATGAATCCCGATGTGTTGGCAAGATTTTCCATAATTGGCATACACCAGTCAAAGGTGACCCGGTTTCATGGAGCGCCCCCGAGTTCCTTCATTACGCGAATCATGCGGACGACCTTCCCAAAATCTCAGGCATGCCACCTGAAAATCACGCACGGGCACCCAAATGCGAGTGCAGGGATGTTCCCGATAACGCTTATTTCGATGGCCAGGTCGCGGAGGAGGCTATCAAAGTTCTTGGCCAGTTAAAGGAAAAGCCTTTCTTTCTTGCAGTGGGATTTTGGAAACCGCATGCACCATTCAACGCGCCAAAAAAATATTGGGACCTTTACAATAGGAATGATATCCGCGAACCAATAATTACCAAGCCTGAAAATGCCCCTGAAATAGCATTCCACGATGGTCGGGAATTAAGGGGTATACCCCCAAATCAAGTTGATTTCACCCTGGAGCAGATCAGGGAGATGAGGCATGGATACCTAGCCAACATAAGTTATCTTGACGCCCAGGTGGGAAAGTTAATGAAATCTTTGGATCAATTGGGCCTTGGCAAGAACACCATCGTGATTTTTTTAAGCGACCATGGATATCATCTTGGAGAACACACGCTATGGGCAAAGACATCATGCTTTGAACTGGATGCCCGGGTTCCCATGATTATAAATCATCCGGGGATTAAAAATCCCGGGATGAAAAGTGGCGCAGTGGTGGAGTCTCTCGACCTTTTCCCGACATTGATTGAGCTTTGCAATCTTCCATTTCCAGGGCGATTGGAAGGAAAAAGCCTGGTGCCAATCCTCAAAGACCCATCCGCCAAAATTACCAACACCGCTTTCACTCAGCATCCGAGACCCGCTTATTTTGACAGGGAACCATCAAAACAGCCGACCCACATGGGGTACAGCATCAGAACCGAAAAGTTGCGCTACACGGAATGGCGAAATTGGAAAACAGGCGCGATCGAAGCGGTGGAACTTTACAACCATGAATCCGACCCCAATGAACTTGCAAATGCATATCGCGACACAAACCTGCAAAAAGAAATGAATGAGGCCAGGGATTTGTTGCAAAGACAATTCCCAAGATCACCCGTGAAATGATGCCCCTCCAACTCTCAATTTCTAAAAGGTGGCTTATCGATGACCAGGTCCGTTTTTGAATATAGTTCCGAGTTTCCGTTTTCATCCAAGGAAGTTTTTGATTGGCATAAAAAAGAATCCGCATTCCAGAGATTATCCCCGCCTTGGGATGAGGTTCGCATCATTGAGCGAAGCAACGGCATTGAAAAAGGTGCCCGCACCGTGATCGATGTACGGATCTGGCCATTTTGGAAAAGATGGATCGCTGAGCATACATCTTACACTGAGGGAACAAGCTTTACTGACACCCAGGTTACCGGCCCCTTTGCATATTGGCAGCACGAACACAAGGTTTCATCCATCACCGAAAACACCTGCTCTCTCACGGATCATATCGAATACACTCTACCACTTGGTCTTCTTGGTAAAATTTTCGCAAGCGGCATGATCAAACAAAAACTTGATCGAATGTTCCGCTACCGTCATTCAATACTATTAGCAGACCTGCAGGACTCCGTGATTGCCAAGGAAAGCCTTATTAAAAATGTGGTGGTGGTCGGGGCATCAGGATTTGTCGGAACCAATCTTTGCGCCTATTTTGATTCCATCGGTTTATCTGTTAAAAAAGTAGGTAGAAAAAAATCCACGACCAAAGATATCGCCTTTTGGGACCCAATCCAAGGTGACCCCAATCCCGAAATTTTTGAAAACGCTGACGCTGTGGTGCATCTTGCGGGTGAAAGCATCGCTGAGGGTCTTTGGACCAACGCCAAGAAAAAACGAATTCGCGACAGCAGGGTGCTGAGCACCGAGTCCTTGTGCAAAGTTCTCTCAAGCTTGAAAAAACCACCAAAAGTTTTTCTTTGCGCCTCGGGAACAGGAATATATGGAGACAGAAAAGATGAACTTTTGGATGAAAACTCCAGTCATGGTAAAGGATTTTTAACCGATGTTGCGGAGGAATGGGAGAACGCCTGCGCAAGGGCGTTTGAATCAGGAATTAGAGTTGTGAACATGCGGTTTGGGATTGTGATGAGTCCAGCAGGGGGAGCTCTTAAGTCACTTCTGATTCCATTCAGATTAAGGATGGGGGAATACCTGGGAAATGCATCCAAAGCATATATGGGTTGGATTGGAATGGATGATTTATTGGCAGGCATTCGCTTTTGCATGCAAAATGAAAAAATCATGGGCCCAGTTAATTTTGTCTCACCAAACCCCGTGACAAATCATGACTTTATTGATTCACTTGAAAAGGTGATGGATCAAAGGACATTCCTTCCGGTACCCAGTTTTCTTCTTAAATTATTCATGGGGCAAAAAGCCAAGGAACTACTTCTTGCCAGCACCAGGGCATATCCTAAAAAACTGATAGACCAAGGATTTAACTTTCGTTATCCAACAATTGATGTTTGTTTAAAGCATATCCTAGGTTTGTAGATGTGATACAAAAACACGCATGCAGGGTGATTACAATGATGATCGATGATTTTTCATTAAAAGTCAGAACCCCGGCAAGCTGGTGCGAACTTGTGTTGAATGATCCTTTGGCGCTATTAAACGACCACGCCTACCTTGAGAAAAAAGCAGCGATGAACGCGCTGGAATTACTCAACCGGTGGCCGGACCCAAAAGCTCCCAAGAAATGGGTCACCATTCTCTCAGGAATCGCCCGGGACGAAACCGTGCACCTTTCCCAGGTGACCAGGCT
Organism: Planctomycetia bacterium; assembly: GCA_005786805.1. Taxonomy (GTDB): domain Bacteria; phylum Planctomycetota; class Planctomycetia; order Gemmatales; family Gemmataceae; genus UBA969. Next base: position 9,848 of record SYCV01000197.1, on the reverse strand, counting down.
GCTTGCGAGAAAAGGTGGTGGCCTTGAACGCACCCACCATAACCCCTACGCAAACGCCTTGCATGGGAATGTCCGCAAAGGAGATGGAACAAGGGAACTTCTCGATCGATTACTAATTTCAGCGATCATCGAGGCAAGATCCTGCGAAAGATTTGAATTACTCTCCAACGCCACCAATGATGCCGAGTTGAAAAAATTATATGGGAATCTAAAGGTTTCGGAGCAGGGTCATTACAAAGTTTTTGTCACATTGAGCAATTCTGTGCGCCCAACGGATGAGGTGAGAAATCGCTGGGAAGAGCTAAGCTTGAAAGAAGGACAAATTATAACTGAACAACCATTGGGATCAAAAATCCATAGTGGCTGGAAGTGAACAAATCCCCCAAATTTACTTTTTTTTACTTTACCTTGAAATCAAGTCCCTTATTATAGTGCTTTCCTTCCATGTGTATTTGTACTTCACTAAATCTGAGATGATGAGAAATGAGCCAGAACAATCAAGTCGATTTTGCCGCATTGGAACGCTTTGGAGCTAAATGCACCACTCTCCGCAAGGAAATAGCGAAGATAGTGGTCGGCCAAGATGCTGTTGTTGAACAACTACTGATGGCGATTTTGGCCAAAGGTCACGCCCTTCTGGTAGGTGTTCCCGGCTTGGCAAAGACACTCATGGTCTCAACATTGGCAAAGGCGTTACACCTTGGTTTCAAACGAATCCAATTCACACCCGACCTTATGCCATCAGACATAACCGGTACCGAAGTCATTCAGGATGACCCCGTTACCCGCCAAAGGGCTTTTAAATTCCTCCAAGGCCCCATTTTCTCAAATTTGGTTCTCGCTGATGAAATTAATCGCACCCCACCCAAGACACAAGCTGCGCTTTTGGAGGCCATGCAGGAAAGAAAAGTAACCGTGGGGGGTGCAGATCATTCCCTACCATCGCCTTTCTTTGTTCTCGCCACGCAAAATCCAATTGAACAGGAAGGTACTTATCCACTTCCTGAAGCCCAACTTGATAGATTCTTGTTCCTAATCCAAGTTGGTTACCCCTCTGATACCGAGGAAGATGAGATCATGCGCAGAAGCGCTTTGGATGCGGAATCTATCAATACTGTGCTTGATGGAAACGAAATAGAGCAACTTCAAAAGATAACAAAACAGATTCTTGTTTCAGACACCGCCCTCGAGTTTGCAAGAAAAATCAGCCGCGCCACCCGCCCCAACACTGAGGAAGCTGCATCTTTCGCATCAAAATGGATTCAATGGGGTGCAGGTCCCCGAGCCAGCATTAGCTTGGTATTGGCCGGCAGGGCAAGGGCAGCGTTACACGGCAGGCCTCATGTGACAATACAGGATATAGAGACAGTCGCCCTTCCTGTTCTCAGGCACCGCTTATTACCTTCATTCACAGCCCAGGCTGATGGTATTGGTCCTGATGACCTCACCCGCAAAATCATCGAGGAAGTCCGTTCCAAATTAAAGTTATCAACCAACAGCTAAACCGAATATGTCCCAAGTTCCCGAGCACAACAAGGCTAAACTTCTTGAACAGGCCAAGCACATTGGCCTGCGTGCTCTTACTCTTGTTGAAGGCTCAAGGGTTGGTGACCAAAAAAGCCCTCTCAGGGGCTTTTCCATTGAATTTTCCCAACATCGAGAATATGTTCCGGGCGATGATCTCAGGCATATCGACTGGCGGGGTTACGCCAGAACAGAAAAATACATTGTCAAGCAGTACGAGCAAGAAACCAATTACACAGCCCATGTGCTTCTGGACCTTTCTGGTTCAATGAGTTACGGATCGCAGGGTAAATCAAAGCATGAAATGGCTCAGTTGATGGCCGCGGTTCTTTGCCAGATCGCTGCAAGCCAGGGCGATGCGGTTGGTCTTAAAACTATCGACACGCTGGATCACCCCGAGAGGCTTTTGTCCTTTCCTCCAAGCACTAAATCCAACCGCTTGAAAATACTTCTCAATCAAATAGCGGAAATCATGCCGGGTCCCGAAAGGGAGAAAGAAAACACCCCTCCACTTGTGTCTCTTGCACTTAGACAGATTTCCGAAAGACAAATCCGCAGGGGAATGGTGATAGTTATCAGTGATTTTCTAGAACCATGGCAATCGCTGTTGAAAGAAATCTTTGAAACCAGGGCCCGCGGGCATGATGTGCTTCTGGTGCAGGTCCTGCATAGCGATGAGATCGATTTCCCGATGGAAGGCCAGATCCTTTTTGAAGACTTGGAGAGCAGCGACTCGCTGGTGACACGACCACAACTATTGCGGTCAACTTATCAAAAAGAGATAAAAACCTGGCTCGATGAAATCAATGTTTCCTGCACAAGATTGCAGGCGACCCATCTTCTGGTTCGTTCGGACAAGCCCCCCGAGGATGAGTTGCTTAAAATGCTTGCCCTGAGATTAATGAAAAAAAGAGTTGGAAAAATCCAATAAAGGTCAACTATGCATTTTCTGGTTCCATGGATGCTTTTTGGTGCCTTAACCGCAGGAATACCTGTGGCATTGCATCTTCTACGCAAAAGCAAACCGACAGTCCTGCGGTGGGCCCCTATGGAATTCCTTCGAAAAAGCATGAAGGAAACAAGCAAGAAGGTAAGGCTTCGAGATTTGTTGCTTTTGTTATTGCGCATGGCCATCCTGATCCTTGCCGCTCTTGCGCTTGCGCGACCCTCAACCCTATCTTTGTTTGGCAGCGGCCCCATAGACGCTGTTTTATTGATTGATAATTCCCAAAGCATGTCAACAATGGAGGGCCAGACCTCGCGGCTAGATATGGCCCTGACATCCGCCAAGCAACTAATCGGAAATCTCCCCTCGGGCTCCAAGGCCAGGATTGTGAGCCTTTCCGACCATCCCGTCGAATTAAGCTACAACAATGCAAATGAATCAGACGCATTAAATTCAGCTCTTGCCCAGATAAAGCCTAGCGATCGTTCAAGCAATTTCTACCAGGGTTTTGCCAATGCCATCGATCTCCTAAAAAACTCATCATTCAGCCAGAGAAGAATCTTTTTCTTTTCAGACATGCAGCGATTTGGTTGGCAAGGCGAATCTGACTCCTTCAAAACACTTGTACAAAACATGCCCTCGTCAATTTCAATGCACATGATCAGGCAAGGCAGTGATGTGGACAGCAATATCCAGATGATCGATTTCCAACCAACCGCAGGCATCATACTTGCCAACCAAAGGCAGACTTGGGGACTTACCGTTCGCAACAGGGGAATCAAGCCCTCTGCCGGGATTAAAGTTACTCTTGGGCTGGGTACTGATTTTGAATCCGCGGAGTCCCTTAACATTGAAAAACTTGAACCGGGCGAGGAAAGGCAGGTCACTTTGGACCTTCTGATCCCCGAGGAAGGCCAACAAGTGGTCAAGGCTTTGGCGGGCAACGACAGGTTCAACAGGGACAATCTCAGGGAAAAGATCGTACTTGCCAGAAACAAGCTTCAAGTTTTGATAGTTGGGGCAAAATCTGAAATTGATCCCAACCGTGAAAATTCCTTTTTCCTCTACCATGCCATCCGATCGGGATCCTCTGATTCATCAAACTCCGGCATTGAAACCAAAGTTTCTTCAGGCAGGAATGCAACCCCCGACCTGCTTGACGAAACCGACATTGTGTTTATGGTTGACCCTGTTTTAACAGGGTTGGATTCTATCAATGATGGATTCCTTGAAAAACTTGAGACATGGGTTTCCACCGGGCGCCCCCTTGTATACTTCGCTGGGGGAAATTACGCCGTTGGATTCGAGTCCATCACTAAAAACAAAAATGGTTTCCTTCCCCGGGCGAATCCAACCCCCAACGCCGCCACCTCCACCATGGCGACAGAAAACTTTCCACCAGCAGGTTGGTTCAACCGTTTCCGCTCCGCGCCCCTTAACCTCATAAACCAGTCCGAATTTCACAAGAGAATCACACTGGATGTTTCGGGCGACAAAAACTCATCCGCATTGGGTTACTTTTCTGATAACCAGCCGATTGGTGAAACCCGGCAAATCCGCTCGGGCTTTGTCACAGTCCTTCCTTGGGTTCCTGATCTTTCTTACAGCGACTTACCTCTTAGACCTAGCTTTGTTCCTTTCATACAGACACTTTTGTCCCGAATATTGGACACTTTGAATGATGCCAAAAACCCCTCGATATCAAGGGAAATATCTTTAAAACTTCAACCCCAGGATTTGACCAGTGGCGAAAAACACAAGTGGGTTTCTCCCAACGGTCAAACTTTCCCAGCCTCAATGGAAAAATCAGTCGAAGAAGTGACTTTCAAGGGAGAATTTCAAACGCCCGAAGCGGGGATATGGAAGCTTGAAAGTAATCCGCCAGCGAATTCAAAATACAATTTTAAAAATCTTCTTGCGGTCCAGGCTTCGAATGATGAGGGATTTGATCTTAACCCCCTCCAGGAATCAGAAATTGATGAAATCCTTGGCAAAAATGTTTATCACCAAAACAACACAGGAGACTCCTCCATCTCCGGTGGCACTGGTGAACTCACCAATTTTCTCTTGTACCTTCTTTTGATCTTTTTTGTTTTTGAAATGTTTTTCGCATGGTGGTGCGGTCAACCTTTATAGGGCGGGTGAATGAATAAGTTTCTTGGATACATTTTGGGAATTGAAACGCCAAGCGGCTCGAGCATGGTTTCTATTGAAACCGTACCCATGTATTTTTCATTCATATTGGCTGCTTTAAGCGTAATAGCACTCTTGATTATTTCTCTTCGGCTTTATCGTGCGGAACAAATCAAGCTGCCCTCCCGGATCAAAGCTTTTGCAATTTGCAGCAGATTTGCCGCCATCTTCGCTTTTTGCATGCTTTTCTTTCAACCATTATCCTGCAATTTGAAGCTTAAAGGCACCCGCCCCTCCCCAAACATTCTCATCCTTGATGATTCCCTTAGCATGCAATCCAGGGATAACCGAATCCAGCCAGATGATATATCCCGTGCCGAAGCCCTTGTTGGCAAAATCACCATCGCTGAACCCGGTTTGGATTCCGCCACGAAATATCCATCGCGCATCGAGTTGGCCAAGGCTGTTTTTAATGACAAAACCAATGGATTCCTCAAAACACTCGAGACAAAAGGCCCCCTCAAAAAATACATTTTCGGCAATGATTTGAAACGGCTTGGTGAGAAAGCCGATCCCCTGGTATTCCTTGAAGATTGGCAGGGAAACCAACCGAGGAGCCTGCTTGCTGACTCGATTGAAAAAGCCATTTCAAACACCACTGAGCCACCTTCCTCGGTGATAATATTCACCGATGGACGGGACACAAACTCCTCTGCGAACCTCAACGAAATCGCCAAACTCGCAGGTGAGAAACAGATTCCTCTCTTCTTTGTGGGCTTCGGCTTAAGCCAACCAGCAACCATTGAGCTAAGGGATTTTGTCTTGCCGGAAATTGTTCAAGCTGGTGAATTGCTAGGCGTTCCCGTGAGGTGGAAATTATCCAAGTTTGACTCAGAAAACAATCCGGGAGCCAAGGTTGAACTCAGGCTGACAGTGGATGGCACTGAAGTCGCAAAGGACACGATTCCAGCGAAATCTGGAGAGGATATTCGCCACGCGCTTATGTTTCGCCCTCCTTTCACAGGAGTAAACAAGGAGAACTCCGAGATCAAGGTCCATGCGAAACTCATTGGTATTCCAAACGCATCCAATGAGGACTCACTTTCCCGGCCCTTGAAAATAATTGATCGGAAAATCAAGATATTGGTCATCGACAAATCACCGCGATGGGATCTAAGATTTCTACTAATGAATTTAACCCGTGAAACAGCATCATCCGGCGGGGACGGCAAACCCCCACGCAAGGCTCTTGATCCTAAATTTGTCATCCTTGATGGTGACCCCGACCTTACTTCAAAAGACCCTTTCCTTCAGGAAATTCCCTCTACTCGAAAAGATTTATTCGCTTTTGATGTCATTATTCTCGGCGATATTCCCCTCGACAAACTAGGAGCGGATGGCCCAGAAAGAATAAGGCAATTTTGTGAAGAAGGGGGCGGCTTGATTATCCTTGGTGGAAAAAGATACAACAACCAGGGCTGGAATGATTCACCACTTGGAAATCTGCTACCCATTGAACCAGGGCCTTATGACTCGGTTTCTTTGAATGAAAAGAGAACGACTATTTATAATCCCTTGTTAACCAAGGATGGTTTGGTTCAAGAAGCGATGAAACTTGCCGAAACCCCTGAAGCCAACTTTAGGACTTGGAAAGATTTGCCCGGAATGTACTGGCATGCCCCTGTCAGCAAACTTAAACCGGGAGCGACCCCACTGCTTGTGCATCCAAGCCAGAAAACTCCCAGTGGGCCGTTACCACTTCTGGCAACCCAGCCTTACGGTAGAGGACAAATCGCCTGGTTTGGTTTTGATGAGGCATGGCGATGGCGTTACAACGATGGAGATGCGATTTATGGAAGATTCTGGAGCCAATGGGTTTATTGGGCCGCAGGCCCAAGAGTTGGAGCCATCAAACAGATTCGTTTGTCGATTGACAGGCCTGACCCATTCCTTAACACCGGGGGACAGATTGCTGTTCGGATCCTTGATAAAAACTTCATGCCGGAGCGAAAAGACAGCATAGCTGCAAAAATTGACTGGCTTGATGCCCCCGATGGCACTGATTCCAAGACTAAGTCAAAAGACATAGAGCTTAAAAAAATCCCTGACAAAGCTGGGGAATACCTGCTTAATCTCACCCATGACAAGGTTGGGAAATTTGCCTTTTCAATCTCTGGGGAACAGGACGCCCGGATTGAATGGAGGGTTTTCCCGCAGCAAGATATTGAGAAAGGTGGATTGGCGTCCTCCCAAATCTCTGAAGCCGCAAAGCTTAGCAATGGCCAGTTTGTGATAGAAAACGAAGCTGACAAGATCCTGTCCGATATCCCGGCAAAATCATTCCAAGTTTCCTTCAATACGGAAGTACCAAAACTCAATCCACTGCTTTTCATCGTGCTTACTATTGGATTAAGCTTGGAATGGTTTTTTAGAAGATGGAACAACCTGAGTTAAAATGATGTCAGAGGCAATGAATCACAAATCCCTGGAACCCATCCGAACCCGGATAAAAAACATCTGGGTGATTAACAAATTAATTGACATTCTTCATGGGCTGTCCAAATGTTTGTTATTTGTTCTCCCTCTGCTCGTTGTCGCATGTTTCGCGGACTGGGTTTGGGATATTGAGGAGGAAACTCCTTTCATAGTGAGATTGACCATGACTTCCTCATGGTTATCCTTGTTTATTGTCAGCATCACTTATCATGTTTTTGCTCCTGCAGCCAAAAATTTCAGTGAGGATGATGCGGCACTCAGGATCGAGAGGACATTTCCTGAATTCGACCACCGGCTGATCACGGTTTTGCAACTATCCAGACCTGACGCTCGCTTTGATAAAAAATCGGGGAAACTCTTGTCCGAATTAACCGATGAAGTGGTCAGATGTTATCCCGATTTCAACTTCAACAAGGCTCTTGAAACTCAAAAAATCAAGGACGCTGGTTACAAATTCGCACCTGCCATGTTGTTTATGATCATCGCATTTGTTGCGGCAAAGGATACAACAAAAGCCCTGTTTCAACGCCAGCTTTTACAAAATGTCCCCATCCCTAGAAATACTACTTTCGAAAACCTTCCTGATAAAATCATCCTTGCGGAAGGAGAGGAAGCTTCCATCTTTTTTGATCTATCATTGACCAAGGGTTACACCCCTAACACAGGTAAAGTCAAATGGAAAAGTGATGACGGAAAATCATTGCTCTTTGCCGCGGAACCCGATGAAAACGGGAAATGGAAGGCAACTTTCGCATCCTCGATTGAAAATGGGACCGTGACTGTTCGGATCGGGGATGGAAGAGCTGGCCCGATTCCATTTATTAGAAACAATCGCCCGACATTGGAAATGATTTCCGCCAAGTTACTGATGCCCGACTGGTATGGCAAACGCCCCGATGGAACCCCCTACGAGAAAATTTTCCCCAAAGGCGACATTGAAGGCATCGTTGGCAGTATAGTGCAAGTTGCATTTAAATCATCACAACCACTCAAGGAAGCATCCTTGATTATCAAGAATGCCGATTTGAATCTCACCCCAGATTCAACCCCTTGCGTGTTAGACAAAAATAATGATTCATTTGTCGTTCGTTTCGCTCTTAAGAACGGAAATACCAGATATCAGATTAACTGCAGCAATCAATACGGATTGGAATCAAACCCTAACTGGCAAAGAAAACTTACAGTTCAAGACACACCTGAACCACTGGTCACATTACTACCTGAACAAATACCTGGAATCACAAGGATTCCGGGAAAAGATGAAGACACTGAAATTGATGGGCTTCCCGTACTGATCGGAAAGCAATTCCGTGTCGCTTACAAATCAGAATGTGGTTCCGGGCTTTCATCCGCGAAATTCCGGTATCGAATCAATGAAAAGGGAGATTGGCAGACTCTTCCACTCCAGGAATTCAAGCCAGAATCAGAAAAGCTCGGAAAGTTTTTATTGGAATCTGGAGCATTTGAAAACAGTTCCCCTAAGGCTGTCATTGATTTCTATCCTATTCCATCCCAGTCTCCTTGGGAAACACCCGACAGGAGAACTGCCGGTGGAAGATTTGATTTTCAAATCGGGACACTCAAGAACATTCGAGTTGGTGATAAGATAGAGTATTTTGTTGAAGTAACCGACATGAATCCTACATCCCCTAAAACCGGACAATCTGAAATTCTTGTAAAAGAAGTTGTTGGTGTTGACGAGTTGCTGGCATGGTGGAGACGCAAGGAAAAGGAAACTGAAAAGCTAATGCAACTTAAAAACAAACAGGCCCAGGTATTCGAGGGTTTCTTACCCAATTTGCCAATGAAACCCTAATTTAAGTATTAAAAAGACAATTAAATATTGGCAAAGTTATAAAGATAAGGTTATCATTGCTCTTGGAACATCCTACCCCTTAAAGTGAGTAAATTCATGTTTAAATCATTAAGGTTGTTTTTTCTTTCCCTGCTGATCACCCTCCCCGTTTTGGCCCAGGGGCAAACAACAACAAAAGTCAAAATTGAAAGACAAGAGTCCACAGCTTTACAAACCGAAAAAGCAACGAAGCGCCTTGAAACTCTTTTAAGCGTATTATCCTATTATAATTTAAACGATACTGAAGAATCAAAGTTGGTCACTGAGGCAACAACTGTTCTAAAGTCTTTGCGTCAGCAAGACATGGTTGCTGTCATAAGACACCTTGAAACATCAGCCAAGGCAAAAACAAAATCAATATCTGATGATGAAACAAAGCTTGCCTATGTTCGTCATCAACAAATCCTGGAGAAACTTCGTGAATTGGCCTTAAAACAACAGGCAATTCGCTCCTTGGAAATCGCTGCTGAAAGAATGTCCAAAGCCTCCAAGGAGGAGTTTTCTATCAATGCGACATTGTTAGTGTTTTTTGGAATGCTTGAAAATAAAGATTCAAAGAACAAATCGATGTTTCCGACTATTGTGACAAAACTTATTGACCGCCAGAGAGATCTAAATGTTGATGTATCGGTGATACTCTCCCAAGCAGCGGATTTAGAGTCAAAACTGGATGACGAGAGAAAAGAAAGACTAAAACAAGGGATTCAAATCGCCAAGGCGGAGAACATTCGTGTGAACCTTACCATGGTGACCGACGCTTTGAACAAGTACGGTGACAATCAAGAATCTATTAGAAATTTCAAGTCTGTATCTACTTTTACCGAACATAACCATTTTGCATTGAAAAAAATAGCAGATGCTTGGAGGGCACCTAAAAAGTCCGTGCAGTCTCTG
>SYCV01000030.1 GCA_005786805.1 Planctomycetia bacterium | reverse complement strand
GACATTCCCGCAATCAAGGAATTGATCTTCAAAGTATTATTGGAGTTTGGATTACAACCCGACCCCGAATCGACCGATGCTGACTTGAATGATATCGAAACAAACTATCATCAAAATAACGGTGTTTTTCATGTGATCGAAAACCCCGATGGCGAGATCATAGGAACAGGTGGAATCACCCGCGATTCACCCACAAGCTGCGAACTGAGGAAAATGTACCTGGCCAAATCCACCCGGGGGCTGGGGTTGGGAAAAAAAATGCTCCAACAATTGCTTTTTGATGCAAGGAAACTTGGTTACAAACAAGTGACCCTTGAAACCGCATCTGTGCTTGAGAATGCAATCGCCCTCTATAAAGGCGCAGGGTTTATTCCTTTCCGCCCCGATCACCTCGCGGCGCGTTGTGATCAGGCGTACAAACTCGATCTTTACTAATTCCCAAAGAATCAAAAACATTTGGTTGACGAGGCCATCAAGGCATGGAGAATATTTGAAGAGATGTTTTTGGCTTACCTCCCACTATTAAATGGAGAATGTTCATGTTACGAAAGCTTTTGTTCACGACCTTGGTGCTGGGTGCAGCGTGTCTTCAAACCTCCGCGCAGGAAAAAAAATCCGAGGTTAAAAAAGATGAGAAGAAACAAGCCGCCCCTGGTCTTGCCCCCACCCAGGCCAATGTGCCTTACGGAACCCATGAGCGCCAGGTGCTGGATTTCTACCAGGCTAAATCCGACAAACCCACCCCGGTGGTCTTTTACATCCATGGTGGCGGCTGGCAGGGTGGAGACAAGAAAAATTTTGGCGCCAAGCCTTTTCTGGATGCTGGCATTTCCGTCGTTGCGATCAATTACAGGTATGTGAAGCAGGCAGTGGAACTCAAGGTTGAACCCCCTGTGAAAGCCCCGCTTGAGGATGCGGCACGGGCATTGCAGTTCGTACGCTCAAAAGCATCCGAATGGAACCTGGACAAAAAACGCATAGGCGCGACCGGTGGCTCCGCGGGTGGTTGCTCCTCGCTTTGGCTTGCCTTCCACGAAGACATGGCACAACCCGACAGCGCAGACCCGATCGCGCGCGAATCAACCCGGGTTTATTGCGCCGCTGTCAATGGCGCGCAGACTTCCCTTGATCCCAAGGAACTCAAGGAATGGATGCCCAACTATGGCTATGGCGCGCACGCTTTCGGCATGCCCAGCCTGGCGGTTGTGATGGAAAACAGGGAAAAAATCATGAAGTGGATCAATGAATATTCACCCTTCGCCTTGGTGAGCAAGAATGACCCGCCAATCGGCCTCTACTTCAACAAGCAAGACACCCCGCCCGTGGTTGGCACCAACCAGAAAGACCCGACGCATTCCGCGGTGTTGGGAATCAAGCTTGCTGAAAAACTCAAAGCCAATGGCGTGGAGGTTGTTTTGGTGCATCAAGACATGCCAAACACAAAGCTTCCCTCAAGCACCGCTTTCCTGATTGAATATTTGAAGAAGTAGAAATCAGGTTGGGAACCGCTATATAAACAGACCCCTGATCATTTCAAATAGAAGTGATCAGGGGTTTTGTTTTGAGACTTAAATCAGAAATCTGCAAAATCATATTTGCAAATCCCACCAAAACCTCTCATATTTCCAGCGTAAGCCGTAAGTGAACTGCCTTTGACCAACAAATGCCGCAATAAGATATCCTCTTTATCTGCCCAGCAGAATGTTGCTTCCATGCGATGTTCGTGATAGGTTTGTTTTTCTGTCATGGATTTAATTTCACCCCAAGGAGTCGAAACATGAGGCGATGGCTGTTAGCAAATGCGATTGCAACTGGATTATTGGCACTGGTTCTGATCAACAACGATGCGGCCTCGGCTGCCGACAATGACAAGGCACCTGTCGTGCCCCCGGCTAAGGGCAAATCCGAGACGATCAAGCTTTTCAACGGCAAGGACCTTTCAGGGTGGGAAGGCTTTGAAGACCACTGGTCAGTAAAGGATGGAGTGATCATCGCCAAGAACACCAAGCCCATCAAATTCAGCACCTACCTGCTGACCAAGGAGAAGTACACCGATTTCCGCCTGGTGTTTTCCGCGAAGCTGGTGGAATCGGAAATGCACTCGGGCGTTTCTTTCTGGGGTGAAATACGACCAGGCGTAAGCAAGGAACCGGAGAAGGACCGGACCAAGTACACCTATGCCGGCCATCTTGTGATGTTCCCTTCGGGTTGGGGCATGTACGACCTGTTTGGAAGAAATGGCCTGAAGGTGGATGGCGGACCTGCGAAAAAAGTTGGCAAGCAGCACGACTGGAACGACATGGAGATTCTGGCCCAGGGCAACCGCGTTCGCTTCGCTGTGAATGGCCATGCCGTCGTTGATTGGCGCGACCCTGAACCCAAGCGGATCATGGCTGGCCCGATTGGTTTGCAGCTCCACTCAAACACCGTGCCACAGGAATTGCACTTCAAGGGACTTGAGTTGACGACATTCCCCCAGGAAGACCGTTTGATCACCGTGAAAGAGGCTTCCAAATAAAGCAAAGCCCCTTCCTATGGGGAAATATCTCTGGAAGTTAATCAACTTTTTAGGGGCCAAGATCATTCTTTGGCCCCTGTTTTTTTCAAGCCACCTTGGTTTAATCGCTTAAAAATATCTCACTCATCTTGTCGCCACCCACCACGACAATAAGCATTAAGGCGGTTGGCCAATTGAAAAAAAACTACCAGGCCCCATGAAACCTTGATGGGTAATGGGCGATTCATAGCGATCGGTAAGTATGGATCTTGGATAAACCAAATTCAGAACTTGAATCCGACACCGCAGCTTAGACCCATGAAAGCCTGCCTTATGGTGCTGTTTTGGTAATCAGGCCCAAGGTCACGATGGGTTGAGGAATTGGAACTTAAATCCGCGGT
>SYCV01000196.1 GCA_005786805.1 Planctomycetia bacterium | reverse complement strand
TGGCAAGCACTGATGGAATGAAATCACTGCTGGCAGTCGGTCATCATCGGGTGTTGCACTTCAAAATGGCTTAATCAAGCTCAGCAATCAAAAAATAAAAGGCCCCGGAGTCAATCTCCGGGGCCTTTATGATTATCATGTGTAATTAATACTGAGGAATGACTTGGCCATCATCGCGCTGGGACAATAACGCCAAGGTCGCGGTGGGAATTCCAGGGGTCAATGCTCGCACACTTGCATCACAGAAAACAAACTGGACCACACCTGAATGGTAACTACCAAACATGGATGCATGATTGGATGTAGCTGACGCTGAAGCATCGCTGGGACCCGTCGCCAGCGGAAAACTTGGGCCTGCAACCCTGCAGAAATGCCATTCTTGATCACCGTTGTAAATAGAACCATCTCCTCCTCCAAGACCACCTCCGAATCCGATCCCGAACCATTTCACAGGGATATGTTTTTCACCAATGAGGAAAGTGTTGCTAGTGCCATCTGAAATATGGTTGAAATTAAATTCACCCATCAAGGTACCGTTCGGAGACTTCTTGGACATACCGTTGGCCCCATTGCCATCACGCCAATTATCCCACGCTCCAGTACCAGGATTGGTATACCGTTCCAGACTACCGGAAATGGTATTGTAATCTGCACAAGCACCCGGAGTATGCGGGAAAGTAGGGCTAGAGTCCCCATTAGTGCTTATTTTTGAGGTTCTGGGATAGGAAGGACAGAAGAACGATTTAACCTCCTTGGTTCGGGGATCGCCATTGGTGGTAGGCTGCTGATAATATTGCTTGGTGACATCAAATTGCTTGTAGAGATTTTCCTGTTCCATGTAAGGAAGAATCAAAACCGCCCAAGTAAGCTTTTGGTCCGCAACTCGGGAAGGGGGAAATACACCATAAGTGCTTTGAAAATTATGCATAGCCAGCCCCATTTGCTTGAGGTTATTCTGGCAAGTAGAACGGGCTGCAGCTTCCCTCACCTTTTGCACTGCTGGTAAAAGCAACCCTATTAATATTGCAATGATTGCAATCACCACCAAAAGCTCAATAAGGGTAAAACCTTTTTTTACAATCATGTTTTTCATGTTTTCTCGCAAAATTTTATGAAAGATAATCCAATGCAATTATTAGAATTCATACTGATTCACTCGGCCAAACGACTTGATATCATTAAAAGAATCAATAATTCTTCAAAAAGCTTGAGCAATAATTTTTCTATAATGTTATACTGAGCTAGTTTTATGCAAATTTCAATGCTTTTTTGAATATTTAGCAAGTAAAAGGAAGCTTCCATGAACAAAAACCTGTTATTTCTTTGTCTTTTCCTGTTTGGGTTGACGGGATGTGGCAACGAACAGCCTGTTTTTCCTGTTTATCCAGTCAAAGGAACGGTTAAATACACGGATGGAAAACCTCTCACGGATGGTTGGATAGAATTCACTTCCCAAGCCCCGGAAACCAAGGGCCGAAATTCCAACAGTAAGATCGACAAGGATGGCAACTTTGAGATGGAAAGCTTTGGCCGGGGAAAAGGCGCTTACGCTGGTCCGGTCACCGCGGTTATCAGCGAACCTGCATCAGAATTCGATCCTGCAACAGGCGGCGTTAAAACTTCAAGTGTCAAAGTTCTTGAGAAATATAAGAATTATGACACTAGTGGCTTGAAATATGAAATCGAGAAAAAAGAAAACACTCTCAATATCGTCATCGAGCGAAAGTGAAATATCAAATGAAACACCCAATTGCGTTTTTATTACCATTGCTTTTTATCATCGGATGCGGTGGCCCCAAGACCCATCCCGTCAATGGTTCGGTTTTTTTCCAAGGCAGTGCCGAGCCAGCCAAGGAACTTTCCGGGTACAGCATCACCATGGAGCCTGAACTTCCCAATGCGGAAGGCAAGAAACATTCAGGTTCCGGTCTCATAGATGCCGATGGTAAATTTAAAATCTCCACATTTGAACAAAACGATGGCGCGGTTCCTGGAAAACACAAAGTCGCAATCACCCCACCCGTTCAAAATGGTGATGGCCCCGCTCCCAAGCCATTGATTCCAACCAGATATGGAGACCTTGGAACTTCAGGCCTCATCATCAATGTGGAAGCTGGGAAACCAGAGGTGAAACTTGAGGTTTCAAAGAAATAAACTAGTCTGAAATTGTTATGACCTGCCCATCCTGACGATTTGCAAGTCTACCAAGATTTGTGGCATCAATCGAATTATTCAAGGCTTTTACAGAGCCATCGCCCATCACAAACTGACAAACACCAGGATGATAGCTGCCAAAATTTGACCCTGTGTCTGTTGGCCCTTTTGCGAGAACAGCGCCCACTCCTGCTTTACGCGCCGCAGCACCATGGTCGCCATTGAATATCGAAGTATCCGGGGTGATTCCAAATTTCGAATTTGGGATATGTTTTTCACCAATGAACAGCGTCTGGCTCAAGCCATCCGAAATATTCTTGAAACCAAGTTTACCACCCAGGTAAATGAAAGCCCCATTGGCAGGAAGTGAACCTGCGGGAGTGCCTGCAAGTGTAAGCATGTTTTGAATGTAATCGATATAACCGGAAGGATCACCTGTGCAGGCGGCATAATCACCCAGCGCGCCCGGGGTATTAGGCCCCGTGGGATTCGTCTGGTTTTCATCACCCTTGGTGCTAACCGTATCGCTACTGGAAGCCGACCTTCGTGAGGGGCAGAAATAGATCTTTACAACTTTGGTCCTTACAGAAGCAGGGGCATTGTAATAGTCATTATTGTTCGTCTGAGTCTGGCGCCATTGTTCAAACAGGGCTTTTTCCTCAATATATGGAAGAATCAATGTCGCCCATGTCCAACACGCATCCAGCCTGCTATAGGGGATTTCACCATAAGTGTCATGGTAATTGTGGATCGCCAGGCCCATCTGCTTGAGGTTGTTCTGGCAATTTGCCCTGGCCGCCGCTTCTCTCACTTTCTGCACCGCGGGCAGGAGCAAACCAATCAATATCGCTATGATTGCGATAACGACAAGAAGTTCAATCAGGGTGAATGCAACCCGTTTACCAACGCCCCATTTTTCTGTTTTTAAATTGTAAATCATTATGAGTTTCTCTATTAGCATTACAAAAATAAGCTTCAGAAGTTACCGAACACAACAAGCCCGAAGCAATATTTCAAATGTCATCTTTCTTGGGCTGTAATAACAAGGCTTATCGACTGTGTTCCTTTGTTAACAACTAAAACTGCAAAATTTTCAGTGGGAGCCACCTGTAAAACCCCAATAACCATCTCACTTGCCTGATGCGAGGGTTGAGCCAGTGTGGGACAATCAATCTTGCCATCCTCGTTCAACCTAATGATTGCCTGTTTTTCATCTTTTTCAGCAACAACATAAACATCCGCCTTGTCCGAACTTTTAAAATATAGCTTGTATCTTTGCTCTTCATTTCTAACCGGAGGCTTGAGGATAAAACTCTCGATTTTTCCGGGATTCACAATTCCTGAACCACTCCAACTCCAAGGGCCCCCACAGCCTGCAATTAAACTGACAAAGATAATCAAAGCAATTATTTTTTGTAACATGCTAATTCACTCGGAATACGGTTGGCCATCGTTTCGGCTATTCATGCAATACCAAGTAACAGAGTTAATATTGTCCTTGATGAATCGAATCGTACCATCTGCAAAAGCAGCATTTACACCACCCTTATGAGTACTTCTGGCGGAGGCCTGCCCAAATGTGGTGGCGGGTTGGTAACAACCCATATCCTTCAAGCCATTAGGATCAGCACAACCTGGAATATCATCAGCGCTACCACCCAGATGATTGGGGCCTTTGATCCACCATGTGGCATGCCCCATTGTTGCGCTTGCACCACTCATTCCAATTGCCCAAATTCCGCGCCCATCAGCAGGACTCAACGACCCACTATTTCTAATTTCATTGAAAAGAATTGTGGTTGAAGTTCCATCTTCGGTTGTAAGCTTAGACATAGGCTGGGAAAAATTGACCCCAAAAACCCCCCCACAGGGAAAATTCGGTTCATTGGGGGGAGGGGGATTTCCACTGGGAGGAAATTTAGAAGCCGCTCCATCCGTGTAGGTTTTGCCCCAATAATAGCATGGGGAAGCATTTGCAGCATAATTCCCCCTTGCCCATCCACCACCCGCGCCTGACCACAAAATATCATGACCGCTATCAGATGGGCATTGAAAAACTTTTACCGACTGCCCTTTGATGGTGCGCCAGGTGTTGTCGCCATTTAAAATGTAATTCATCACACTTGTTTCCGCCTTCATGTAAAGCGCTTTTTGTTCCAGAAATGGCAATAATAAAACTGCCCAACCAGGTCCAAAATTGCCATTTGGATCATTGTCACTGACACCGGTGCGAATCATTATCGCTGGGGGGGGTTGATTGTGGGTGCTTTCGTATCCATGAACTGCAAGTGCGATTTGCTTGAGGTTATTGGTACAATGCATACGACTAGCAGCTTCCCTCACCTTTTGCACCGCGGGCAGGAGCAAACCAATCAATATCGCTATGATTGCGATAACGACAAGAAGTTCAATCAGGGTGAATGCAGGCTTTACAATTTTTGATTTTGACATTGATAGAACCCTT